>NZ_LJHU01000133.1 GCF_001295975.1 Brevundimonas sp. AAP58 | reverse complement strand
GCCCGGACGCGCACACCGTGTCTGGAGCCGCCCCCTCCACCGCTTCGCGGTCCCCCTCCCCCGTTTCGCTTTGCTCACGGGGGAGGATTAGAAGAACGACATGACCCAAGCCGACGCCCCCGTCCTGTCGACCACCCAGCCGGAAGACTTCTTCCAGCTGCTGAAGCCGCGCGTCATGTCGCTGGTGATCTTCACCGCCGCGACGGGGCTGGTGGTGGCGGGGGCTGACATCAACCCTCTGGTCGCCGCGATCGCCATCCTGTGCATCGCCGTCGGCGCGGGCGCGGCCGGAGCCCTCAACATGGCGCTGGAAGGCGACACCGACGCCCTGATGCGACGCACGCGCGGGCGTCCCGTGGCGGCCGGGCGGCTGAAGTCGAACGACGCCCTGACCTTCGGTGTCGTTCTGTCGGTCTTCTCTGTCACCCTCCTGGGCATGAACACCAACTGGACGGCAGCGGGGCTCCTGCTCCTGACGATCGTCTACTACGCCGTCTTCTACACCCTGATGCTGAAGCGCCGGACGCCCCAGAACATCGTCATCGGCGGGGCGGCGGGGGCGTTCCCTCCCGTGATCGGCTGGGCGGCGGCCACGGGCGAGGCCCCGTGGCAGGCGTGGCTGCTGTTCCTCATCATCTTCCTGTGGACCCCGCCGCACAGCTGGGCGCTGGCGCTCTATTCGACCGGCGACTACGCCAAGGCGGGCATTCCGATGATGCCGGTGGCGCGCGGCGCCAAGTCGACCCGGCTGCAGATCCTGCTCTATTCGCTCGTGTTCGTTCCGGTGGCGATCGCCCCCGGCCTGACGGGTCTCGGCGGGCCGATCTATCTGGCCGTTTCGGTCGCCGGCGGCCTGCTGTTTCTGGCGCTCGCGTTCCGGCTTTGGCGCTCCCGCGCGGGCGATCAACCCGACAAGGCCGAGGCCGTGGGGCGAGAGGCCGCATTGTATG
This sequence comes from Brevundimonas sp. AAP58, assembly GCF_001295975.1. Lineage (GTDB taxonomy): Bacteria > Pseudomonadota > Alphaproteobacteria > Caulobacterales > Caulobacteraceae > Brevundimonas. The sequence continues at coordinate 5,328 of NZ_LJHU01000133.1, read as the reverse complement.
ACGTGCGCGCCGAGGCCAAACCGGCACGCAATCTTTTCGCCTTTTCGATCCTGTACCTGATGGCCCTGTTCGCCGCCCTGCTGGTCGAACGGTTCGCGCCATTCGGAGCCCTGTAATGCCGACCCTCCTGACCCCCGAACAGCTTCAGGCCCGCAATCGTCGCAGCCTCTGGATCGCACTGGGCCTGGTCGGCTTCATCGTCCTGATCTTCCTGACGACCTTCCTGCGCATGCAGTCCAATCTGGAAGAGCGAAAGGCGCTGAACGCCGCCGCGACCGCGGAGGCCGCGCGCTGATGGGCGAAGAGCGCAAAACCCGCTGGTCCACCCGCGCCGTCGCGCTGGCCTGCGCCGGCGTCGTCCTGACCATGACCGGCGCGGCCTTCGCCGCCGTGCCGCTGTATGACCTGTTCTGCCGGGTCACCGGTTTCGGCGGCACGACCATGCGGGCCGACAAGCCTTCCGAAATCGTCCTGGACCGCACGGTCAAGGTCCGCTTCGACACGAACGTCCGCAACCTGCCCATGACCTTCAAGGCCGAGCAGGTGACCCAGACCGTCCGCATCGGCGAGACCGGCCTGGCCTATTTCGACGTGACCAACACCTCCGACCGGCCGATCGCGGCGCGCGCCAGCTACAACGTGGTCCCCGAGCAGACCGGCCAGTATTTCCAGAAGCTGCAGTGCTTCTGCTTCGACGACCAGACCATCGCGCCCGGCCAGACCATCCAGTTCCCGGTCCAGTACTTCGTCGATCCCCTGATCGCCCGGAATGCCGAGACCGACGGGGTCGAGGAGATCACCCTCAGCTACACCTTCTATCCCTCTTCGGAAGACGCATCTTCGACAAGTCCCGCCTCCGGCGGCGGCGCCACTGGCGCGGGCTGAAACCCGACGCTATAGCCTGCCGCAAACTCCTACCGCCTGACCCGGACACGACATGGCCCACGCCGCTCCGCACCACGACTATCACCTGGTCGACCCCAGCCCCTATCCGCTGATCTGCTCCATCACCGTCACCGTCATGATGGTCGGCGCGGTCATGTGGATGAAGGGCCTGTTCGGCATGCCGGAAGGCACCTCGTGGCTGTTCTTCGCGGGTCTGGCGGGCACGCTGTACGGCATGGGCGCCTGGTGGTGGGACGTGATCCGCGAGGGCCAGAAGGGCGACCACACGCCCGTCGTCTCCATCGGCCTGCGCTACGGCATGACGCTGTTCATCGCGTCGGAGATCATGTTCTTCGCCGCCTTCTTCTGGATGTTCTTCGAGATGGCCCTCTTCAACGAGGCGCGCACGAACATTCCGGAGATCTCCAGCTGGGCCGAGACGGCCGCGGCCTGGTCGACCTGGCCGCCGCGCGGTGTCGAGACGCTGGACCCGTGGTCGCTGCCGCTGCTGAACACCGTGATCCTGCTGCTGTCGGGCACCACGGTGACCTGGGCTCACCATGCCCTGCAAGTCGGCGACCGGAACGGTGCGCGTCTGGGCCTGATCATCACCGTGGCGCTGGGCGTGCTGTTCACCGGTGTGCAGGCGTATGAATACTACCACATCATCCACGAGAACCTGTTCTTCAACGACGAAGCGGCGGGCTCGGGGCTGTATGGTTCCATCTTCTTCATGGCCACGGGCTTCCATGGCTTCCACGTGCTGGTGGGAACCATCTTCCTGGCCGTCTGCCTCATCCGCCTGCTGGCCGGCCAGCTGCGCCCGGAGAAGCACTTTGGCTTCGAGGCGGCGGCCTGGTACTGGCACTTCGTGGACGTGGTCTGGCTGTTCCTCTTCGCCTTCGTCTACGTCACCTTTGGCTGAGGCCGGCGCCCGGCCGGGCTTTCCCTGGCTGCTGACGGTCCTGCTGATCCCGGCGCTCGGCCTGCTCATCGGGCTGGGCGTCTGGCAGTCCCAGCGTCTGGCCTGGAAGACCGACCTCATCGCCCGCGCCGAGGCGGCGGCCGCCCAGCCCCCCGCCCTTCTCGCAGACGTCCTCGCCTCGCCCGATCCGGAGTTCCGCAGGGCGCTTGTCTTGTGCCGGGGCCTGCCGACCGCGCCGTTCGTCGAGCTGCGCTCGATCCAGGACGGAGCGCCCGGCTTTCGGCTGATCTCGGCCTGCATGCCCGAGGGCCTCGGCCAGACCTTCCTCGTCGATCGGGGCTTCGTGCCTGAGAGCGTCTCCGACCGCCCCCGCGTCGCGCCCTCCACCCTGCCGCTCAGCCTGACGGTGGAGCTGCGCCGCACGCCGCCGCCGGGCGCCATGACCCCCGCGCCGGAAGGGACGCGCTTCTACGGTCGGGACAACGCCGCGATGGCGCGGGCGCTCGGCGCCACGACCCCGCCGTCGGAGTTCACCCTGTTCGCCCTCGTCAGCCCCAATCCGGAGTGGGAGGCCTTGGTCGCCTCCGCGCCGCCCGCCGCCTTCTCCAACAACCATCTGGGATACGCCCTGACCTGGTTCGGCCTCGCCCTGGCCCTGGCCGGCGTCTACGTCGCCCTGCTGATCCGCCGCCTGAGAGGCCGCGCGTGAGCCCCCGGCTGCACACCCTGTCGAACGGCGTGCGCGTCGTCTGCGACCCCATGCTGGGGCTGCGGACGCTGGCTCTGACCGTCGCCGTCAAGGGCGGGGCGCGGTGGGAGCCGGAGGACCGCTCGGGCTGGTCGCACCTGCTGGAGCACCTCGTGTTCAAGGGGGCGGGCGAGATGGGCGCGCGCGACATCGTCGAGCGCATCGAGGCCGAGGGCGGGTCGATCAACGCCGCGACCGGCTATGAGCGCACCAGCTTCGACGTCCGCGCTCTGGACGGCTCCCTGCCGCTGGCCATGCAGATCGTCTCCGACCTCGTCTTCCGGCCCACGCTCGATCCGGCCGAGATCGAGCGGGAGAAGGATGTCGTCGCCCAGGAGATCGCCGAGGCCTTCGACACGCCCGACGACCACGTCTTCGAGATGGCCCAGACGCGGGCCTTCGCCGGCCAGCCGCTGGGCCGGCCGATCCTGGGATCGGTCGAGAGCCTGGCCTCCGCCGACCGGGCGACGATGCAGGCCTGGCGCGCCCGGCTCTATTCGCCCGATCGCATGACCGTGGCCGTCTCCGGCGCCGTGGACGAGGACGAGCTCCTGAGCCTCGCCGAACGCTTCTTCGGCGACGCCGTGGCCGCCTCCGCCGACGCGCCGCAACCCGCCGCCTTCACCGGAGGCCAGGCCGCCCTGAGTCGCCGCATCGAACAGGCCAACCTCGTCTTCGAGCTGCCCGGCGTCTCGGCGTCCGACCCCGCCGCGCCGGCGATGCGGGTGTTCGGCGAGATCCTGGGGGGCGGCATGGCCAGCCGGCTGTTCCAGACCGCGCGCGAGGAGCGGGGTCTGGCCTATGCCATCGACGCCTGGCACGATCCCTATGACGACGCGGGCATCCTGGGCGTCTACGCGGGCGCATCCGCCGAGCGGGCGGTGGAGCTGGCCGAGCTGACCGCCGACCAGATCCGCGACCTGGCCGATCAGGGGCCGACCGAGGCGGAGCTGTCCCGCGCCAGGGCCGTGCTCAAGGCCGGGCTGTGGATGTCGGACGAGAGCCCCGCCAGCCGCGCCGGCCGCATGGCCGCCCAGACCCTGATGTTCGACCGGCCCATTCCGTCGGAAGAGACCGCCGCCCGCATCGACGCCGTGACCGCGCAGGCCGTGGCCGAGGCGGGGCGTCGCACGATCCAGCCCGGCCGCGCCGCCACCGCCGTGCTGGGGCCGAAGGCCGCCGCCCCGGCCGGCCGGGCCTTCGCCACGCGGCTGGCCTGAGGCCGTTCCGTCCGGCGTGGCAGCAGTCACGGGGCGCTGCTGATAAGCCCCTGATTCCCAACGTTTTTGTTCATTGATCCGTCACGATTCCTGCGGCAGCATCTCCCTCGTCGGCGCCGCCTCTCGCGCCGGGGCTCCACCTCCGCAGGAGCGATCGGCCGGGCGGGGGCGCCGGCGCGCAACCCGCCCTTTCCCGGGGCCAGCAGAGGACCGCCCGCATGGGCCACGCCGCCGACCACGCCGAACTCGACCTCCAGCTCAAGGGCTACGGCCTGACCACGGCCGAGATCACCTACCGCATGCCCGACAGCCCCTCCCTGCTCCAGACCTATGTCTGGCAGGCGTACGACCTGGCGCCCCACTTCCCGGAGCTGGAGAAGTTCCTGGATTTCTGGCACCGCACCCTGGACGGCCCGCTGCACAGCGTCCGCTACGCCCACCAGCGCCTGATCGGCCCCAGCGAATGGCGCAACCTCAGCGGCGTCTGGCGGCTGCAGTAGTCCTCCTTCGCCAAGGCTTCGGAGGATCAGGGATCGCGGCCGCCGGGCGGGGCGGAAAACGCGTGCGAACCGTCTGAACCGTCTGAAATCGACCCGGACACCGGATCGCGGCCCGGAGCGTCGAGGTCGGCGCCGACCCGGGCCAGACGCTCCAGCTCGGCGTCGATCGGGGCGCGGGCCACATCGGCGCCGGAAGCCGGGGCCGGGCTTTGAGCCGCGGCGCGGGCCAGGTCGCGGAGCCGGGCCTTCTGGGCCATCTCGTCCACGAGAGCGCGGGCGCGGGCGTCGACCTCGGCCATGTCGGCGTCGCGGCGGGCGTCGGCTTCGGCCTTGGCCTTGCGGGCCTCCTCGATCTCGGCGCGGGCCATGAGGCGGTCGTGGACCCGCATCCAGCTGGCGGCCGCCCCGCCGCGCCCCTGGGCCATCGCCCGGCGCAGCTGATAGAGCGCCCGCTCCGCCAGCGACGCATAGCCCTCGTCGTCGGAGATGTGGCCCCAGCGATCGTCGAGGCGTTCCTCCGCCCCGGGCTCATGCAGCGAGGAACCGCGTTCCGAGCGGTAGCCCCACTCAGGGTCGTCCTGGTCGGCGCGGCGCCAGCCTTCCTTGCGGGCGCGCTCGCGCAGGGTCCCCATGCTCAGGTCGAAGCGGAAGGCCACCTCCTCGGCCGTCTCGCCCGCCAGATAGGCGTCGCGCGCCCTGGCCCAGGTCTCGTCGGAGCGGATGCGATAGCCGCCGCGCGGGGCGGGCGCCGGCTTGGCGCCCCGCTGGCGCGTGTCGGGCTCGGCGTCGTACCAGACCCCGCGCGTCGGCGGGTCTGCGTCGTCCCAGGACGCGGCGTTCTCGAAATCCGGCATGGCCCCTCTCTCCGTCCGGCGGCGTCCCCGCCGCGGTGAAACCGGCCATTGTAAGCGAGGCGGGAGCGCCGTTCGGTGTTTTGGGTCTCAGCGCGGAGAGGCGTTGACGGAAAAGGGGAATTGCGGGTGAGTTCGCCTAACATCCCTTCTCCCCTTGCGGGAGAAGGTGGCCGAGCGAAGCGAGGTCGGATGAGGG
>NZ_LJHU01000132.1 GCF_001295975.1 Brevundimonas sp. AAP58 | reverse complement strand
CCCTCCACCGCTTCGCGGTCCCCCTCCCCCGCTTTGCGGTGGAGGATCGCGCGCTTCCTGAGCTGCGCATGGGTGATGGCCACGGCGAGCGCGTCGGCGGCGTCGGCCTTGACCTCGCCGCACGTCGGCAGCAGTCGCTTCACCATGAAGGCGATCTGGGTCTTGTCGGCGTGTCCGGCCCCGACCACCGCCTTCTTGATCAGGTTGGGCGAGTATTCCGCCACCGACAGCCCCGCCCGCGCTGGGGCCAGCATCACCGCCGCCCGCGCCTGGCCCAGCTTCAGCGTGGAGGATGGATTGACGTTGACGAACACCTCCTCGATCGCCGCCTCGTCACAGGCATGGGCGGCGCAGACCTCGCCGACCTTGTCCAGCAGCCACAGCAGGCGCTCCGACAGGGGCAGGGTGTCGGGCGGACTGACAACACCATGGGCGACCCACGCCAGCCGGGAGCCCTCGCTGACCACCACGCCCCAGCCGGTGCGCCTGAGGCCGGGATCGAGGCCCAGGATGCGGGTCGCCCCGTTATGAATCGGTGTGTTCGCCATCCGTTCCAGTCATGCCGCAAACAGGGTTAGCGAACAATGACCGAGGCGGCCTTGACGATCAGCCCGCGTACTTCGCCAGGTCCTCGTCGGAGATGTCCTCGTTGGAGTAGACGTTCTGCACGTCGTCCTCGGCGTCGAGCGCGTCCAGCAGCTTCATCAGCGTGCCGACCGTCTCGCCGGTCACCGGCACCGTCGACTGAGGCTTCCAGACGATGGCGGTCGATTTCGGGTCGCCCAGCACCTTGGACATGGCCTCGGCCACATCGTTCAGGTCCTCGAAGGCGGTCCAGATGGTGTGGCCCGGCGCGTCCTCATAGATGTCGGGCTTGACCAGATCGCTCTCGACGTCCTGGGCGCCCGCCTCGATGGCGGCCTCCATCACAGCGTCCTCGCTACCCGCTTCCGCCGGATAGATGATGCGGCCGACCCGGTCCCACATGAAGGCCACCGAGTTCATCTCGCCCAGCGCCCCGCCGTTCTTGGTGAAGGCGGCGCGGATGTTGGATCCCGCGCGATTGCGGTTGTCGGTCAGGGCCTCGACGATGATGCCGACGCCGCCGGGGCCGCGACCCTCGTAGCGGATCTCCTCCATCGTATCGACGTCGCCGGACGAGGCCTTGTTGATAGCGCGCTGGATGACGTCCTTGGGCAGGCTCTCGGCCTTGGCGTTGTTGACCGCCAGGCGCAGGCGCGGGTTCATGGCCGGGTCGGGCAGGCCGGACTTGGCCGCCACGGTGATGTCGCGTGACAGCTTGGAGAACAGCTTGGACCGGGCCGCGTCGGCGCGACCCTTCTTGTGCATGATGTTCTTGAACTTGGAATGGCCGGCCATGTTTGTCTCGTAAGGGCGCTAACGCTCGCGACGCGGTCGCTCGCTGCTTGAGCGCGATCAGGTCTGGGTGAGCCGCATCTAGCCGAAGGTCGCGAGCCTGTCACGGCGGAGGGGCCGGAACCGCTGCGCTTGACGCGGGTTGATGTCCAGACCCCGACAGGAGCCCTGAGATGAGCACCGCCGACACCTACGAAGACGCCGCCGATGAGGGCGAGGCCGACATCGTCGAATGGTACGAGGCCCGGCCTGTGACCGTATCGACCGCCGTCGCCACCGGCTCCATCGTCGCCGCCTTCGCACTGGGCGTCCTGACGGCCGTCGGCGCGCTGGTGCTGCTTGGCTATATGGACGACTAGGTCGCCAGGCTCGCCAGGAACCCCCGCATGCCGTCGCTCAACGGCACCGGCCGGTTCGTCTCGCGATCTACGTAGACATGGACGAAGAAGCCCACCGCAGCGGCCTCGTCCTCGTTCTTCTTGAACAGGCCGATCTCGTAGCGCACCGATGAGGTGCCGACATGCGCCACCCGCACGCCCGCCTCGATCTCGTCGGGAAACGCAGTCGGGGAGAAGTATCGGCACCCCGTCTCGGCGACCAGGCCGATGACCTTGCCGTGGTGGATGTCCAGCTGCCCCGACACGACCAGCAGCCGGTTCACCGCCGTGTCGAAGAAGGAATAATAGACCACGTTGTTCACATGGCCGTAGACGTCGTTATCCATCCAGCGTGTCGAGATGGCCTGGAAGCGGCGATAGTCGTTGCGGTGCGTGCGTTCGATGGTTCCGGCCATGTTTCCTCGTCATGTTCTTCTCCGGTCACCCCGGCGAGGACCGGGATCCAGATAACAGACCCAGCCGACTCGAACCTCGCATAGCGCGAACCGTCAGCTGTCACGTCCGCGTCTGGACCCCGGGCTTTCGCCTGGGTGCACGGGGCTTATGGACGAAGGCTCGGGCTTGGCCTCCGCGACGTCAAGCGCCTATCGAAGGTCATTCGTTTAACGGGGCCCCCATGTCGCCAGTCACCGCCCGTGCCGCCGTCCTGCGCCAGTCCGGAGCCACCCGGCCCTATGCTGACAGCCGCCCGCTGAGCCTCGAGACCGTCACCCTCGACCCGCCCGGCCCCGGTGAGGTGCTGGTGGCCATCAAGGCCGCGGGTCTCTGCCATTCCGACCTCAGCGTCATCAACGGCGACCGACCGCGACCGCTCCCAATGGCGCTGGGCCATGAGGCCGCCGGTGTGATCGAGGCACTCGGAGACGGCGTGACGGATCTCGCCATCGGGGATCATGTGGCCATGGTCTTTATGCCGTCCTGCGGCCACTGCGCTCCTTGCGCGGAGGGGCGCCCGGCGCTGTGCGAACCCGGCGCGGCGGCCAATGGCCGGGGCGAGCTGTTGTCCGGCGGTCGCCGCATCTTCCACGAGGGCGAGGCTCTGAACCACCACCTCGGCTGCTCCGCCTTCGCCGAGCGGGCGGTGGTGTCGCGCCGGTCGCTGGTGAAGATAGACCCGATCCTGAGCTTCGAAGAGGCCGCCCTGTTCGGCTGCGCGGTCCTGACGGGCGTCGGCGCGGTGGTGAACACCGCCCAGGTGCGCGCGGGCCAGAGCGTGGTCGTGGTTGGCCTCGGGGGCGTGGGCCTCGCCAGCGTCCTCGGCGCGCTGGCCTGCGGGGCCTCGCCCGTGGTCGCCGTCGACCTGTCGGAAGACAAGCTGGCGCTCGCCCGCACCTTAGGTCCCGTCCATACCGTCAACGCCGCTGCCCCCGACGCCATCGATCACGTCCGCGCCCTGACCAATGGCGGCGCCGACGTTGCCGTCGAGATGGCCGGATCGGTCCGAGCTCTGGAAGCCGCCTGGAAAATGACGCGGCGCGGCGGTCTGACCGTCACCGCCGGCCTGCCGCCGCCCGACTCCGCGCTCCCGGTCAACGTCGTCTCCCTGGTGGGCGAGGAGCGCACGCTGAAGGGCTCCTACATCGGGACCTGCGTGCCCAGCCGCGACATCCCCCGCTACGTCGCCCTCTACCGCCAGGGCCGCCTTCCGGTCGACCGGCTGATGAGCGGCATGATCCCGCTCGACGATATCAACGCAGGGTTCGACCGGCTTCATGCGGGGGAGGTCGTGCGGCTGGTCGTCACCTTCTGACGGCAGCTTCGGCTGACAGCGACTGCCCGGCCCGCTAAGCCGGTTGAACCTTCCAGGAGAGCAATCATGGCCACCGAACTCTACGACCTCGGCGTCCCGGCCTTCACCCGGGGCCTGCGCGCGCTCGACGCCCTGCTCGACAAGGCCGTGGCCCACGCCGCCGCGACCGGTCAGGATGCCGAGGCCTGGCTGGACACGCGCCTCGCGCCCGACATGCATCCTCTGCGCAAACAGGTACAGATCGCCTGCGATAGTCCCAAGCTGTGCATCGCCCGACTGTCCGGCGTCGCCGCGCCCGTCCATGACGACAGCGAGGTCACGATCGCCGAGCTGAAGGGTCGCATCGCCCAGACCCTAGCCTACATCGCCTCCGTCCCGCGCGACGCCATCGACGGGCAGGAGGGCAAGGAAGTCGTCGTGACCTTCCCCGGCGGCCAGATGACGTTCGAGGGTCGGCCGTATCTGACCGGTTTCGCCCTGCCGAACTTCTACTTCCACCTGACGACGGCCTACGGCCTGCTGCGTCAGGCCGGGGTCCCCTTGAGCAAGCGGGACTACATGGGTTCGCCCGGCTGAGGCGAGTCAGCCGGTCCCCAGGATCGCCTCGATCTCCGCCCGGCTTGGCAGCGACGGCTGAGCCCCTGGCTTCGTTGCCGCCACCGCCCCCGCCGCGCAGGCGAAGGCCAGCGCCGTCTCGACCGTCATACCCTCGCTCAGGGCCACAACGACCGCGCCGACGAAGGCGTCGCCCGCCCCGGTCGAATCGACCACCGAGACCTTCGGTGGCGTGGCCCGCGCGACCTCCCGGCCCGCCTCGAACATGACGGTGCCCGCCGCGCCGAGCGTCACGATCAGCCGCCCGCCGCCGGCGTGCAGCCGCTCGCCATAGAAGGCCGCCTCACCCTCGTTGACGATCAACAGGTCGGCGCGCGCCAAAAGCGCGTCCGACACCGGAGAGGCGGGGGCCAGGTTCACCGCGACGAACCCCTGCGTCCGCGCCACAGCCGCCTCGACCACCGGGATCGGCAGTTCCAGCTGGAGCACGACCGGGCCCGCGAGGCGCTCCGGCAGATCGGCGACCGTCACCGCGTGGTTTGCCCCCGCCGCGACCACGATCTGGTTCTCGCCCGACGGATCGACCGCGATCAGCGCCACCCCCGTCGGAGCATCGGGATCGACTGCCACGCCCTTGAGTTCGACCCCGCCCAGCCGCAGCAAGGCCAGTGCCTCGTCCGCCATGGCGTCATCGCCGACCCGGCCGAACAGGGCGACCTCGGCCCCCAGCCGCGCCGCCGCGAGCGCCTGATTGGCCCCCTTGCCGCCGGGGTGGCGGGCCAGCGTCGCCCCCGTCACCGTCTCGCCCGCGACGGGCAGACGCGGCGCGGTGGCGACGAGATCCAGATTGATCGAGCCGATGACCGTCAGTCGCGTCACGGCAGGCGCTCC
>NZ_LJHU01000131.1 GCF_001295975.1 Brevundimonas sp. AAP58 | reverse complement strand
AACACACCCGGATATGAGGGCGCGTTCAGCGCGTCTCGAACAGGACGGGCGTTGATTCCACTGACGAAATCCGGGCGTCGTTGGATGATTGAGAAAAACAGCGCGCTTTCCTCCCTCCCCGGCACGGGGAGGGAGGAAGACGAAGGGCCCCCGGATCGCTCCGGGGGCCCTCGTCACTTCAGCGCCGGTCGGTTTCAGGCCGCGCCGTCCGCCGCCTTCTTCTTCTCGGCATAGATGAGCAGAGGCTGAGCCTTGCCTTCGATGACCTCGGCGTTGACCACAACCTCCTCGACACCGTCGAAGGTCGGCAGTTCGAACATGGTCTCGAGCAGGATGCCCTCCAGGATGGAGCGCAGGCCGCGCGCGCCGGTCTTGCGCGTGATCGCCTTCTTGGCCACCGCCGACAGGGCGTCGTCGGTGAAGGTCAGGCCGACGTTCTCCATCTCGAACAGGCGCTTGTACTGCTTGATCAGGGCGTTCTTGGGCTCGGTCAGGATCTTGACCAGAGCCGCCTCGTCCAGATCTTCCAGGGTCGCCAGGACCGGTAGACGGCCGATGAACTCCGGGATCAGGCCGAAGCGCATCAGGTCATCGGGCTCCACGCCTTTCAGGATGTCGCCCGTCCGGCGCTCATCGACTTCCTTCACCTTGGCGCCGAAGCCGATCGAGGCGCCCTGGCCGCGCGCGGAGATCACCTTCTCCAGCCCCGCGAAGGCGCCGCCGACGATGAACAGGATGTTGGCCGTGTCGACCTGCAGGAACTCCTGCTGGGGATGCTTGCGGCCGCCCTGCGGGGGCACGGAGGCGACAGTGCCCTCCATGATCTTCAGCAGGGCCTGCTGCACGCCCTCGCCCGAGACGTCGCGGGTGATGGAGGGGTTGTCGGACTTGCGCGAAATCTTGTCGATCTCGTCGATGTAGACAATGCCTCGCTGGGCCCGCTCGACGTTGTAGTCCGACGCCTGAAGCAGCTTCAGGATGATGTTCTCGACGTCCTCGCCGACATAGCCCGCCTCGGTCAGGGTCGTGGCGTCGGCCATGGTGAAGGGCACGTCGATGATGCGCGCCAGCGTCTGGGCCAAGAGCGTCTTGCCCGAGCCGGTCGGCCCGATCAGCATGATGTTGGACTTGGCCAGTTCGACGTCGTTGTTCTTCGTCGCGTGGTTCAGGCGCTTGTAGTGGTTGTGGACCGCGACCGAGAGGACCTTCTTGGCGTGGCTCTGGCCGATGACGTAGTCGTCCAGGACCTCGCGGATTTCCTTGGGCGTCGGGACACCGTCCTTGGACTTGACGAAGCCGATCTTGTGCTCTTCGCGGATGATGTCCATGCACAGCTCGACGCACTCGTCGCAGATGAACACGGTCGGTCCGGCGATGAGCTTTCGCACCTCGTGCTGGCTCTTCCCGCAGAAGGAGCAGTAGAGCGTCGACTTGGCGTCGGTGCCGGCGGCTTTGGTCATGGACCCTTCTCACTCTCACGTTCCGGGGAGGGAACGCGCTTCCTTCGCGTTGATTCCACCACTATGGACGCGAAGATATTCAAAAAATGACAATCCCCCATCCGGAGCGCCGCCACAACCCCGTATTCGGGGCCGAAACAGGCTTCGCCGGGGATGGTTCGATGGACGCGACAGACATGACGGGGATTGCGGCGCATGACTGAGATGGGGGCCGCGCCGGGCCTTCGCCAGCCCCCCGCTCCCGGCCAGCCGATCGTCGCGTTCGACTTCGACGGCACCCTGACGGTCCGGGACAGTTTCACGAGCTTTCTGAGACAGCGGGCAGGGCGCCGGCGTTGGGCGCTGGGTCTCGTTCGTCTGGCCCCGGCGACGGCAGCCTATGCCCGAGACCGCGACCGGGGCGCGATCAAGGCTGCGGCGGTGAAGGAGTTCCTGCAAGGGATCAGTCGTGCCGAGCTGGAGGCCGACGCCGAGGCCTATGCGGCGCGGGCGTGGACCAAGCTGATGCGGCCGGATGCGCTCAAGACCTGGGCGGACTGGGGCGCGAAGGGCGCACACCGGGTCATCGTCACGGCCTCCCCTGCCCTGACGGTCGCGCCGTTCGCGCGCAGGCTGGGTGCCGACGGGTTGTTGGGGACGGAACTGACGTTCGACGCCGAGGATCGACTCACCGGCCACTTCGAGAGCCCCAACTGTCGGGGCGAAGAGAAGGTTCGGCGGCTCTACGCGGCCTATGGCGCTGACCTGCGGCTGGCGGCGGCGTACGGCGACACCTCCGGCGACACTGAGATGCTGCAGATCGCTGATCACGCGGGGTTTCGCGTCTTCAAGGGCCGCCCTTAGCCCGGATCAGCGCCCCTCGGCGTCGACATCGAACACCACGGCCTTGCCGCGCGAGGCGGGGTCCCAGCCCGCTTCGATGGCGGCCGTCACCGCATTGCGGACCGCGTCGAGGTCGACCTTCTGCTTCTCCACGTCCGGCCGCCCGTTGGGACGCAACGGCGGCGGGAACTGCACGATGGCTTCGCGCTTGAAGTCCTGATGGCGCAGGCTGACGGCCACGCCCTCCCAGCCGCCACCGGCGACCGGACGCGGCTGGCGGCGCAGCTCCCAGACGTAGGTTTCACCCTCCACCTCGAGGGTTCCGGACTGGTCTCGCGTGGACTGCGCCACCGCTTACGTCGGCCTCAGACCGTCTTGACGCCGTCTTCGTCGGCCTGCTCGCGGCGGTCGTAGACGTGGTCGACGATGCCCCAGGCCTTGGCCTCTTCCGCGCTCATGAAGTGGTCGCGGTCCAGGGTCGTCTCGACCTCCTCATAGGTCCGGCCGGTGTGCTTGACGTAGATCTCGTTCAGGCGGCGCTTGGTGTAGCGGATGTCCTCGGCGTGACGCTCGATGTCCGAGGCCTGGCCACGGAAGCCGCCGGACGGCTGGTGCACCATGACGCGTGCGTTCGGAAGGGCGATGCGCTGGCCCGCCTCGCCCGCCGTCAGGATCAGGGAGCCGGCCGAGGCCGCCATGCCCATGACCACCGTCGAAACCGGCGACTTGATGTACTGCATGGTGTCGTAGATCGCGAGCGCCGACGACACCTGGCCGCCAGGGCTGTTGATGTACATGGAGATTTCCTTCTTGGGGTTCTCCGATTCCAGGAACAGCAGCTGGGCGCAGATCAGGCTGGCCATGCCGTCCTCGAACGGCCCGGTCAGGAAGATGATCCGCTCGCGCAGCAGGCGCGAGAAGATGTCGAACGCCCGCTCCCCCCGGCTGGACTGCTCCACCACCATGGGGACGAGGTTGTTCGAGATGAGGTCGAGGGGGTCGCGCGTCATAGGATCTCGCTGATGGACTGGCGCGACTCGAAACGGCCGCCGCCTTGTGTCCAGCATATCGCCACACACCCGCCGGTGCGCAAGACGCTCAGTCCGGCGTAGACGTCGTCCGGTCTGCCTCGCGCCGGCGCGCGAGGGCACCCGCTACCGCATCGGCCTGGGCTGCGGCGTTCTGTGGTCCCTGCGGCTCATCCAGGGTCGTGTACAGCGCCTCGAGGAAGCTGCGGTCCCAATCGGTCAGCCCATCGGGCGCACCCGACCGCTCGACGAACAGGTTCAGGATGCTATCGTAGCCGACGAGCTCGGCTTCGGGATCGATCTGCGCGAGGGCCACGAGGGCCAGATAGTCGGCAAGCTGGGCCGCCGTGACATCGTGGAGTTGATCGATGTCCACGAAGATCAGGGCCTTGAAGATGTCATCTCGGACCTGTGTGTTCAGGCGAGAGGCAATGGTCGAGACATAGGGAGCTGACGGGGCGCCGCCTGACCTTATGTCTCCAGGCAGGCGTGTCGCTCGAGCACCCGTCTCCGCGTCGACGGGCATGCTGAGGTGCCACCAGCGCACGGGACGGTCGCCGTTCAAAAATGCCTGAAAAGCGCGCTCGCCTCGTTCGAGCCCGCTGGTTCCCGGCCGAAACGCGCGACGTCGTTCCTCTGCTAAGGTTCCGACCATGGCCGTGGCGTCGGCGGCGAACACGATCACTACGTTCGCGTCACAGCCGTCGCCCCCGATCCGAAGGCCAAGGCCAGCCGCCATGTCGGATACCCGCTCGACGATGGGGCGAGCGATCTCCGCGCGCAGATTGACCACAGCGGCGCAGACACGCCCCTGCCAGCGACCGAGACCCCGGCCCCGAGCAGGCGCTGCTGCACGATCAACGAAGGTCTCTGCACGCTCGCGAAGTCGGACGCCCTCGACGACGACGTCATCGACGGTCGCCGGGGCCTGCTGGACGGCTGACTGAGCGTGCACATGTGACGCGACCCCACAAGCCAAGACCCAAGCCGCGACCACAACGCCCAGCCTGCCCGGGCAGCACCTCATGCCATCACCTTAGCTAGGTCGAACAAACCGGAAGTTGAAAAAATCGATAGCGCAACACGGCATGGTCACTCATGGAGGACGCTATGAAGTTCATCCGTTCGACTGTACTTGCGCTCGCGGTGGCTGGTGCAGCTCTTGTGGCCCCGGCATCAACAGCGCCAGTTCAGGCCCAGACGTGCATTGAGGACGAGTGTTATTGGACCTACTACCACCTATGCCTAGGGCGTGGCGAAGGTACCGCCTACTGCGCGGCTTCCTGCGCCAACGAAACCTGTTGACCGCCTAGTAGGCCTCGGGGGCGTCCAGCCGGGCGTCGGCCATGGCGTCGGCGACAGCGCGCGCGTTGCGACGGCCGTCGACCTCGGTCTGGTCGGCGGAATAGAGGCCGCGCAGATAGGCGAGGTCCCAGTCGGTCAGGTATTCGTCCACCGCCACGGTCGGCTGGAACAGGTTCAGGATGGTATTGAAACCGCGCGTGTCGGCCTGGGGATCGACCTGGGCCAGGGCGATCATGGACACGTAGTCCGCGATCTGGGTGAAGCTGGCATTGCCCAGGGCGTCGACGTCGATAACGACGATGACCTTCTGCAGGTCGTCCCGGATCTGGCTGTTCAGCCGGGACGCGGCATTCACGGCGAGGGTCGGGGCGTAGTCGTAGATGCTGTCGCAACTGCCGGTGCATTGACCGGGGATGCGGACGGCCGGGGCCCCAGTCTCTGAGTCGATTGGCAGGCTGACGTGCCACCAGCGGATCGGGCGCGTCGAACCGATGAAGTCCTCGAGAGCACCATCAGGACGGTTCGCGCCGGAGATGTTGGTGTCGAAGGCCCGACGCTCACGGCCTACCAGCTCGCGCGCCATCGCCTGACCATCCTCCGCACCGGCGATGATGACGTTGGGCGTACATCCCGGATCGCCGATATCGACGCCCAGATCCTCGGCGACGGTGGAAACGCGGTCGACCAGATACTGGCCCGCTTCCCGCTGAAAACCGACCGCGCCCACGCACAGGCGACCTCGCCAGAGCGCAAGCCCCCGGCCTCTGGGAGGAGCGGCGACCTGACCGACAAAGTCGCGGGTCGCCTCGTCGAGCCTGCGCCCCTCGACCACGACGTCGGGTAGGGCGTCAGGATCGGCGGTCTCTTGCGGAACGGCCTGAAACGCCCCGATCGCCGCTAACAGGGCCACTGAAAAAGACATGAACGCCTCCCCGGGGGGCCACAGTGTGCAGCCGATGGCGGTTCGCTAACGGAGATTGATGACAACCGTTGGGCGCATCATTACGCCGGCGTCACAGAGGGCCGGAGCCCGAGGTCGAAGGCTCAGATCAGCCCTCGTCCTCGTCCTTGAGCAGATCCTCCTTGGAGATCGGCGTGTCCTTGACCTCGGCCAGGGTGAAGATCAGGTCGCAGACCTTCTCCTCATAGATCGGGGCGCGCATCTGGGCGGCCGCGCCGGGGTTCTGGCGATAGAAGTCCAGCACCGCCTTCTCCTGGCCCGGATAGTTGCGGGCTTCCTGCATGATGGCCTGGTTCAGCTCCTGATCGGAGACGCCGACGTTGTTGGCCCGGCCGATCTCGGCCAGCACCAGACCCAGGCGAACGCGGCGCTCGGCGATCTTCCTGTATTCTTCCTTGAGCTTCTTGTCGGACTTCTTGGCGTCCTCGGGCGTCAGGCGGCCGGCTTCCTTGTCAGCCTCGACCTGCTTCCAGATGCCGTCGAACTCGGCCTCGACCATCTTGGGCGGCAGGTCGAAGCTGTGGGCGGCGTCCAGAGCGTCCAGCAGGGCGCGCTTCAGCTTGAAGCGGGCGGCGCCGGCGTACTGCTGGTTCAGGTTCTGACGCAGGAGGTCCTTGAGCTTGTCCAGGCTCTCCAGCCCGATGCGCTGAGCGAATTCGTCATCGACGGTCGTCTCGGCCTCGGCCTTGATGGCCTTCACCTTGACGTCGAAGGTGGCCAGCTTCCCGGCCAGGTTCTTGGCCTGATAGTCCTCGGGGAAAGTGACCTCGATGGTCTTTTCCTCGCCGACCTTGGCGCCCTTCAGCTGCTCTTCGAAGCCGGGGATGAAGCGGCCCGAGCCGATCACCAGGTCCGCGTCCTCGGCGGCGCCGCCGTCGAACGGCACGCCGTCCAGCTTGCCCAGGAAGTCGATGGTCAGCTGGTCGCCCTCGGCGGCCTTGACCGTCTTGCCCTTCTTGTCCTCGTAGGACTTGGCCTGACCGGCGAGCTCCTTCAGCGCCTCGTCCAGATCGGCGTCGGAAGCTTCATAGACCGGGCGCTCCAGCTTCAGCGTCTTGGGATCGACCGGCTCGAAGTCGGGCATGACCTCCAGCGCCATTTCGTAGGCGAGGTCGTCGGAGCCGGCGAGCACCTTGTCCATGTCGGACGTCAGCTTCATCTCGGCGGGGGCGGCGGGGCGCACCTTGGCCTCGTCCAGCGCCTTCTGGCTGCTTTCGTTGATGGCGTCGTTGACGATCTCGCCCATCATGTCGCGGCCGAACGACTTCTTGACGTGCGACACTGGCACCTTGCCCGGGCGGAAGCCCTTCAGCTTCATCTTCGGCGCGATCTCGGCGGCCTTGGCGTCCAGGCGGGCGGTCAGGTCGGCGGCCGGGATGGTCACGGCGATGACGCGGCTCAGGCCTTCGGTGGATTTCTGGACGACTTGCATGGACGGATCTGACGCTCTGGGGCGGCGCCGAATCAGGCGCGCGCGGCGGGAGGGATAAACGAAAAGAGGCCGCCCCATCCGGAGCGGCGTCTCGAAGCCCGCCCTTATGTCGAGACAGGGCCGAAAGGTCAACGCGGGGGACGGCCAGAGCTTCTCCCTCCCCCGGCGGGCGAGGGTGGTCGCGCAGCGACCGGGTGGGGGCGGCAAGGCTGGACGCACGCGACGGTCGGAGTCTAGCTCGCCCGGCCGCCCCCACCCGGTCTTCGCTTCGCTTCGACCACCCTCCCCCAAGTGGGAGGGAGAGGCTATGTCATTGATCATGACCTCCTCCCCCTCCCCCGTCGGCGTGTTCGTGACGCCGGTCACACCGCTTCAGCAGAACTGCACGACCGTCTGGTGCACGAAGACGATGAAGGCCGCGGTGATCGATCCCGGCGGCGCGGTCGATGCGATCCTCGGCGAGGTGGCCCGACGCGGCCTGACGCTCGACCAGATCTGGATCACCCACGGCCACCTCGATCACGCTGGTGGCGCAGCCGAGATGGCGGAAAAGTCCGGCGCGCCGATCATCGGCCCGCATCTGGAAGACCAATTCTGGATCGACGGCATCGAGGCCCAGGGCCAGATGTACGGCCTGCCCGAGGCGCGCGGTTTCGTCCCGACCCGCTGGCTGGATGAGGGCGATGAGCTGTCGTTGGGCGAAACCCGCTGGGCCGTCCGCCACTGCCCCGGCCACACGCCGGGCCATGTGATCTTCTTCAACGAACAGGCCCGTTTCGCTCAGGTGGGCGACGTCCTGTTCAAGGGCTCGGTCGGGCGAACCGACTTCCCGCGCGGCGACCCCGACGCCCTGATCCGGTCCGTCATCGACAAGCTCTGGCCGCTGGGCGACGACGTCACCTTCGTGCCGGGGCACGGCCCGCATTCGACCTTCGGCGAGGAGCGGCGGACCAATCCCTTCGTCTCGGATCGGGCGGTGGCCGGAACGCCGCCGGCGCGGGCGGCGTCCGGTCCGGCTTAGGCCTCAACGGCGCAGCAGGATCCCGATCATCACACCGACGCCCAGCGCATAGAGCGTCGCCTTGAGCGGCTGGTCCTCGATCGCTGTCCGGGCACGGCTCGCACGGTCGCGCGCCCAGTAGCGTCCGGTCTCGATATCGCTGCGCAGGGCCTGCCGCAGGCCCCGCTCGCGGGCGAAGGCGCGCTGCTCGCCTTCCACCAGAAGGCGGTCACCCTCGACGTCGAGCGTTCGGGTCATGTCACCGTCGTCGACGATGTCTTCGGCGTTCAGGGCGGGGTTCAGATCGGTCATGGAAAGCTCCTTGGGCGGGGCGTCGGTGCTGACCGATTGAACCCGACGCCCCGCGAGCGGTTCCGACAGGATCACCGTTCTCTTGCGAGGCTCCCATGACCGACCCGATCCAACCCACGCCGCAACCGGAAATCCCGCCGCTGAACCCTGTCCCGCCCCAGCCCGAGATCGACCCCGCTGGCACGCCAGATGAGGTCCCGCCCCAGCCCGGCGAGAACGACGGAGAGGTCCGCGTGCCCGGCGTCCAGTAGGGCTCCAGTTGATTCGCAGCCTGTTGAAAACGCGGACCTTCGGAACCTTGGCGGGGCGGCGGGGTTTGTCATTCAACCGGCAGCACCAGTTCAGTAAAGGGATCATCAGATGGCCGAAGGACAAACCCCCCGTCCCTCCGGAGTCTCCAAGCGCGGCTTCGCCTCCATGGACCCGGCCCGCCAGCGCGAGATCGCCCGCAAGGGCGGTGCCAGCGTCCCCAGCGAAAAGCGCAGCTTCTCCCAGGACCGCAGCCTGGCCGCCCAAGCCGGCCGCAAGGGCGGCGAAGCGTCCCACGGCACCCGAAAGCCCGGTGACGTCGCGGGCCAGGCCGAATAGGTCTGTATCAGGTTGGAAGCGAAGGGCGGCCGGCGAAAGCGTCGGCCGCCCTTATTCGTATCTGTCCGACTGACCTCAGGCCAGGACGGCCAGCGCCACCGACGGCGCGGGACCCGCCCGGAACGTCGCCACGCGCCAACCTGCCGCTTCGGCCATCGCCGCGACGGAGCCTTCCGTGAACTTGCGCGAGCTCTCCGTGTGGATGGTGTCTCCGGCAGCGAAGGCGAATGTCTGTCCGCCGATATGGACCGACATGTCGCGTCCGGCGCGCAGGTGCATCTCGATGCGCGACGCCTCGGCGTTCCAGCGCGCCTCGTGGGCGAAGCTGTCCAGGTCGAAGTCGGCGCCGAGCTCCCGGTTCGCCCGCACCAAAAGGTTCCTGTTGAACGCCGCCGTCACGCCCTGGGCGTCGTCATACGCCGCGACCAACGTGGCCTCGTCCTTCACCAGATCGACGCCGAGGATGAACAGGGCGTTCGGCCCCAGCCGCTCGCGCGCATTGGCCAGGAAGGCCACGGCCTGATCCGGCTCCAGATTCCCGATGGTCGAGCCGGGGAAGAAGCCGATGCGGCGGCCGCGACCCAGTTCTGGCAAGGGCGCGAGGTTCAGGAAATCGCCCACCATCGGCGCCACCTGCAGATGGGGATAGGCCTCCGCGATCGAGGCGGCCGCCGCGTTCAGCGCATCGGGACTGATGTCGATCGGCACATAGGCGCCGAGCGTCGGGGCGGTGTCCAGCAGGATGCGGGTCTTCTCGCTGGCCCCCGACCCGAATTCCACCAGGACGGCGTTATCCCCGAACCCGGCCGTCAACTCGCCCGCCAGCGCGCGCAGCAGGGCCGCCTCCTGCCGGGTCGGATAGTACTCAGGCAGGCGCGTGATCTCCTCGAACAGCTCCGACCCGGTCGCATCATAGAACCACTTGGGCGACACGGCCTTCTGTGGTCGCGACAGACCCGCGATCAGCTCGGCGCGGAAGCGGGCGGTCTCGACGGATTCGATGCGGGGTTTCGACATGACAGGAGCGTCCGAGGCGAGGCGGAGGCCGAGGAACGCCCAACGCTGATGCGGATAGAAGAAGTTACGATAGGTCCGACGCGCATGGCCCGACGGCGTGGCGAACGACCCGCCGCGCATGACCCGCTGATTGGCCATGAACTTGCCGTTGTACTCCGACGCCGTGCCTTCGGTGGGCTTAAAGCCCGGATACGGCGCATAGGCCGACGACGTGTGCTGCCACACCTCGTTGAACAGGTTGGAGAAAACGGCCGGGGCGGTGGCGACCGCGCTTTCCCATTCGGCCTCGGTCGGCAGGCGCTTTCCGGCCCAGGCGGCGAAGGCCTCGACCTCCCAGGCGCTGACGTGGCGTACAGGCGCGTCCGGATCGACGGGGACGCGACCGGTCAGGCTCATGGTCGTCCAGCCGCCGTCCGCCTCCTGTCGCCAGTACAGCGGCGCGGTCCAGCCCTCGGCCTTCACCGTGGCCCAGCCGTCGGCGAGCCACAGCTCGGGTCGACGATAACCGCCGTCGGCCATGAATTCGATCCACTGGCCGTTGGTGACCAGGTCGTGGTCGAGGTGGAAGGGCTCCAGCCAGACCTTGTGGCGCGGCCCCTCGTTGTCGAACGCGAAGTCGCTGCCGCCGTGCCCGATCTCGATCAGACCGCCCTCGAACCGGGTGGCCCCACCCCGGGCCGCCTGGCGCGCGCCCCCCGGACGCGGCTCCTCGGCATAGGCGGCGGGGTCCAACGGCGAGTGGGCCATCAGCGCCAGCAGGTCCATCAGGAACAGCTCCTGATGCTGCTGGTCGTGATGCAGACCAAGCACGAACAGATAGCGTTCCAGCTCGGTCTCGAACCCCGCCCCGATGCGGGCCTCCATGCGCCGGTCGATCTCGGCGCGATACGCCACCACCTCGTCCAGCGACGGTCGGGTCATCAAGCCCCGCTCATGCCGCTCCACGCGGTGGCCGAGGCTTTCATAATAGGAGTTGAACAGGGTCTGCAGGCGCGGATCGACGGGCCTATAGCCCTCCTCGGCCGCCAGGATCATGGCCTCGAAGAACCAGCTGGTATGCGCGAGGTGCCACTTGCCGGGGCTGGCGTCCGGCATCGCCTGGGCGGCGAGGTCCTCACCCGACAGCCCGGCCGCAAGTGCGGGCATGGCGACGCGAACGGCGCGGTATCGGGCCAAGAGGTCGGTTTCAGCCACCGGACTCTGCGCGGAAAGGGTGCGCGCGGGGTCGTGCATGATGGGCGGCTCCGTGACGTCGTCCAGCTAGGCTGCCAGCCGGACTACGCTAACACGCCGCCCGAGGTTTCGTTGCCCCGGTCACGCGGTTCGGTCGCGACTGCTGACGCGGTGTGGCAACAGCCGATCAGCGGACCGGCTTGCCGCCGTGCTTGGCATACTCCAGCCGCGCGATGGTGCGATTGTGGACCTCGTCGGGGCCATCGGCGATGCGCAGCGTCCGCACCGTCGCATAGAGCTCAGCCAGCGGCGTGTCGCCCGAAACGCCCGCCCCGCCGAAGGCCTGGATGGCGTCATCGATGACCTTCAGCGCCATGCGCGGCGCGGCGACCTTGATCTGGGCGATCTCGGACTTGGCGTTCTTGGCTCCGGCCTGATCGATCATCCAGGCGGCCTTCAGCACCATCAGGCGGCACATCTCGATGTTGGTGCGGGCCTCGGCGACGCGCTGTTCCCACACCGAGTGCTCCGCGATCTGCTTGCGGAACGCCGTGCGGCTCAGCAGCCGCTGACACATCAGCTCCAGCGCCCGTTCGGCGCAGCCGATCACGCGCATGCAGTGGTGGATGCGGCCCGGTCCCAGGCGCCCTTGCGCGATCTCGAAGCCCCGCCCCTCGCCGGCGATCAGGTTCTCGACCGGGACACGGACGTTCTCCAGCACCACCTCGGCGTGGCCGATCGGCTTTTCGTCATAGCCGAAGACGCTCAGCATCCGCTCGACGCGGAAACCTGGCGTGTCGACGGGCACCAGGATCTGGGACTGCTGCTGGTGCGCGGCCGCGCCCGTGTCGGTCTTGCCCATGACGATGGTGATGGCGACGTTGGGGTGCGCCATGTTGGTCGACCACCACTTGCGGCCATTGATGACGTAGTGGCCGCCGTCGCGCTCGATGCGGGTCTGGATGTTGGTGGCGTCGGACGAGGCGACCTCGGGCTCGGTCATCAGGAACGCCGAGCGAATCTCGCCGGCCATCAGGGGCTTGAGCCAGCGCGCTTGCTGCTCGGCGTTCCCGTACATATGGAGCACTTCCATATTGCCGGTGTCGGGCGCGTTGCAGTTGAACACCTCGGGCGTCCAGAGCCCCGCCTTGCCCATGGCCTCGGCCAGCGGCGCGTATTCCAGGTTGGTCAGGCCCGCGCCGTGATCGCCGGGCAGGAACATGTTCCAGAGGCCTGCTTCGCGCGCCTCGGCCTTCATCGCCTCCATCGTCGGCGGCTGGCGGTTCGGATCGGCGTGGACCTCGTCGTGATAGTCGGCCGCGCGGGGCAGCACCCGGTCCTCGAGGAAGCGGCTGACGCGCTCCTGCCAGTGAAGTCCACGGTCGGAGTGCTGGAAATTCATGGTCGTTCCTCGGCCTAGGCAAACGGCGCGACCCGAGCGGGCCGCGCCGTTTCAATATTCGTCTTCTCAGGCGGGCATCAGCGCTTCAGCAGCGGAGCCAGCTTCTGGGCGATCATCATGTCGCCGGCGATCTTCAGCTTGCCCTGCATGAAGGCCATCATGGGGTCCAGCTGGCCGTTCGAAAGGGCCATGAAGTCATCCCAGTTCATCGACACTGTGGCGTCGGCGGGCTTGTCCTCGTTGGTCACGGTGTTCGGCACCGACGCGCCGTCGATGTAGATCTTGCCGGCGTCGCCGAGGTCGAGCTTCACGGTCTTGCCCAGACCGGAGTTGTCGCCGACGGCGCCGCGGATGTGTTCGGTGACCTGGTTCAGATCGGCCATGTCGCTCTCCCTGGAAGCAATGGAGGCGAAGGGGTAACCCTCCCCGCTCCGGCCCACA
The DNA here is from genome assembly GCF_001295975.1 of Brevundimonas sp. AAP58. Taxonomy (GTDB): domain Bacteria; phylum Pseudomonadota; class Alphaproteobacteria; order Caulobacterales; family Caulobacteraceae; genus Brevundimonas. Next base: position 29,922 of record NZ_LJHU01000131.1, on the reverse strand, counting down.
AGATCACGTCGGGGAAAGTTGGCGACGACCCGATTGCGCAGCCGCGCGGCCTCCGCTATCGACGCCTCCTGCCGGAGACGTGGCCGAGTGGCTGAAGGCAACGGTTTGCTAAATCGTCGTACCGGGTAACCGGTACCGAGGGTTCGAATCCCTCCGTCTCCGCCAGGCCCTCCGCTCCATGAAGCGATCGGAAACCCATGCTGGGCGTGACCCGGCATGAAAGCTTTGGTGCGCTTGGACCCACTTGGTCACTCTGGCTGACCTGTCGGACCCGATCGGTCTGCGAACGGAGCAGGAAGGGGCCGATCGTCGATCGGCCCCCCGCATCCTTAGCTCAACCGAGAGGCGATGCCGATCAGGGTCTCGGCGAGGCCGGCTCGCCGACGCGAGGCCGTATCGGCGCCGGATCCCCCAACCTGAGCGGCCAAATCGCGCAGGCTCTGGGCCACAGCGGTATCGGAGCTGCCCGCGTCAATCAGCGGGGCGGCCGCGTCCACCGCCCGTGACACCGCCGTGATCTGATCGGCGGGCAGGCCACCGTCGCGGGTCAGTTGGTCCAGATAGGCGCGCGCCACCACAGGATGGGCGGGCCACGTCGTGCGGAACTGCTGCTGCGGGTTCACCGTCTCACCCTGCTGAGCCATGCGGGCCGCAGCGATCTCGTTCTCGGTCAGATGCTCGCTCGGCGTCAGCTCCAGCACATCCAGGCCGCGCGCGATCTCGGTGCCGTAGATCCGGCCATTGTACCAGTACACCGACCAGAAGCCGCCCAGGATATCGTGCTGCTCGCTGATCGGGCCGCGGTCGAAATAGGCGATCTCGCGCGGGTTGGCCGAGTCGGTGAAGTCACTGATCGACAGGCCGCCCTGGTACCAGGCCTGGACGAACAGGTCGCGGCCCGGCACCGGGATCAGAGAGCCGTTGTGGGCGACGCAGTTCTCGCGCGCCGTCTGGGGCGCGGGCAGCTTGTAGTAGCTGCGGAAGACCAGCTGGTTGTCGACGATGTCGTAGATGGCATTGGCGCCCCAGGTCACCGGGTCCTGGACGCGGCAGCGCGGGCGCCCGCCCCCGCCCCACTCATCGGTGAAGACCACCTTGGTGCCGTCGTTGTTGAAGGTCGCGGAGTGCCAGTAGGCAAAGCCCGGATCATTGACAGCCGCGATCCGGCGAGGAGCCGCCGGATTGGAGATGTCCATGAGGATGCCGTTACCCGAGCAGGCGCCGCCCGCCAGGTTTCCATCCGGGAACAAGGTGATGTCGTGGCACTGGTCGGTACGGCTGGTGGTCTGGGTGCCCTCGCCATGGTCGCCACCGCGCCACAGGCCGGCGACCGCGCCGGTCGCGTCGTCAGCGAATACGCGCGGGCTGTCGATGATGCGGGCCTGGGACGGATCAGCCAGCGGGATCTCGATCACGTCGATGCTGAAAAGGGCGGTGTCGTTGTCGCCCGGCAAGCCGACGACACAGCCAGCCAGTTCACGTTCATCGCGCACTCCGGCGGTCCCGGAATTGTAGACGATCAGGCGACGGCTATCCGCCGAAACAATGGAGTGGGTGTGCGAGCCCCGGCAGGTCTGGACCTGACCGACCTGGACCGGATTGGCGCGGTCCGAGATGTCGAAGACCCGCAGACCCCTGAAACGATCCGCCTGCGGTCCGTCGCCCACGCCCTGGCGACCGCAGTCGACACGGCCGTTGTTGGATTCGACCGACATCAGCAACAAGTTGCCGTGGATCGACACGTCGCCCTGGCCGCCGGGGCAGACGACCGAGCTGATCAGCTGGGGTTCCGGCGAGGCGTCGCTGAGGCGATACAGGTTGAAGCCGTGATAGTTGCCGACCGCCAGCAGGTCGCCGGAGAAAGCCATGTCGGTGTTGGCGAAGCTGAGGAAGGGCGCGCGTCGACCGAACTGGCCCGACGGCGAAGCAGGGGTGTCGTCGCTGTCGTTCGCCGAAGGAACCGGGGGCGGCAAACCCTCCGGATTGGCCGGGTCGAAGAAGCCCGTGGGCTTGGGCAAGCTGGCGACCAGACGAAGATTGCCTTCGGCCTGTCCTGCGTCCCGGAACCCGGCAGCAAGAGTGCTCCTGGGATCGCCTGCCCGCTCGCGCAGCAGCAGCGACATCCGGTTGATCTCGGCTGTCTGCTCGCTGGTGATGTCGTTGACGAAACGAAACAGGACAGGGTCATAGGCTGATCCGGAACGACCCAGCAGATCCGCCACCATCGTCACCGCGCCCTCGTGATGAGCGATCATCAGATTGAGGAATTGCTGGTCGAAAGCCTCGCCCGAGGCAGCCGCGAGCGCGGCCATCTGGGCCGGCGTGGCCATCCCGGCCATCTGGGCGTGTCCGGCATGGGCGGAGTGGTCCATACCGGCGTGTCCGGAGTGATCCATGCTTGCCATTGCATGGCCCTCGGCAGGATTCGGAGCCGTCTCACCACGCTCGGTCAGCCAGCCGCGCATGAACTCGATCTCGTCGGCCTGAGAGGCGTTGATGCGCCCGGCGATGTCGCGAATGGCCTGGGTATTGGTCCGCTCCTGGACCAGATTGGCCATTTCCACGGCCTGGGCGTGGTGCAGGATCATGTCTTGCATGAACTTGACGTCGTCGGCCGAGTAACGGTTGTCGGCGATGCGCGAAGCTTCATCTCCGTTCAGGGTGCGGGTCGCTTGCCCCGGCGCGCCCGGCTGGACGATCGGAGCCTGCTGGGCCAGGGCTCCCGAGGCGAACAGCAGGACGGTGGCGGCGGCCGAAGCCCCCAGACGATGACGGACGGACGGCGCGAACTTCAGCAAAGACAACTCTCCCGGTCGGTGGGTCGACGACCCCTCGCTGTCTTTTGACCACGGCCAGAGCGCGGGGCCAAGCTGCCTTTCGTCGCCGAACCGTCGCACGTCCGCTCCAGCCGTTAACGCGACATCCACGGGGGCCGTGCATGATGGCAACATGACCACGGCCTTCGATCTGACGCGCGGCGCGGACGCCCGGCTGGACGCCTCCGCGCTCCAGGCCTTGGCGGCGCGAACGCTCAAGACGACCGGGGCCGACGGCAAGTCGCGGCGTGGTCCGTTCAGACCCGAGGTCTGGCTGAACACGCGACAGCGGCACGCCTCGCGGCTGGCGGTTCACTGGTTCCGGACGGCGGACGTGGCGATCGTCGGCGCGATCACGACGGCGGCGCTGGTTCTGTCGTCACCCGGCGGGCTCATGGCGTCGCCGCTGGGCGACCTGCTCCCGCTGGCGATCGGCGCCCTGTTCGTGCTCGGGGCCCTGCGCTCGCTGAGCCTGTATCGGTTTGAACGGGGGCAGCGGCTGCCGCTTCATCTCGCGGCGGTCACGGGCGTCGCGGTCGCCGGCGGCCTGACCGCCATGCTTCTCGAGACGATGCTGTCGTCCGGGCGGCCGGACGCCTCGCTGACGATCCTATGGACGGCCTTCGTCGCCGTGGCGCTGTACGGCTCGCATCTCGCGTGGAGCATCACGGTCGCGCAGTGGCGCGCCAAGGGTGCCCTGACACCGAACATCGTTCTGGTCGGCGCCACTCGCCACGCGGAGCGGTTGATCCGCGACGCCCTGCAGCGTCGTGACATCAATGTGCTGGGCGTCTTCGACGACCGACTGGCCCGGTCGCCGGACAGTGTCGCGGGAGTGCCCGTTCTCGGCGACGCCGAAGCGCTGATGACCCACCGCATGACGCCCTATGTCGACAAGATCGTGCTGGCGCTCGACCCCAAGGCCGAGGCGCGGGTGCGCGAACTGACGGCGCGGCTGTCGACCCTGCCCAACGAAGTGACCCTCCTAGTCGATCCGGTCGACGCCTCGGAACGCGGCGCGGCGCTGGACCGGCTGGCCCGCGCGCCTCTCGCCTCGCTGGACGGTCCCGTGGACGACGACCGTCGAGCCTTCAACAAGCGCATCCAGGACCTGGTGATCGGCACGGTCGCCCTGGTCCTGCTGTCGCCGGTCATCGCGCTCACGGCACTCGCTATCCGCCTCGACAGCCCCGGCCCGATCTTCTTCCGCCAGCGGCGGCACGGCTTCAATCACGAAGAGATCGTGGTCTGGAAGTTCCGCTCGATGCGCCACGAGGCCGCCGACGCCACCGCCAGCCGCCAGGTCACCGCCGACGACGACCGTGTGACCCGCGTCGGTCGCTTCATCCGCAAGACCAGCCTCGACGAGCTGCCCCAGTTGTTCAACGTGCTCAGGGGCGAGATGTCACTGGTCGGCCCGCGCCCGCACGCCATCGGCATGAAGACCGGCCAGGTCGAGAGCGCCCGCCTGGTCGCCGAATATGCCCATCGCCACCGCATGAAGCCCGGCATGACGGGCTGGGCCGCCATCAAGGGCTCGCGCGGGCCGCTGCACACCGCCGCCGAGGTGCGCACCCGGGTGCGGCTCGACATCGAATACATCGAGCGCCAGTCGCTGTGGCTCGACCTCTGGATCATGCTCGTCACCGTGCCCGTGCTGCTCGGCGACCGGGCGGCCCAGCGGTGACGGGAGCGCCCTGATGTTCTGGCGCGGGGTCTGGGGCTATCTGCCCGCCAACATCGTCCAGGGGCTGGTGGGCTTCGGCTCCATCGTCGTCTTCACGCGGCTGCTGACGCCCGAGGATTTCGGCCGCTACGCCATCGCCTTTTCGGTGATGACCCTGTTCCACGTCGCCACCTTCAGCTGGCTGGAGGCGGCGATGGCGCGCTTCTGGGCGGCGGAGAGGGGGCAGTCGCTGGCCGATCACTTCCTGACGCTCTATCGCACCGCCGCCGTCGTCACGGGCGCCGTCCTGCCGTTGATGGCCCTGCTGCTGTGGCTCGCGCCGATCGGTCCCGGCATGAAGCTGACCATCGGGATCGCGCTGGCCGGCATCCCGATCCGCTGCCTGTCCAAGCTGGCGCAGGAACGCTTCCGCGCGGCCGGAGAGGTCCGCAAATCCGCGACGATGGATATCTTCGTCAGCCTGGGCGGTTTCGGCTTCGGGGTAGCGGCGGCGTTCGCCGGCCTGGGTTCGGCCTCCCCCTTCATCGGCCTGCTGCTCGCGCCGCTCCTGACCCTGCCGTTCGTCCTGCCCGGCGAGCTGCGGCGCGCCAAGGGTGGCGTCCTCTACCGCGACCGGCTGTGGTCCTATGCCCGGTACGGCTATCCCATCGCGGCGGGGCTCAGCCTGACGCTGGTCATGGCCTCGACCGACCGCTTTCTGCTGGAGCTGTTCCAGGGCCCGGCGGCGGTGGGTGCCTATCACGCGGGCTACAGCCTCGCGAGCCGGACGCTGGACGTGCTGTTCATCTGGCTGGGCGCGGCCGGTACGCCCGCCCTCATCATGGCCTGGGAGCGGTCCAGCCGCGAGGGCTTCATGGCCGCCGCCCGGGAACAGGCCTCGACCTTCTTGCTGATCGGGCTGCCCGCCGCCGTGGGTCTGGCCCTGGTCGCGCGGCCATTGGCCGAAGTGATGATCGGCGAGAACCTGCGGGTCGTGGCAGCGTCGGTGACGCCCTTGATCGCGATCTCCGCGTTGCTGTCGGGCATGACCTCCTACTACCTCAGCCAGAGCTTCGTGCTGGGCCGCCGGACGGACCGCCTCCTGCTGACGCTGTGCATCCCAGCGGGGTCGAACGTTCTCCTGAACCTCGCGCTCGTGCCGACCATGGGTGTCCTCGGCGCAGCGATCGCGACGACCGCCAGCTTCGGTATCGGCGTGCTCGCCTCCATCGCCATGGGGCGCCGGATCGGTGTCGCCATGCCCATTCCGTGGGAGACAGTCGGCCGCTGCGCCCTCGCCTGCCTGGCAATGACCGGGGCCGTGCTGCTCGTGCCTGCGTGGGGCGGCGTCGCCGAACTGTTCGCCAAGGCGGCGCTCGGAGCGGCTGTCTATGGCGTCGCAGCCTGGACCTTGAATGCCGCTGGAGTGCGCGACCTGACGGGTCGCCTTATCGGCTCGCGTCTCGCACGAAAGGCGGCGGCATGAGCGGCTCGCCCACAATCCAGAACGCCCACTGGGCAAAGGCGCGACCGGCCCTGTCTGTCCTGATCCCGTTTCTGCGCGACGACCCGTCACAGCTGCTGGCCCTGCTGGACCGCGAGGCCGAGGCGCTCGGCAGCGTTGTCGAGATCGTCGTCATGGACGATGGCACCGGCGACGCGGCGCTGACGGCGCGGCTCACCGCGCAGGTCCAGACGATGGCGCTGCCGATCAGGCTCATCACGCTGCTGGCCAACGAAGGCCGGTCGAGGGGGCGAAACCGGCTGGCCGGGGCTGCCCGGGGCGGCTCGCTGCTGTTCCTCGACAGCGACATGCGGCCGGACAGCGACCACTTCCTCCAGACCTGGGCCGAGCTGGTCCGCCAACAGGCCCCCGCCGTGGCCTTCGGCGGATTCTCGCTCCTCCAGGCGCCGGACGAGCCGCGCTTCTCGGTGCATCGCGCCATGGCGACAAACGGCGAATGCATCGGCGCCGCCGAGCGGGCCAAGGCACCCGAGAAATATGTCTACACTTCCAACCTGCTGGTCCGTCGCGACGTGTTCGAGGCGGAAGGCTTCGACGGCACCTTCACCGGCTGGGGCTGGGAGGACGTGGAGTGGGCCATGCGCGTCTCGCGCCGATGGCCCGTGCTGCACATCGACAATCCGGCGACCCACATGGGGCTGGATACGGTCGAGCAGCTGGCCGGCAAGTATGAGCAGTCGGCCGGGAACTTCGCCCGCGTGGTCGCCCGCCATCCGGATATCGTCAGCGCCTATCCCAGCTATCGTGTCGCCAAGGCCCTCAAACGGGTGCCTGCGCTGCGGCAGGTGCGGCCCCTGATCAAGCAGGTGGCGCTCGCGGCCTGGGCCCCGACCAAGGCGCGGGCCTTTTCCCTGCGTCTTTACCGCGCGGCCCTCTATGCGGAGGCGGTGTGATGCAGGCCGTCTGCGTCCTGATCCCGACGATGCGACGGCCGGAAAGCCTGGCCCGCGCGCTGCGGTCCGTGTTTACGCAGGAGGGCCTGAACGGTCGCCCGGTCAGCATCGTCGTCGTCGACAACGACCCGGCCGGGACCGCGCGGACGACGGTGGAAGCCCTACGGTCCGAATGCCCCTTCCCCCTCGCCTACCGCCACGAGCCGCGCCCCGGCGTGGCCACGGCGCGGAACGCGGGTCTGGCGGAGACCAACGCGCCGCTCATCGCCTTCCTGGACGATGACGAAGCCGCTTCGCGCGGCTGGCTGGCGGCTCTGCTGGGCGCGCAGGAGGCCACCGGGGCCGACGCCGTCTTCGGCCCGATCGTCGGACGCATCCCCGACGAGACCGGTTGGGCAGCGGCCTATCTGCAGCGCTTCTTTGGGCGCGAGGGACCTGCGTCAACAGGTTTGATCAATCATGGATATGGCTGTGGAAACTCCATGATGGTGCGAGCGGCGGCCCTGCCCGGCGCTGCCCCCTTCGACACCTCGGCAGATCAGAGCGGGGGTGAGGACGACGCCCTGTTCGCGGCGCTTGAGGCGCGCGGCGGTCGCTTCGGCTGGGCGCACGATGCCTGGGTGGAGGAGTTCGCCCCGCCGCATCGCGCGACCATGCGCTATGCCCTGTCGCGCGCCTTTGCCTATGGCCAGGGCCCCAGCCAGACCGCCGCCAGGGCGCGGGACTGGCCAGGCGTGATCCGCTGGATGCTGATCGGCGGGGCGCAGGCGGTCATCTGGGGGGCGGCGTCGGTGGCCCTGACCGTGATTGCGCATCCCCGGCGGGCGGACATGATGGACCGCACCGCGCGTGGTCTCGGAAAAGTGTTCTGGATGAGGGGCTTCGAGCCCAAACTCTACGGCGCGCGCGAACTGCGCCGGCTGGATGCCGTCAGCCCGTCAGCCGCCTGAGGAAGGGCGGAGGCGCGTAGGTCGAACGGTTCACGACCACACCCGCGATGCGCCCGCCCACGGCCTCGATCTCGTCTCTGAGGATCACCGGCTCGGCCGCCGAAGTCGCCTCGGTCGCCACCACCAGCACCGTCGCATCGACGAAGGGCGCCAGCGTGATCGCCGTGTCAGACCGGTCAGCGGCGGGCGCGTCGATCACCACCGTGTCGGCGAACTTGCGCATCGCATCCCAGTAGCGGGGATCGGCCAGAGGCTCGGCGCGCTGGCCGGAGCGCAACAGCTCCGCGCGGAAGCGCGTGATCCACAGACGACCGCCCAGGCAAGGACGCGCCGTCATCAGACGGGCATGGGCCACCGGTTTGCGATCGCGGCCGATCACGGGCGGGGTGACCGCGAAGAAGCTCGATCCGTTCGGTGAGGAGGCAGCGGGTGCGCCCAGTCGGCCGAAACGGTCGAAGTCCGAAGCCACGGCCTCCTGCTGGCCGGGCTGGGCCAGGTCGGCGTCGATCAGCCAGACGGGCTTTCGCGCCCGCACCGCCGCCAGCCGGGCGAACTCGCGCGCGACGGTCGAGGCCCCCTCCCCCGTCGTGGCGCAGGCGATCTGGACGACCCGTCCGCGATGGGCGGGAGCCGGTCCGAGAGCCGCCCAGAGGCCGGCCATTTCGCTCGTGAGGTCGACCATCGAATCGGTTACGCGCTGACTGAACCGGCGAAGGCTAACACGTCATCCGGCCTTCACCGGCGCGACGGCGAGCACCGGCATCTCCAGCGTGCGGCCGACCATCCCCGGCGTCGAGAGCCCCCTGCGTGTGAAGACCCGAAGCAAGCCGACGCACAGGGCCGTGAAGCCGGCGAACAGGATCACCAGAGCCATGAGCGGCATCTTCAAACTGGTGCCGCGCGTCGGGGCGGCAGCGCGTTCGATGACGCGCACATTGTCGGCGCCGGCACGGACGAGGCCGTTGTCGGCACGGCTCTGGGTCTCGCGCTGCTGGAACTCCCGGATAGAGGCGGTCAGGACGTCGCGGTTGGAGGCCAGGGTCGCGTTCTCTGATTCCTGCCGGGTCAGTTGCGCCTGACGCTCCAGGATATCGGCGATCTGCCGGTTCACCGAGGCCAGCCGTGCCGACAGACTGTCGCGTTCAGCCTGGGTCGTGATGCGGGTTGTTTCCAGCTCCGTCCAGATCGGATTCGGGCCCAGGCGGACTTCACGGGCACCAACGGCGGTCCCCGTGGCCACATACTCCTGAAGCTGAGCGATCTGCGCCTCGATGTCGCGCACTGGCTGGCTGTCTGGCTGATAGCGGGCCAGCAGTTGCTCGCGCTGGGTGCGCAAGGTCAGGATCTGGTCCTGCGCCGACACGTTGAGGTCCTGCTGGAGAGCGATCTCCGGTGGTTGCCGAGCGAGCTGAGCCTCTATGGTGACCAGCCGCCGAGCCGCCTGATTCAACTGGTTCTCGACCGAAAACTTCTCGGTCAACTGCGTCTGGTAGATCGCCGCGAGAGCGGTCTTGTAGGCAGCGAAATCACCGATCTCGTTGGAAGCCAAGAACTCCTCATAGGTCCGATCGACTTCGGCGAGCTCGTCCTCGAAGGCCCGGCGCTGGCTGGCGATGGCTGAGGTCGAGCGATCCTGGAACACCTCCCGGCGATAGATCAGGTACTGGTCGATGATGGCGTTCAGGACCCGCGCCGACTTCTCGGCGCTGTCGCTCTCGAAGCCAAGACCGATGGTCGAGCCCTGCGGCGTCGTCGAGATCGACAGGCCGTCGTTGATGAAGCGGATCGCGTCACCTTCCTGCTTCTCCACCGGATCGGTCGAGACGCGACCGGGCTTCTGAAAGAACGGCAGCCCAAGCGCGCGTACGGCCCTCAGCTTCACCTCGCGGCTGCCGATGATGTTGGCTTCGGTCTGAGCGACCTCGCCCGGGGCCGGCGGCTGGGACTGGCGATCCTGCAAGCCGCCGACGCGGGGCTGGTAGACGTATTCCTGGCCCGCCCCGACGAACAGGCTGGCTCCGGCGGTGTAGGTCTTCTTGAGCGTCAGGACGGCGGCGGTGCCGATCGCCAGGACCACAAGGAACACGACAACCATGATCCACAGCTCGCGGAACAGCAGGCCGACAACGTCGCCGAACCCGTAGCGCGGGCGGGCCGAGACATAGGCGGTGGCCGTGGAACGCATGAAGGGACGGAGTTCCGAGGAATCGTTGACGTGGCCGATCCTTCGCCGGTCGGCGTTAACCACTGATTACCCATGTTCGGCGAGCCTCGCGCTCATGATGGATCGGCGGCGGATTCTGTGGGGTGTTCTGGGCGCGGCCGTCGTGGCCTCGACCGGCGCGTGCGCCTCGGGCCAGAGCCGGTCGACCAATCGCGTGCGCCAGGGCGGCTTTTCCGACATCGCCTTCGCCGACTGGACCGACGCCGAGCCGGAATATGTCCTCTATCCCGGTGACGAGATCGACGTGGCCCTGCCCACCGCGTCCGAGCTGAACCGGTCGCTGAGGGTCGGCCCTGACGGCCGCATCGCCCTGCCGCTGATTGGCCAGGCCATGGCGGCGGACCGGACGTTGGCGGAACTGGAATACACGCTGAGCGAGGCCTACGCCTCACAGTTGGTGCGGCCAGTCGTCGAGATCACGCTGAAACAGGCCGGACCGATCCAGGTCTGGGTCGCCGGCGAGGTGCGCACGCCCGGAGTCTTCGCCATGACCGGCGATCTAAACGCCTATCAGGCCGTGATTCAGGCAGGAGATTTCCTGCCAACAGCCCAACCGCAACAAGTGGCACTGATCCGGCGTGGGCCTGGGGGACGGGCCATGATGCGTGTGGTGGACCTGAGGCCCCGCCGCGGCGAGGTCGTCGCCTTGCGACGCGGGGACATTCTCTATGTGCCGCGCTCGACGCTCGGCGAGCTGGCGAACTTCTTCACCCAGTTCCGGAACGCCCTGCCGATCGGGTTCAACTACTCGATCAACGGGCAGTATCAGTCATTCTAGTGGGCTACCGCTCGCGACGCGGTCACTCGCTACTTGAGCCCAGCTTAAAGCGCTGAATCTGGGCTCGCAGAGCCCCGCTGCTTGAGCGCGGTTGGAGGCTCAGGTCACGCCGCCAGCTTCACAACGCCCGCGTCGATGTAGCGACGGGCCGCGCGCTGGGCCTCGGCGATCTCGTCGCGTTCCATCTCCTCGGACATCTCGCGGCGATAGACCCGGGCCTCGATCGAGCCCTTCATGGCCGCCAGGTTGAAGATCATGTGGGCCGAGACCCGGTCCATCGGGCAGCCGCCCGAGCCCGAGGAATACATCATCCCCAGCCGGAACAGGGCGTCGCCGTCCATGTCGGGCGTGGGCAGAGGCAGCGGCGCGGCCTCGACTTCGTTGATCGCTTCCGGCGCGGTTTCGTGCGCGTTCATCGTCGTATCCTTTGCGATGGCCGACCCTTCTGGTCCGCCTCTCTGATACGCGATCAAATACCGCCGGTTTGAAGTTAAAGTTAACAGCGACGCGGCCGCCAAAGTCTTTTCAGTAAAGGCGAAATGAATACTCCGCGATCGATTCAGGACTGCGAAATACACTGTAAACGCCTGATTCAGGATTTCCGGGCGCGCTGCCCGAACAGCAGCTTCCGGGCCTCCTCCGCCGCCGTGCCAGACGCCGCCAGATTGCTGCGAAGCTCGTCGCCGACAGCCCTCCCCTTCCGCACCGCCGGACGGGCCCCGACCCGCTCGAGCCAGGCCTTCAGGTTCGGAAAGTCCGCCAGATCCTGTCCCTGATGTCCTGGCAGGATCCAGGGCCAGGCGGCCATGTCGGCGATGGAGTAGTCGCCGGCCAGGAACTCGCGATCGGCCAGGCGCCGATCCATGACGCCATAGAGGCGGTTGGTCTCGTCAGTGTAACGGCGCACGCCATAGGCGATCTGGCGCTGGTCCTTGATCAGGGCGGGCGCGTACTGGCGGAAGTGATGCGTCTGACCCGCCATCGGGCCGAGACCGCCAACCTGCCAGAACAGCCACTGATCCACCTCGGCGCGGGCGCGGACATCGGTCGGATAGAAGCGGCCGGACTTGGTCCCGAGATACTGCAGGATCGCCCCGCTTTCGAAGATCGACAGCGGCTTCCCGTCAGGGCCGTCCGGATCCACGATGGCGGGCATGCGGCCGTTAGGGCTGATGGCTTGGAACTCCGGCGTGAACTGCTCGCCCCGGCCGATGTTCACCGGCTTGAGCTCATAAGGCAGCGCCATCTCCTCCAGGGCGATGGAGACCTTCCAGCCATTCGGTGTGGGCCAGTACCAAAGTTCAATGGGCGCGGTCATCGCGGGGTCTCCTTCGGTCCGGCATCGATCTGGCCGCGTACACGGCGTGGCGCAAGTCGTTCAGACACCATTCATGCGACCGCCGCGAGCGTAGTGGGGAGCCGCCGGCTATCGGCGTGCGGGGAAGATTGACATGAGAAGGTTCCTGACAACGTGCGTGGGCCTGGCTGCGCTGACACTGCCCGCCACTGCGACAGCCCAGGAGGATGTCGGCGCACCGAACTCGCGGGATCTCAGCGCTGATGTCGTTCGGGAAGCACCGGCTCCGCGCTTCGACCGGCCCCGCGAAACGCGGGCAGAACTGCCACGCCCACCTTCTCCCGAAGTCCAGGACAGGCGAGGCGGCGGAGATCGCGACGGCAGAGGTGGCCGCGGCGGCCGGGGCGAGGGCGAAGGGCGCCGCGATCGAGGAGGCGACGGTGATGGCGACCGCAGGGACCGTGGCGGCGACGGCGGACGAGGGGGAGGCTGGAACCGTGGCGGCGGCGGAACCGGTGGCGGCTGGACTCCGCCATCCCCACCGCCTCCTGTTGTACAGCAACCGGGACCGGCCGAGGGCGGAGGGTGGAACCGCGAAGACCGTCGTCGGGATCGCAACGGGGACGGCAACCGCTGGAACCGCGGCGGCCAGGACGGAGGCCGTGACCGCGGCCGGGACGGCGATCGTGATCGGGACCGTGGACGCGACCGTAATGGTGGCGGCTGGAATGGTGGAAACTGGAATGGCGGGCAGGACCGCGGCGGCTGGGAGCGTGATCGCGGCGGGAACTGGGATCGCGGACGCGATCGTCGTCGCGACTACGATGGCTTCCGCAACCGCTGGAACCAGGATCAGTGGCGGCGAGACTGGAGCCGCAGCCGGGGCTACGACTGGTGGCGTCGCGACCGGGGCTTTCGAGGCTACACAGGCTTCCGTTCAGGGTTCTATTTCGCGCCGAACTACGGCTACTACGCGGTGCCGAGGAACTATTGGGGTCAGCGCTGGTATGTCGGCGACTATCTCCCGTCGATCTTCTGGCGGTATCGACTGAACGACTGGCGGACCTTCGGACTGGGCTTCCCTCCACCTGGAACCCAATGGGTCGCCGTCGACAACCACATCTATCTGATCGACAGCGTCGACGGCTACATCATCGAGGTCATCTTCGACGCCTGGCGCTGGTAGCGTCCAGACAGCCCGGGATCAGCCGCAGTCGACGGTGCGGATGATCCCGGTGGCCTCGTCGAAGCGCACGTTTAGCCGATCGGGCCGGTAGTCGCGGGTCGTCGGGCAGGTGGTGCAGACGATCCGCACATTGGCGTCGGACGGGAAGGTCACGGCCCCGACATGGGTTCCGATGAGCGACTGGGCGGCCGCGGCGTCACAGCGGCCAGGTCCCACCCCAGGCGACGTCGGCTCCGGCGTCGCCGCGCAGGCGGTCAATGCGGCTGTGGCAGCGAGGAACAGCATCATCCGCATCGAACCTGCTCCACGATCTGGGTTTGGGAATTGTAGAATATATTCAGCCGGTAAGCCGAGAAATCCATCGTCACCGGACAGGTGGTGCAGGTCACCCGGCGGTTCACCACCTCGACCGGCACCGGAATCTCGTTGCGATGGCGTCCGACCAGATACTGGAAGTCACGCGCCTTGCAGAGGTCGTCTTCCGCATCCGGCATCCGGCTGCCCACCGGCTGACTCTCCTCGGCGCGTTCAACCACCGCAGGCGCGGTCGCCTCAGGCACAGTGGAGGAGCAGGCAGCCAGAAACAGCGCGGCGATCAGGCCGCCTTTTCCCAGCGTCCCTCGTCCGACTGCTTCCAGTAAGCGAGGTTGGCCCCCTGCTCCTTCAGCGCTTTCCAGCGCGCTCGCGCCGTTGTCAGCGCGGCCTCGTCCCGGCCGTCGAATATGATGAAACATCGCTTGAACTCCTCTGTCAGGCTCATGTCTGACCGATCAACGATGAATAGCGCCTGAGAACCGTTCAGGTTCGCGTCGTCCCCGGTCAGCAGGATGGGTTGCCGGTCGGCGTGAGGCTCTTCGGCCAGGCCATGCGCAAGAAAGCTATCCTCGCGCCAGGTCCACAGCCACTCGTCGATTTCGCGGCGCTGGTCGGCGTCGGCGACGCGCACGCGGGCGCGCCAGCCCCGCTGCAGCGTCCGGTAAAGCAGTTCGGGCAGCACCTGATCCAGCGTCGACCTGTCGAGGTGATAGAACCAGACTTCAGCCAGTTCGCTGGAAACCGGGACCGTCGGCTTGTTCATCAGATGTCGTCATCCTCGATGATATTGCCGATATCCCAACGGCAGGCCAATGTGCTCCGGACATCTTGCTTTGGAGGCTTCGTCATGTCCGTTTCGTCGTCAATCCCCGCACTCGCGGCCGCCATGGGTCTGGCCCTGGCTCTTGCGCCAGTCGCTTCGGCCCAGGATTACTCTCAGAACCCCAACTACGGCAGCGCGAACCTGTCCGGGGGATTCACGCCGGATCCCTATCGGGTATCCTTGCGGGCTGGCGGCTCAATCGATGTTTCCCAGTCGATTTCGCGCTGCAGGGGCTACATAACCAACGCACCGGATTTCCGACTGAGCTTCTCGGCTGGCAGCCTGCCACTGATCATCTCGGTCGCCTCGAGCGCTGACACTACCCTGGTCATCAACGGCCCCGATGGCAACTTCTACTGCGACGACGACGGCGGCGTGAACGGTTCGAACCCGTCCGTCCGCTTCAACTCGCCCGGTTCGGGTCAGTACGACATCTGGGTCGGCACCTATTCGCCGGGCAGCAATCCGTCGGCGACGCTTCACATCTCCGAGGTCAGCAGTCAGTAGACCTCAGCTTTCGTAGGCGTCAGCCACCATCCGATCGAGCAGCCGGACGCCCCAGCCTACGGGGCCGTCCGGCACAGTCGGGCGGGTCGACTTGTTGACCCAAGCCGTCGGGGCGATGTCGATGTGGGCCCAAGGCAGACCGTTCACGAACCGCTGCAGGAACAGGGCGGCGGTGATCGAACCGCCGTCGCGACCGGCCGAGTTCTTCACGTCGGCGTTCACGCTGTCCATGATCTTGTCGTACTGGGGCGGCATCGGCATGCGCCAGACGTTCTCGCCGACCTTGGGGCTGGCGGCCAGGATGGCATTGGCCAGGTCATCGTCGTTGGAAAAGACGCCCGCGTAGTCCAGGCCCAGCGAGATGATCATGGCGCCCGTCAGGGTGGCCAGATCGACCATGAACTTGGGCTTGAACCGGTCCTGGGTGTACCAGAGGGCGTCGGCCAGCACGAGGCGACCCTCGGCGTCGGTGTTGATGACCTCCACCGTCTGGCCCGACATGGACTTGACGATGTCGCCCGGACGCTGGGCGTTGCCGTCGGGCATGTTCTCGACCAGGCCCAGAACGCCCACCGCGTTGACCTTGGCCTTGCGGCCGGCAAGCGCGTGCATCAGGCCGGCGACAGCGGCAGCGCCGCCCATGTCCCAGATCATGTCCTCCATGCCCTGGGCCGGCTTGATCGAGATGCCGCCGGTGTCGAAGCAGACGCCCTTGCCGACGAAGGCGATGGGCTGGTCGCCCGACTTGCCACCGTTCCACTGGATGACCGCCAGCTGGCTCTCGCGCACCGAGCCCTGACCGACGCCCAGCAGGACGTTCATGCCCAGCTTGCGCATCTCCTCCTCGCCCAGGATCTCGACCTTGAGGCCCAGCGGCTCCAGCGCCTTGACGCGGCGGGCGAACTCTTCGGGGTAGAGGACGTTGGCGGGCTCGGCGACCAGGTCGCGCGAGAAGTAGACGGCGTCGGCGACGGCGTTCATCGGCTGGAACGCCGACCGCGCGGCGGCGGCGTCCTTGGTCACGATGTGGACCGTCTTGATCGACGGCACCTTCTCCGGCTTTTCCTTGGTCCGATACTTGTCGAAGCGATAGGCGGCCAGGCGCACGGCGAAGGCGGCACGCGCGGCCTGCTCGGCCGACAGGTGCGACAGGTCAATGGTCAGGGCCTCCAGCCCCGACAGCTTGACCGCGTGATAGGCGGCGCCCACGGCCGTCTCCAGCGCCAGGTCGTCGAACTTGGCCGCATCGCCCGCGCCGCTCAGCACCACCAGATCAGCGTCCAGACCCGACGGCGCGGCGACCAGCGTCGTGGAGTTCGCGCCGCCAGTGAAGCGGCTGGCCCCCATCGCCTTGATCAGGGCACCGGAGGTGGCGGCGTCGTGGTCTGCCCCGGCTCCGGCCAGGGCGCGGCCGTCGTGGACGAGAATGGCGAGAGCGCCCGCGCGGCGGGCGTCGGCGACGAAATCGATCGTAAGGGGCAAGACACACTCCAGCCGGGTTCAGGCCCGGTCGTTGATACTGTGAAGCTTGGACTATAGCCGCCATTGTCGGCGGCTCGCCAGCGCGTGTATTAGATGCGCCGCAACGAACGCGCCCGCAACCGGGTGATCCACATCGCCCGCATGACCCTGATTCAGCGTTACCTTTTCCGCCAGATCGCCCTGCCCGTCGTCGGGGCATGCGCGTCGCTGGCCGGAATCGGCATCTTGTCGCAGAGCCTGGATCAGCTCGAGATCATCGTCGAACGCGGTCAGAGCGTTTGGGTCATGCTGAAACTGACCCTGCTGGCGGTACCTCAGCTGTTTGCCGTCATCCTGCCTATCGGCCTGTTCGTCGGTGCCCTGATCGCCCTGACCCGGCTGCAGCGCGAGCAGGAACTGACCGCCGCCTATGCCTCGGGTATGACGCGCTGGCGCATGATCGAGCCCGGAGCCCGGCTGGCGGCCATCGTCGCGGTGGTCATGCTCGTCACCAACGTCCTGATCCAGCCCTGGGCCCAGCGCGAGGCGCGCGACCAGGCCTTCGAGATCCGTACCGACCTCGCCGCCCTGCTGGTCGAAGAGGGGCGCTTCGTCCAGGGCCCGAACGGCCTGACCGTCTACGTCCAGGAGATCGGGCAGAACGGCCTGCTCAAGAACCTCTTCATCTACATCGAGGAGGGCGACGAGGTGACGACCTGGGATGCATCCGAGGCCCGCTTCGGCCGCGTCGACGGCCAGCCGGTCCTGACCATGCAGGCGGGCTCATGGCAGCAGTACAGCTCGGCCGGAGTGCTGCAGCAGCTATCGTTCGATGGCTATGTCTTCCCGCTCGGCCAGTACGTCACCGACACCGAGACCGTCCGCTACAAGCCATCCGACCTATACCTCGACCAGCTCTTTGAGCCCTCAGCCCAACTGATCGACACCGCCGGATCGCGCAGCGAACTGATGGCGGAAGGTCACGCTCGCCTTTCGTCGCCGCTCTATGCCCTGGCGGCGATGGCGATGGCGCTGACCGCCATTCTCGGTGGGGCCTTCAGCCGGACGGGCTATTCCAGCCGCATCGCCAAGGCCTCGGCCGCCTTCCTGCTCGTTCGTATCGTCGGCTATGCCGTAGTGGCCGCCAGCGCCTGGAACGGTTGGCTGAATGTCTTCCAGTACCTCCTGCCCATCGCCGCGACGGCGTTGTCGCTCCAGCTGCTGTTCCGGGCGTTGAAGCCCAAGAGGGCGAGCGCCTGGTCGATCTCGGCGTTGAAGGCGAGGTTTGCATGACGGCGCTCGGCTCCGTCTCGGCTGCGCCACGCCACGTGTTGAGCGCGCTGCGTCTCGGCCGCATCGAACGCTATGTTCTGATCCAGCTGGCGCGGTCGCTGGCGGTGGCGCTCGGGGTCATCTCCGCGCTCGTCATGCTGATCGACTTCGTCGAGATCTCCCGCGGCCTGGGCTCGGACACAGACCTTTCGGCGCTGCGGATCTTCGGCCTGATGCTGGTGAAGAGCCCGGCGGTCATCGTCCAGCTCCTGCCCTTCGTCTTCCTGTTCGGGACACTGTCGGCCTTCGTCAGCCTGAACCGTCGCTCCGAGCTGGTGGCGATGCGGGCGGCCGGCGTCTCGGCCTGGCGGTTCGTGCTCCCAGCCGCAGGCGCGGCGCTCGCCTTCGGCATCCTGACAGTGACGGTCATCGGCCCGCTGGCGGCCTCGGGCGACGGCCTGTTCCAGCGCGAACGCCAGCGCATCTCGGGCTCGGTCATGAGCGGCCAAGAACAGGAGGCGATCTGGCTGCGCGAAGGCGACGGGCCGCGCCAGATGGTCATCCGCGCCGGCCGTCAGGACCGGGCCAATGCCCGGCTGCTGGATGTGACCTTCTTCATCTACACCACCGACCCCAACGGCCGCCGGGCCTTCACCGAGCGCATCGATGCCGAGGCCGCCAGCCTGTCCGCCGGTCGCTGGCGACTATTCGACGCCGTGGGGGCCCAAACCGGCCAGCGCGCCATGCGCTACGCCACGCTCGACCTGCCCTCTGCGCTCGCCGACGAGGAAGCCTTCGAGCGCTTTGCCCGGCCGCAGTCCACGCCCTTCTGGTCCCTGCCCGGCCAGATCCGACGAATCGAGGACGCGGGTTTCTCCTCCACCGCCTATCAGCTGCGCTTCCAGCAGCTGCTGTCCACCCCCCTGACCTTCGCGGCCATGACCATCCTCGCGGCGGCCTTCTCGTTGCGGCTGATGCGATTCGGCGATCTGGCGCGCATGGCGGTGTCGGCCGTTGTGCTGGGCTTCGCCTTCTTCTTCCTGAACCAGTTCTCGGCGGCGATGGGGTCAGCGGAAGTGGTTCCACCGCTTGTCGCCGCCTGGCTTCCGGCGGTGCTGACGGCGCTCGCCGCCTTCACCTTGCTGTTCTATACCGAAGACGGCTAAGCGGAGCCCCGGCGGGGGCCATCAGGAGCGGTTCTTCATCCCCATGCGGCCCGGCGGTTTCGTCCCGATGACCAAGGCCCTGCGCCTGCGCCTTCTGGCCGGGGCGGCCGCGTTCGCATGCCTGCCGGGCCTAGCTCAGGCCCAGACCGCGACGCCCCGCCAGCCGGACATCCAGCCCGAGACCGGCGGCCTTGCCCCCGGGGCCCTCTATATCGAGGCCGACAGCGCCGGTCGCGCCGGTGACGTCATTTCCGCGACGGGCGACACCGAGCGCGTCTTCGCCCGCTACCAGGACCACACCCTGATCGGCCAGTCGATCACCTTCGACATCGCCCAGGGGATCGGCACGGCCGACGGCGAGGTCGAGCTGACCGACCCTGAGGGCAACCGCGTCTTCGCCAGCCACCTGGAACTCGATGAGGACCTGCGCGCCGGCGTCGCCGTCGATTTCGCCACCCGCCTGACCAACGGCGCCAGCCTGATGGCCGCGACCGCCGTGCGGCGCAGTGAGAACGTCAACGAGCTGAACTACGCCCTGTTTACCCCCTGCCCCATCTGCGACGCGGACGGGAACCCCGAGGAGCCCAGTCTCTCGATCCAGGCCGAGAAGGTCGTCCAGGACGAGGAGCTTCGGGCAATCCTGTACCGCAACGCCGTGTTCAAGCTGGGTGGCGTGCCGGTGTTCTGGCTACCCGCCTTCGCTCATCCCGACCCGACGGTGGAACGGGCCTCGGGCTTTCTGGTCCCGACGGTGAACTATGACGACGGGCGCGGCCTGTCGGTCGAGACGCCTTATCTGCGGGTCGTGTCGCCGTCCGAGGACTGGCTGATCAGCCCACAGTTCAACACCCGCGTCCTGCCCTTCCTGAACCTGCAATGGCGCAGGCGGTTCGCCGACGGAACCGTCGTCCTGCGCGGCGGGGCGACCTATGCCCGCAACTTCGGCGACTTCGATCTGGACGGCGACGGCGACGCCGAATCCAACGTCGATTTCGGCGACAGAACGGCCCGAAGCTACTTCCTGGGCCATGGCCGCTTCGATCCGGACGGGCCGTGGAGATGGGGCTTCACGGCCGAGCGTACTTCGGACAAGACGCTGTTCGATCGCTACGACATCCAGGATCCCTATCAGGACAACGGCCTGTACTACGGCGACCAGCGTCGCCTGATCAGCCAGCTGTACGCCGAGCGCCAGACCGCCCGGTCCTATCTGTCCGTCGCGGCCTTCACCATCCAGTCGCTGAGGGTGTCGCGTTTCGATCCGGTCACGCCAGCGCTGAACGTTTTCGAGGACGACGACGCCTTGCCGCTGGTTGCGCCTCTAATCGACGCCCGCTGGGAGCCTGAGACTGGCGTTCTGGGTGGACGTCTGCGCCTGCGCGGTTCGGCCGTATCCATTTACCGCGAGCGGTACTTCGGCAGCCCGGTGCTGCGTCCCGAGGTCATCCCCACCGGTTCCACCGTCGGCCTGCCCGGCGTCGACAGCCGCCGGGTGACGGGGCAGGTCGACTGGCGCAGGACCTTCATCGCGCCCGCCGGGGTCCGCTACGAGGCCTTCTTCGACGGCCGGGTGGACGTTTATTCCGTCAACGACCTGCCGCCGGTCCTGAGCCTGGACAATGAGACCATCACGCGCGAGCGGGCCACCCTCGGCCTCGACATCAGCTACCCTCTGATCCGTCGCCTCGCCGACGGCGCCGACCTGATCGTCGAGCCGATGGGACAGTTGTCGCTCTCCACCGACCCCGACCTCGACCCCCGAATCCCCAACGAGGACGCCGAGACCATCGAGCTGGACGAATCGTCCCTGTTCCGCGTCGATCGCTTCCCCGGTTACGACCTTATGGAAGGCGGTCTGCGCCTGACAGCCGGCGTTCGCTCGACAATTCGCTGGGACCAAGGCCGTAGCGCCAGCCTGTTCGTCGGCCGTAGCATGCGAGACGCCGGGCAGGACAGCTTCCGTGTGCCGATCCCGGATGATCCGTCACGTCTCTACGATCCCACAGGCCTGGCGTCGCAGACGTCCGACTGGATCGTGCAAGGAGAATTCAAGCCGTCCGACCGGATCCGCAGCTGGGGCCATGCCACCGTCGACGGCTCGGGGGATGTGCGTCGCGCCGAGGCCGCCGTCGACGGGCGCTGGGGCCGCCGCAATCTGGCGACCGTCAGCTACATCCTGGATCGCTCCAATCCGCTGGATGGCCCGCTGAACCGCAACTACGAGTTCGTCCAGGTCGCGGCCCAGCAGTTTATTTACGGCAACTGGGGCGTGACCGTCGCGGGCATCGCCGATCTGGAGCGCGACCTGATAACGCGCTCGGAAGTCGGCCTGCTGTTCGACGATGACTGCTTCCGCATTGAGGTCGGCTATCGCCGCGACAACACCCGCGTGCGGCCGACCGGACCGGCCGAGGGCATCTTCTTCCGTCTCAACCTCGCCACTTTTGGCGGGTCAGGGTATGGATCGAACGGCCTGCGTTAGGCATGAGGCGTCAAGACAGCGCCCGCCCGGTTTGGAACCGACGCGCGAGGCTTCGAAGGAACCAGGACTGACCATGGGTTTGATGCGTATTTCGACCGCTGTCGCTGTCGCTGCGATGGTCGCGGGCTCGGCGATCGCCCAGACCGCGCCGACCGGACAGGCTGCCGGGACTCTTGACCCCGCCGCCGGGCAGGCACCGATCGCATCGGCGGCTCCGGCCCCGGAGTTCCGGCTGGCAGACGGCATCGTCGCGACTGTCAACGACCAGATCATCACGGGCTTCGATCTGCGTCAGCGCATGCTGACAGTCATCGCCATGAGCCAGGTCCAGCCAACCGAGGAGAACATCCCCGCGATCCAGCAGCAGGCGCTGCAGGCCCTGATCGAGGAACGCCTCCAGGCCCAGGAAATCGCGAACTACGAGACCCTGGTCGTGACTGACGAGGAGGTGGATCAGGAAATCGCGGCCATGGCCCAGGACGCGGGCGTGACGCCGGATCAATACATGAACTTCCTGGCTCAGGGCGGCATCCGGCCCGAGAACATGCGCCAGCAATTGCGCACAGAGATCGGCTGGCGCCAGTTGGTCGGAGGCCGCTTCAACACCCGCTCGCGCGTCAGCCGCGCCCAGGTCGAGCAGGCGCTGCGTCAGCTGTCCGAAGCCGCCCAGCGGCCACAGTATCTGATTGGCGAGATCTACATCGAAGCCGCGCGCGTCGGCGGGCAGCAGGCGGCCCTGAACGGGGCCGAGCAGCTGGTCGCCCAGATGATCCAGGGCGCGCCGTTCCAGGCCGTGGCCCGCCAATTCTCAGCCGCGCCATCGGCCGCGCGCGGCGGCGACGCCGGCTGGATCGTCCAGGGCACCGTCCAGCCCGCGCTCCAGACCGCGCTCGACACCCTGGAGGTCGGCCAGCTGTCGCGACCCATCCCGGTCGAGGGCGGCGTCTACATCATCTACATGCGCGACAAGCGCTCGGGCTCGGCAACCAGCCTGGTCAGCCTGAGGCAGGCCATGATCGAACTGCCCGAGACCGCCAGCGAAGCCGAGGTGGCCGCCGCCACCGAGCGACTGACCGCGCTTCGTCCCCAGCTGACGTGCGACAACATTTTGCAGCGCACTACCTCCGAGGCGGGTCTGCTGGGCTCGGATCTGGGCGAGAGCGATGTCGCCAATCTCGCGCCGCAGTTCCAGCAGGTGGCGCGCTCGGCCGAGGTCGGCACGGTCTCCAACCCGGTCCGAACTCCGCTCGGTCTGCACCTGGTCGCCGTCTGCGGCCGTCGCGTGGGCGGTGCCGATGTTCCGACCTACCGCGAGGTCGAGAGCCGGTTGCAGAACCAGAACCTGGCAATGCTGGCGCGCCGTTATATCCGCGATCTGCGCGCCGACGCCCTGATCGAGGTCAAGTAGGCCCTTGGCCCGGCCGCCCCTGGTCCTGTCGCTCGGCGAGCCTGCCGGGATCGGACCGGAAATCGTGGCCAAGGCGTGGGCGTCGTTGAAAGGCGAAGCCCCCTTCTTTGTCCTTGGCGACGCTGGGCTTCTGGCGATGCAGAGCGCATCCGTCGTTGAAATCCACGACCCGGCCGATGCACTTTCGGTCTGCGCGACCGCCCTTCCCGTCCTGCACCATCCCGCCCCCGCGCCAGTGACGGCCGGAGCCCCCGACGTGCGCAACGCCGGCGTCGTCGCCGACTGGATCGAGCGGTCGGTCAATCTGTGCCTGGCGAAAGAGGCTTCCGGCCTCGTCACCGCCCCCATCGCCAAGGCCCCGCTCTACGCCGCCGGCTTCCGCTTTCCCGGCCATACCGAGTTCATCGCGGAACTGACTGCCGACACGCCCTTCGACGGCACGCGCGGCCCGATCATGATGCTGACGGCCAAGGGCCTCCGTGCCTGTCTCGTCACCATCCATCTGCCGCTGGATCAGGTGCCGGAGATGGTGACGGCGGAACGGGTGAAGCGTACGGCCCGCGTCGTCCACGAATCGATGCGCCGCGACTTCGGCATCGCACAGCCCCGGCTGGCGCTCGCGGCGCTGAACCCCCATGCCGGTGAAAGCGGTGCCCTGGGCCTGCAAGAGATCGAGGTGCTCAAGCCGGCCGCTGAAGACCTGCGCGCCGAGGGCATCGCCATCACCGATCCCCTCCCTGCCGATACGATGTTCCACGACGAGGCCCGGGCGACCTATGACGCCGCCGTCTGCCTCTATCACGATCAGGCCCTGATCCCGGTCAAGACGCTGGACTTCTGGGGCGGGGTGAACGCAACGCTCGGCCTGCCCATCGTGCGCACATCGCCGGACCACGGCACGGGCTTCGAGATCGCGGGCAAGGGCGTCGCCCGGCCCGACAGCCTGATCGCGGCGATCCGTCTGGCCTCGGAGATGGCGGCGACCCGCGCCAGGGGCTAACAGCAGCGGGTGACCACCCTGCCGCCCCTTCGCGAATCCCTCGAGGCTCACGGCCTGCTGGCCAAAAAGAGCTTCGGCCAGCACTTCCTGCTGGACCTGAACGTCACACGAAAGATCGTCCGACTGGCGGGCCCGTTCGAAGGCCGCGCCGTGATCGAGGTCGGCCCCGGCCCGGGCGGCCTGACCCGGGCCCTCTTGGAGAGCGACCTTTCGCGGCTGGTCCTGGTCGAAAAGGACCCTCGCTTCCTTCCCCTGCTGTCCGAGCTGGACGACGGCTCCGGCCGCCTGACGCTGGTCGAAGGCGACGCGCTGCGGGTGCGCGAGGCGGACCTGGTCGACGGCCCGGCGCACCTCGTGTCCAACCTGCCCTACAACGTCGGCACGCCGTTGCTGATCAAATGGCTGACCGGCCCGTGGACCCCCCACGCCCTGACCCTCATGTTCCAGAAGGAGGTCGCCGAGCGGATCGTCGCCCAACCCGGTGACGATGACTACGGCCGCCTCGCCGTCATTGCCCAGGCGACGGCGACCGCGAAGATCGTCATGCACCTTCCCGCCGCCGCCTTCACCCCGCCGCCCAAGGTGGCCTCGGCCGTCGTGCATCTGGTCCCCCGGCCTGACCGTCCGCCGCCGGAAATGCTCAAGCGCCTCGAGCGCGTCACCGGGGCCGCCTTCGGCCAACGCCGAAAGATGCTGCGCTCCAGTCTCAAGCCACTGGGCGGCGGCTCCCTCTGCGAAGCCGCCGGCGTCGATCCCGACGCCCGCGCCGAGACCATCGACATCGCCGGTTTCCTGCGGCTCGCCGAGGCCCTGCGGCCTTAAGTCTCCCCGGCAGCGGCCCAGCCGCATCGAAAAACCGTCATCGCCTCCGTTTAGGCCTCGGCGCTCACAGTCTGGAGTGCTTCATGATCGTCCGCGCCGCCCTCGCCGCCATCGTTCTCGCCGGTTCGGCCCCGATCGCCCTGGCCCAGGAACCGCCCCAGGCCGCCGACAGCTATTTCGCCGAGGCCCGCGCGGATCTGGTAGCCCGCCTGAGCACCCGGCCCATCACCGGGCGGGCGCGCAACATCATCCTGTTCATCGGCGACGGCATGGGGGTCAGCACCCTGACGGCCGCGCGGATACATCAGGGTCAGCGGGCGGGTCAGGACGGCGAGTCGACCTGGACGGCGATGGATCGCCTTCCCTACTCCGCGCTCGTCCGCACCTACGCTCACGACGCCCAGGTGTCGGATTCCGCGCCGACCGCCACCGCGATGGTCGCGGGCGTGAAGACCCGAAACGACATCATCGGCCTGGACCAGACTGTCGCCCTCAACGACTGCATCGGCTCGCGCGGACGCGAGGTTCAATCCATCTTCGCCGTGGCCGAGGCCGCCGGCCTGCGGACCGGCTTGGTTTCCACGGCCCGGATCACCCACGCCACGCCGGCAGCCGCCTACGCCCATGTCGCCAACCGCGACTGGGAGAACAGCAGCGAGCTTCCCGCCGAGGCGCGCGAAGCCGGCTGCGTCGACATCGCCCGCCAGATGGTCGAATGGCCCCACGGCGACGGCCTGGACGTCATCCTGGGCGGAGGGCGGAGCCAGTTCCTGCCCACGACGGCCACGGACGTCGAAGACACCCAAGCCCGGGGCCTGCGCGACGATGGACGGGATCTGATCGCGGAATGGCGCGCCCGGCATCCGCAGGGTCGCTATGTCTGGAACGCGACCCAGTTCGCCAATCTGGGCAACGAGCGACCCGTGCTCGGTCTGTTTGAGCGCGACCACATGGAGTTCGAGGCGATGCGCGGCGACGATGCCGGCGGCGAACCATCCCTGACCGAGATGACGCTGAAGGCCCTCGACGTCCTGGAGGGCGGCGACGGCTATGTGCTCATGGTCGAAGCGGGCCGCATCGATCACGCCCACCATCTCGGCGCTGCCGGCCTGGCCCTGGAAGACACGGTGGAGCTGGATCGCGCCGTCGCAGCGGTCATGGCCCGCATCGACCTATCCGACACCCTGGTGATCGTGACTGCCGACCACAGCCATAACTTCACCATGGCCGGCTATCCCCAGCGCGGAAACCCGATCCTGGGCCTGGTCGTCGACGTGGATGGCGACGTGGTCGAGGCCCGTGACGGACATCCGTACACGACGCTCGCCTACGCCAACGGCCCGGGTGCCGTGAACGGGCCCCGCCCGGACCCCAGCGCCGCGGACACCACGGCCCTGACCTATCAGCAGCAGGCGCTCGTGCCGCTCGGTTCAGCCAGCCACGGCGGCGAGGATGTCGCCGTGCGCGCGGCCGGCCCCTGGGCGCACCTGTTCCAAGGCACGATCGAGCAGCATCTGATCTATCATGTCATGCGCCACGCCATGACCCAGCCGGAGCCGGACGCCGAAGCCTCGACCGACTGAGGCCGACCTGCGGCTCCGGAGCCGATGGCGCTGACCTTCGCCTTGATCCACAGTGGTTGCGCCTCCGTTGAGAGAGGCGAATGAGGGAGGCCCCGATGGGCGACGACAGCCAGAGAATCCCGGCCGAAGCGGTCGACCTCTACACCCGCTTTATCCACGGCGAGATCGACCGGCGGGCCTTCGCGAGGGGCGTCAGCCGCTACGCCGTCGCCGGCCTGACGGCCACGGCGATCATCGAGGCCCTGATGCCGAACTATGCCTTGGGCCAGCAGATCGCCAAGGACGACGAGCGCATCCGCGCCGAATACGTGACCGTTCCCTCTCCCGACGGCCACGGCGAGATCCGGGGCTATTTCGTCCGCCCGTTCAGCGCCGATTCACGCAGCGCCACGCCCGCCAAGCTGCCCGGCGTGATCGTGATCCACGAGAACCGGGGCCTCAATCCGCATACGGAGGACGTGGCTCGTCGCTTCGCCCTGGCCAACTTCAACGCCTTCGCCCCCGACACCCTGACCAGCGTAGGCGGCTATCCCGGCGACGACTATCGCGGCGGCCAGTTGTTCGCCTCGCTGGATCGCAACAAGATGACCCAGGACCTGCTGGCCGCTGCCCGCTGGCTGAGGGCCCGCGAGGACGGGAACGGCAAGATCGCCGCGACCGGCTTCTGTTATGGCGGCGCTGCGTCCAACCTTCTGGCCGGCATGATGGGCGACGAACTCGCCGCCGCCGCGCCCTTCTACGGCGGGGCCACCCCGTCCGAGCTCGTCCCCAGGATCAAGGCCGCCATCCTGATCCACCACGGCGCGCTGGACGGGCGTCTGGCCGAGGGCTTCCCGGCCCAGATCGCCGAGCTGGAACGTCACGGCATCATCCATGAAGGCCATCTTTGGCCCGACTCGGTCCACGGCTTCTTCAACGACGCCACGCCGGAACGCTACAACCCGACCACCGCCGCCCAGGCCTGGACCCGGACGCTGGAGTGGTTCAACCAACACACCCGGACGGCTGCGGCAAACTGATCTGGCGGTACCTCGGCTTGACGCCGGTCATGGGTCATCTGTTCATCGGCAGTTCACGTTGCGGCCACAACCTGAATCCTCGAAACGGGGTGGTTCAGGATCAACAAGGAACAACGGCATGCTGGTGAGCGCTCTTGTCATGGCAATCCAGGTGACGACGGCGTCGTCCCCCCCTTCATGCTTCGCGACTGCAATCCAGACCCATACTCCAGAGAGATCCGCCCAGATCTGCAGAAACGTTGGAAGCCGCCACTGTTTTTCTGAGGCGTACAGGTATCGAACACTGGAACCTGCCGCGGATGCATGCAGAAACGTCTACAGCGACGTCTGCATGTTGGATGCCATGCAATACAATACGGTATGGTTGTCCGCGCGAGCGTGCGCGGGCATGAACTCAGATGAGTGTTATCGGGTCGTCCGGCAGCGATACGGCATTGCCCGGTCGGTCGAGATCTGCCGGGGCTCGTAGGCATCTAGCTATCCACCACACGAGTGAGGGTAAAACGGTCGTGGTCCCGGACTGGCAGCTGCGCGGGTCCTGACGTCACCCGAGGCTGCACCGACCTTCCGCCCCTTGGCCTCACCCGCTACACCCGCGGCATGACCTCCACCGCCATCGAGCCGTTCCGCGCCATCGTCATCAGCCGACTGGCCCACGCCCTGAAGGCCGAGGGCCGCAGCGTCATTCACATGGAGTTCGGCCAGCCCTCCACCGGCGCCCCGCCGCGCGCGATCGCCGAGGCGCACCGCGTGCTCGACGCCGACGGCATGGGTTATTGGGAAAGCGCGCCGCTTAAAGCGCGGATCGCGCGGCTCTATCAGGACCGATACGGGGTTGAGGTGACGGCCGACCGCCTGCTGCTGACCTGCGGGGCCTCCCCCGCCCTGGTGCTGGCTCTCTCGTCACGCTTCCAGCCCGGCGACCGCATCGCCATGGCGCGGCCCGGCTATGTCGCCTATCGCAACGTGGTGAAGGGGCTGAACATGCAGGCGGTCGAGATCGCCTGCGGCCCGGCCGAACACTATCAACTGACCGCCGCCGCGCTCGAGGCCCTGGACCCCGCCCCTGCCGGCGTCATCGTCGCCAGCCCAGCCAATCCCACCGGCTCGGTGATCGCCGAGGCCGAACTGGCCCGGATCGCCGAGGTCTGCCGCCGGCGCGGCATCCAGATCATGTCGGACGAGATCTACCACGGCCTCAGCTACGTCGGCCCCCAGCCGACCATGCTCATCTTTGAGCCCGAGGCCATGGTGATCAACAGCTTCAGCAAGTACTGGAGCATGGCCGGGTGGCGCCTCGGCTGGCTGCTGGTTCCGCCCGACCAGATCGAGACAGCCAAGGCCTACATCGGCAACCTGTTCCTGACCCCGCCCTCCCTCAGCCAGCACGCCGGCCTGGTGGCAATGGACGAGCACGACGTCCTGGAAGGCCATCTCGAGGTCTATCGCCGGAACCGCGCCCTGATGCTGGAGGCCCTGCCTCGCCTTGGCCTGAAGACCATCGCCCCGCCCGACGGTGCCTTCTACATCTGGGCCGACATCGGCCACCTGACCGACGACAGTGTCGGTTTCTGCGAGCGCCTGCTGAAGGACACCGGCATCGCCACCGCGCCCGGCGTCGACTTCGACCCGGTCGAAGGCCACCGCTTCATGCGCTTCAGCTTCGCCGTCTCGACGCCAGAGATCGAAGAGGCGCTGCGCCGGATGGAGCCTTGGTTCGCCGCTCAGACGTCTTCGGACAGCAGGGCCTCGCGGTAGCCCTCGACCCAGGTGTTCCGGAACCGGCGGCTGCGCTCGGCGTGGTAGATGTGCGCCAGCTCGGCGTACGACCGGTCGAAGTCGTCGTTGACGAAGACGTAGTCGAACTCGGCACAGTGCTCGATCTCGCCCTTGGCGTTCTGGATGCGTCGTTCGATGACCTCTTCGGCGTCCTGTGAGCGGGTCACCAGGCGGCGACGGAGTTCCGCCAGGCTGGGCGGCAGGATGAAGACGCGCACGGCGTCCTCCGGGCATTTCGCGGCGATCTGGCGCGCGCCCTGCCAGTCGATGTCGAACAGGACGTCACGGCCTTCCGACAGGGCACGCTCCACAGGCTCGCGCGGGCTGCCGTAGCGATTGCCGTGAACATCGGCCCATTCCAGGAAGGCGTCGGTGTCGATCCCCGTCTGGAACTCGGCGTGATCGACGAAATGATAGTCCCGCCCCGCCACCTCGCCCGGCCGGATGCCGCGCGTGGTCATCGAGACCGACAGCTCCAGCCCGCCGTGGTCGGCCATCAGTCGGCGGCACAGGCTGGTCTTGCCGGCGCCCGACGGGCTGGCGACGATCAGGAGGACGCCTCGGCGCGGCGTGCGGTCGTTAGACATTCTAGCTCTGGGGCGTGTTGGCGACGGGCACGGTCGTGCGCGCTGGCGTCGCCGGACGCAAGGTCCCCGGCGGCTGCATGGTGATTATGGCCTCGCCGGACGGGGCAGGCGTTGCCGCCGCCTCCGCGGGGGCTTCCGGCGTCGTGCGGGCCTCGGGTGGGACGACCTCGGCCGGCTCTCCGGCGCGCTGGGCCTCGATCGCCCGCCAGCGGGCGACGTTCCTCAGGTGCTCCTCATAGGTGCGGGCGAAGGCATGGCCACCCGTGCCGTCGGCTACGAAGAACAGGTCATCCGTAGACGGAGGATTGAGCACCGCCTCCAGCGACTGCCGCCCCGGATTGGCGATCGGCGTGGGCGGCAGGG
>NZ_LJHU01000130.1 GCF_001295975.1 Brevundimonas sp. AAP58 | reverse complement strand
CCCCACCCGGTCGCTATGCGACCGCCCTCCCCGTGCCGGGGCGGGAGATGCGACGCCCTTAGGGCTGGGGCGAGGTGGTGGTCACCGTGGCCACGTCGGGAGACGGAGCCGGCTGGGGCGCGGGGGCCTGGATGATCACCGGCTGGCTGGCGCGGGCCATTTCAGTCCGGGCTTCGGCGGCGGCGCGGATCGCGTCGGCCTGGGCGCGGGCGGCCTCCGAGCGCGCGATATCGACGCTCTGCTGGGCCCCGTTGATCTGGCTCTGCAGCACGGCCTGATCGGCCTGGGCCTGGGCGGCCAGGGCATCGGCCCGCGCCTGGGCGAGCTCGATTTCGGTCTGGTCATCCCGGCCGCCGTTCGACAGCAGGAAGAAGATAGCGATCAGGGCGACGACGGCCAGGCCGCCTGCGATCCACCAGCCGGTGTTGGACTCGCGCTGGACCACCACGGTCTCGGTGTAGACGGGCTCAGAGACGACGATACGCTCGACGGGGGGCGGCTGGTTGGGATCGTACTGGGTCACGGGCTCGTCCTTGTTGAACCCCGTCAACGGCCCCGCTTGGTGGTTGTTCCGCTCAGCCCACCCGACGCAGGACGAGCGCGCTCCAGGCGTCGCGGCGGATGCGGCTCTCGAGCCGGAAGCCGCGCGACAGGTAGGCCGCCGTCACGCGACGCTCCTGCGTTCGGAGCAGACCCGACAGCACCGCCACCCCGCCGATCCGAAGCGCCAGCTTGATGTCCTGCGACAGGGCCACCAGCGGCGGGGCCAGGATGTTGGCGAAGACGAGATCATACGGGGCCTCAGCCCGGATGCGACGGTCGTCCAGGCCCGAGGCGTGGAAGAAGCGGCACTTGGCGCGGTTCAGGCTCGCGTTCTCGTTGGCGATGCGCACCGAGACCGGGTCAATGTCGGTGCCGACCGCGACGCGGCTGCCGGTCCGCGCCGCCGCGATGGCCAGGACGCCCGTGCCGCAGCCAACGTCCAGCACCCGCTCGAACCGCTCGCGCTTCAGCAGATCGTCGAAGGCCAGCAGACAGCCTGTCGTCGTGCCGTGATGGCCGGTGCCGAAAGCGGCGCCCGCCTCGATCCGCAGGTTCACCGTCGACGCCGGCGCCCGGCCGCGATCATGCGCGCCATAGACAAAGAAGCGGCCGGCACGCACCGGCGGCAGGCCCGACAGCGACATGGCCAGCCAGTCGGCGTCGGCCAGTTCCTCGGTCGTGACGACCAGATCGCCGTGGTCGGCCAGCACGGCGCGAAGGCCGTCCGCCTCCTCGTCCGAGGTTGGGAAGGCGTCGATGCGCCAGATCCCGCGATCCTCGTCCTCCTCCAGGATGGAGTAGGTCGCGCCCTCCAGCAGCGGGGTCATGTCGATGGCGGAGGCGGCGGCTTCGGCGACCGCGCGGGGGCCTCGGGCGATGATCTGGACCGGGTTTTGGGACATTCAGGAAACCTCGCTATCATCGCGAATCGATACAACCACGAACGCGCCCGGCTCCTGCCCATCCGGTCGTGTCGCTTTCAACCGAGGGGTCGGGGAATACATGGCCAAGTCACCGTCTACTGCCGCGTCCAAGACATCCGCCGCTTCCAAGCCGAAACCGGCTACGAAGTCGACCGCGAAATCCGCGACCACCGCCGCCAAGGCTCCGGCCACCAAGGCCGCGACGGCGGCGAAGACGGCTCCGGCCAAGACCACAGCGACCAAGGCCCCGGCTGCCAAGGCCGCTGCGAAGGCCGCGCCCGTGGCCAAGACGACGGCGGCCGCCAAAGCTGCTCCCGCAGTGAAGGCCACCACCAAGGCCCCGGCCGCCAAGACATCGGTCAAGGCCGCGCCGGCCCCGAAGGCCGCCGCCGCCGCCAAGGCCCCTGTCGCCAAGGCGGCTGCGAAGCCTGCCGCAAAGTCGACGGCCAAACCGGCCGTGAAGGCCGCGCCGAAAACGGCCGCCGCCAAGGCCGCC
>NZ_LJHU01000013.1 GCF_001295975.1 Brevundimonas sp. AAP58 | reverse complement strand
TATGTGACGACGGACCGCTGCGGCGGCTGCCGCCCGCCGCGTCCCCGCCCCTGCGACAGCGTCTGCGACGGCGGCTACGGGCACGGCGGCGGGCATCCGCAGCCGGGCTATGGCCACGGTTACGGCGGCGTGGTTCAGGCCCCGCCGCAGATCTACTACGAGCGCGACCACGGCGCGGCCTCCGGCTCGAGCTATTCGTCCTACGAGAGCTACAGCGAGAGCGAGGCCTACGGCGGCGGCTATGCCTATGAGCAGGGCCCGGTCACGGGCGGGCCGCAGTATGCGCCGGCCCCGCCGGCCTATCCGGAGCCGATCTATCCGCCGTCGCCCTATGCGCCGCCGCCGGTGACCTATCAGCCCGCGCCGGTCCATGTGACGCCGCCGGCGGGCTACTATGGCGACCTGCCGCCCGGTGACACGGGCGAAGGACGCCCGTACCGGCAGACCATGCCCTATCGTCAGGAGTACGGCGAGCGGGGCTGAACCCGCTCACCCGTCTTCCGTCCGGCGGCGTGAGCGGCTAGAGCCTGCCGCCATGACCGACCTGGCCGCCCTGGAACTGGATCTGATCAACGCCATCGGCGGCGCGACGACCGTCGC
The DNA here is from genome assembly GCF_001295975.1 of Brevundimonas sp. AAP58. Classification (GTDB taxonomy): domain Bacteria; phylum Pseudomonadota; class Alphaproteobacteria; order Caulobacterales; family Caulobacteraceae; genus Brevundimonas. The sequence continues at coordinate 37,417 of NZ_LJHU01000013.1, read as the reverse complement.
CGACGTCGAGGCCGTGCGCGTCGCGGCGCTCGGCAAGACCGGCACGATCTCGGGGCTGCTGAAGGGCATGGGGGCGATGAGCCCCGATGAGCGGCGCGAGCAGGGTCCGGTCATCAACGGCCTGAGAGACCGGGTCGCGGCCGCCATCGCGACGAAGAAGGCCGAGCTGGAAGCCGCCGAGCTGGACGCCCGTCTGGCGGCCGAGCACATCGACCTGACCCTGCCTGCGCGGCCGCGTCGCAAGGGCGGTGTCCATCCGACCATGCAGGTGATGGACGAGATGATCGCCGTCTTCGCCGAGATGGGCTTCTCGGTCGCGGAAGGCCCCGACATCGAGGACGACTTCCACAATTTCACGGCCCTGAACTTCCCGCCCAAGCACCCGGCGCGGGAGATGCACGATACCTTCTTCCTGCGCCCCGACCCGGAGACGGGGGAGCGCAAGGTGCTGCGGACCCACACCAGCCCGGTTCAGGTGCGCACCATGATGAGCCAGGAGCCGCCGATCCGCATCGTCGCGCCGGGCCGCACCTTCCGGAAGGATTCCGACGCCACCCACACCCCGATGTTCCACCAGATCGAAGGCCTGGTGATCGGCAAGGACATCCACATGGGTCACCTGAAGACGACCCTGAAGGACTTCGTGGCGCGCTTCTTCGAGCTGGACGATGTGGACGCCCGGTTCCGGCCGCACCACTTCCCCTTCACCGAGCCGTCGGCCGAGATGGACATCCGCTGTGACCGCTCGGGCGGAAAGCTGGTGCTGAACGAGGGCGACGACTGGCTGGAGATCCTGGGCTGCGGGATGGTGCATCCCAATGTCCTGCGCAACTGCGGCATCGATCCGGACCAGTGGCAGGGCTTCGCCTTCGGCATGGGGGTCGATCGCCTGGCCATGCTGAAGTACGGCGTGCCGGACCTGCGCCCCATGTTCGAGGCCGATGTGCGCTGGCTGGCCCACTATGGCTTCTCGGCTTTTTCCGCCCCCAATCCTGCGTCCGGCCTGAGCTGAGGCCTTCGGAGATTCACCATGAGCGAACCCGCACAGATCGGCGGCGGTCCGGCTGATACGCCCGGCAACCGAGCGATCATCGAAAAGACGACCTTCTCCAAGACGGCGATCTGGCTGCCCCAGTACGCCGTCCTGCATTTCAACGCCGGAGTGATGGTGATCGAGAACAAGGTCTTCGAGGACTGTGTGTTCGAAGGTCCGGGCGTGATGCTGGCCCTTGAGGACAACCATTTCGAGGCCTGCAACTTCGGCTTCGCCGAGACCCCGTCCAGCCTGATCTGGCGGCCGGCCGGGCCCAAGGTCGTGGGGGCGGTGCCGTTCCGGAACTGCCGCTTCGAGCGCTGCCGGTTCGCCATGATCGGCTTCTCGGGCCACGAACCCTTCCTGCAGGCCCTGGCTGAAATCCAGTCGCGGGGAGCCGAATGACCGACGCCCAATCCAGCCCGTATCCGATGCTCGGCCTCGGTCGGCGCCTCAACCCGGCCAAGGACCTGACCAAGACCGCGTTCCTCAACGAGGACATGGCGCTGTACGACCTCTATGTGCAGCACATGCGGGCCGGAAAGGCGCTGATCGAGGGCATCACCTTCACAGGCTGCCGCATCGAGGGCCCCGCCGTCATGCTGATCCTGGACGGCACGACCTTCGACAACACCAACTTCGGCGGCAATGGCCCCGTGGCCGACCTGGTCCTGCGGCCGGTCGGCACACGGGCCATCGGCGCGATCCCGATGCGAAACTGCACCTTCTTGGGCTGCGAGTTCTTCATGCTCGGCTTCACCGGCGGGAGCGCGATCCTGGACCAGATCCTCGCCATCCCCGGCCCGAACTGAGCGACCCCGTCCCCTTCTCCTTTTCCGAAGACCTGTCCCGCCGATGAAGTTCTCCCTGTCCTGGCTGAAGGATCACCTCGACACCCCGGCGGGCCCCGCCGAGATCGCCGAGGCCATGACCATGGCCGGGCTGGAGGTCGAGGAGGTCCACGACCCGGCCGCCGCGCTGGCCCCCTTCACGGTCGCGAAAATCATCGAGGCGGTGCAGCACCCCAACGCCGACCGCCTGCGCGTCTGTCAGGTCGAGACCGTCGACGGGATGAAGGAGATCGTCTGTGGCGCGCCGAACGCCCGGGCGGGACTGACCACCATCTATGCACCGATCGGGGCCTATGTGCCCGGGCTGGGCGTGACCCTGGTCGAGAAGCCGGTGCGCGGCGTGGTGTCGAACGGCATGCTGTGCTCGGCCTCGGAGCTGCAGCTGGCCGATGAGAGCGACGGCATCCAGGAACTGCCGCCGGAAATCCCCGTGGGCACGCCGGTGGCCAAGCTGTTCGGTGCCGAGCCGGTGATCGACTTCGAGGTGACGCCGAACCGGCCCGACTGGCTGGGCGTCGCCGGGATCGCGCGCGATCTGGCGGCGGCGGGCCTGGGGACGCTGAAGGACTATGAGATCGCCTCGGTCCGAGGCGGCTTTCCCTGCCCCATCGCGGTGCGAATCGAGGCGCCCGAGCTGTGCCCCGTCTTCGCCGGGCGGATGATCCGGGGCGTGCAGAACGGGCCGTCGCCGGAGTGGCTACAGCGGCGGCTGACCTCGATCGGCCTGCGTTCCATCAACCGGCTGGTCGATGTGACCAATCTGATCGCCTACGACCGGGCGCGGCCGCTGCACGTCTACGATGCCAGGAAGCTGGTCGGGTCCGAGATCGTGGTGCGCGGCGGGCTGGCAGCGCAGGACACGGGCGAGCCCGAGCACCTGATCGCCCTGGACGGCAAGACCTATGCGGCCTCGAGCGCGGACTGCGTCATCGCCGATGCGGCGGGCGAGCGACCCATCGGCCTGGGCGGCGTCATGGGCGGCGAGTCGACCGGCTGCGACGAGGCCACGGTCGACGTCGTCGTCGAGAGCGCCTGGTTCGACCCGATCGCAACGGCCCAGACGGGACGGTCGCTGGGCATTACGTCCGACGCCCAGTACCGCTTCGCGCGCGGCGTCGATCCGGCCTCGGTCGTGCCGGGGCTGGAGCTGGCGACGCGGTTGATCCTGGATCTGTGTGGCGGCGAGCCGTCGGAGATCGTGGTGGCGGGTCAGGCCCCGGCGAACCCGGCGGCCTTCGCGTTCGATCCCGCCTATGTGAAGCGGCTGTCGGGGCTGGAACTCAGCGAAGACCGGATCGCGGAGATTTTGACGGCCCTCGGTTTCGGGATCGCGCGCGGGTCGCCCTGGACCGTGACGCCGCCGTCGTGGCGCCGCGACGTCGAAGGGCCGGCCGATCTGGTCGAGGAGGTCGCGCGCATCCACGGCTTCGATCACCTGCCCGACACCCCCCTGCCCGACCAAGGCGCGCCCAGCCGGGGCGTGCTGAACCCGCGTCAGGCGCGGGTGCGGATCGCGCGCCGGGCGCTGGCGGCGATGGGATACGCCGAGGCCGTCACCTGGTCTTTCACCCGCAGGGACATCGCCGCGATGTTCGGCGGCGGCGACGAGCGTCTGGTGGTCGACAATCCGATCGCGTCGGATCTGGACTGCATGCGGCCGTCGGTCCTGCCCAACCTGATCCAGGCGGCGGCGCGGAACGCCGCCCGTGGGCATGGCGACGTGGCCCTGTTCGAGATCGGGCCGATCTATCTGGGCGACGGCCCCGGCGATCAGCGGACGGTCATCGCCGGCCTGATCAGCCCCCGCGCCGCCCGGCACTGGGGCGGGGCGGGCGAGGACTCCCTGTTCGCGCTCAAGGGCGACCTGATGGCCCTGCTGGAGCAGGTCGGCGCGCCGGTCACAGCGATGCAGCTGGCGCAGGGGCAGAACCGGGACTGGTGGCATCCGGGCCGGTCGGCGCGGCTGCAGCTAGGGCCCAAGACGATCATCGCCGAGTTCGGGGCGGTGCATCCGCGCGTGTTGAAGGCGCTGGACGCCGACGGGCCGATGCTGGGCTTCGAGATCGTGCTGGACGCCGTGCCCGAGCCCAAGGCCAGGGCGACCAAGGCGCGGGGCAACGCCGACCTGCCCAACCTCATGCCTCTGACCCGCGACTTCGCCTTCGTGGTCGAGGACGGCCGGGCGGCGGGCGATCTGGTTCGTGCGGTGGCCAGTGCCGACAAGGCCCTGATTACCGACGTGCGCGTGTTCGACGTCTATCGCGGCGCCGGCGTGCCGGAAGGATCGAAGTCGGTCGCGCTGGAGGTCGTGATCCAGCCGCGCGAGGCCACCTTGACCGACGCCGATATCGAGGGTCTGTCTGCAAAGATCGTCGCCGCCGCCGGGAAGCTGGGGGCGCGCCTAAGGGGGTAGCTGAATGGGCGTGAAGCCAAGGATCGAAACCGCGTTCGAGCGGATGCTGTTCCGTTCGCGCTGGCTGATGGCCCCCTTCTACGTCGGGCTGGTCCTGGCCCTGCTGATGCTTCTGGCCGTCTTCGTGCGCGAGCTCATCTACTATCTGCCCCAGGTCCTGGTCGCGCGCTCGGAGATGGACTCCAACGACGCCATCCTGGCGGTGCTGACGCTGGTGGACCTGTCGCTGGCCGGCAACCTCCTGCTGATCGTGATCTTCTCGGGCTATGAGAACTTCGTTTCCAAGCTGGATCTGGACGGCGAGACCGATCGGCCGCCGTGGATGGGCATGGTCGACTTCTCGGGCCTGAAGATGAAGCTGATCGCCTCGATCGTGGCGATCTCGGGCATCCAGCTGCTTAAGTCCTTCATGAACATCGGCAAGCCGGGCTATCCCCTCGACGAGGCCGAGATGCTGTGGGGCGTCGTCATCCACCTGACCTTCGTCGTCTCGGGCGTCCTGCTCGCTCTCATGGACTGGCTGGCGGCGAAGACGGACAAGCACTGAAAGCGAAGGAACCGGCCGGTCGGTCCCTGATTGGCCTTAGGACCTCATTAACCTCGCCGCCCCAAGGCTGACTCAAAAGTCGCCGACTCTTCCGGGACGCCGAGAAGGGCGACGACATCGATCCCCGGGGACTATCATGCACCGCCGCCAGCTGATCCAGACCGGCTTCGCCGCCGCGACCGCCACCGCCCTGGGTGCCTGCGCGACCCAGCCGCGCCAGCCGGTAGAACCCCAGTATCCCATTGCCTCGGATCAAACGGCTCCGGCCTATACCGCCGACGAGCTGGTGGCGGCCGGATCGCGGGAACTCGGCATCGCCGCCGAGGCCATGGGTGCCGCCATCGAGCGAATCTTCGCCGACCAGGGCGACCGCCCGACCGCCTACATCGCGGGCGAGGAAGGCGCCGGTGCCGCCGTCGTGGGACTGCGATATGGCCGCGGCGCGCTGCACATGAAGGACATGAGCGCCTCCATCGAGGTATTCTGGCAGGGCATTTCCGTCGGCTGGGACGTGGGCGGAAACGCCAGCCGTGTCTTCACCCTGGTCTATGGCCTCTACAACCCCGAAGCCATCTACCGTCGCTACCCCGGCGTGGAGGGCTCGGCCTACCTCGTGGGTGGCGTCGGCGTGAACTATCAGCGCGCCGACGGCATCGTCCTGGCCCCCGTGCGGACCGGCGTCGGCCTGCGTCTGGGCGCCAACGTCGGCACCATGGCCTACAGCCGCCAGCGGAACCTGCTGCCCTTCTGAGGACAGCCCGCCGAGGCCCGTTGACACCGGCCGGTCGGCCCCTCTATGTCGCCCGCTCCTGCCGCCGATGGCGCGGGGCCGTAGCTCAGTTGGTAGAGCGCGTCGTTCGCAATGACGAGGTCAGGGGTTCGACTCCCCTCGGCTCCACCATCCTGCTTCGCGCCGGATGGCGCTTCGCAGGACAGCTCAAGCGACGACTAGTCCAGACCGTCGTCGGTGACGAAAAACGGGCGGCCTTCGGAGGCCGCCTTGCGCGCCAGCTCGTCCTGGACCAGGTGCCAGCGCCGAAGACGCTCGAAGCGGACAGCGTGCTCGGGCGAAGACTCCAGCCAATCGGTGAACTCCCGCGCGCGTCGACTGTAGTTCGGCTCGTCCGGCTCGGGTAGAGCCGGCACCTGAGGCAGCCGACTGGCCACATCGGGCGGGATGGGGAAATCTCCCGATGATGTCGACAGGATCATGGGGCGGCACGGTATGGTAAGAATCGCCGTTCTGGAACCCTGCCGCGCCCGTGCGCCTCAGCCGCCGGCCTGACCCAGGACTTCGTGAAGCACCGCGCAGGCCCGGTCGATCTGGGCGTCAGTGATGGTCGGGTGCACGAGCAGGGCGAGCGAGGTCTCGCCCAGGGCTTTGGCGATCGGCAGCCGTTCGGCGGGTCGTGACGGCGTCCCGTCGAAGGCGCGTTCCAGGTAGATTTCCGACGCTGAGCCATGGAAGCAGGGCACCTCGCGTGCGGAGATCTCTTCAATGATCCGCTCGCGGGTCCAGCCGGAAGCGAGCCGTTCCGGCCGGACGAAGGCGTAGAAGCGGTACCAGGCATGGACGACGTCGGGGGGCGCCAAGGGGACCCGCACGACATCATGGCGCGCGCAGACGTCCGCCAGCCGCATGGCCAGTTCCGTGCGCCGCGCGGTCCACTCCGCCATGCGGTCGAGCTGGATCAGGCCGATGGCCGCCTGCATCTCGATCATGCGGCCGTTGCTTCCGAACATGCCGAACTGCCAGGGCAGTCGCGCACCGGGCGCCTCGTCCAGGTAAGGCCGCCAGGTCTTGCCGTGATCCTTCCAGGACCACATGAAGGCGAACAGGTCAGGGTCATTGGTGGTGACCATCCCTCCTTCGCCGCCCGTCGTCATGATCTTGTCCTGGCAGAACGACCAAGCCCCGATGTCGCCGATCGAGCCGACGCTACGGCCCTTGTAGCGGGCCCCATGAGCCTGGGCGCAGTCCTCGATCACCTTCAATCCGCGCCGGCGGGCCAGGGCCATGATCGGATCCATGTCGCAGGGCCGACCGCCCAGATGGACACAGATGATCGCCCGCGTGCGAGGGGTGAGCACCGGTTCGATGGTCTCGGCGGACAGCCCTTGCGTCTCGGCGTCGATGTCGGCGAAGACCGGGGTGGCCCCGACCGCCACGATGCACGATGCCGAAGCCAGGAAGGTGCGAGGCGTCACCACCACCTCGTCGCCCGGCCCGATGCCCAAGGCGCGCAACGCCAGTTCGAGCGCGACCGTGCCGTTCGTCAGGGCGACAGCATGCGGCACGCCGACCCAGGCCGCATACCTCTCCTCGAATGTCCGGCCGCGATCCCCTGTCCAGTAGTTTACACGGTTCGACGCAAGGACCTCGGCGACGGCCTGCACCTCCTCGGAACTGAAGCTCGGCCACGGCGCGAAAGGGGTGTTCAGCACGGATCAGCGCCTCATCGGACGGGCGGGATTGCCAACGACGGTGGTTCCGTCCTCCACGTCGCGGATCACGACGGCGCCGGCCCCGATGACGACGTCTGACCCGATCGTGAGGCCCTGGCGCACGGCGCTTCCGACGCCGACCCAGGTTCTCGCCCCGACGTTGACGCCTCCAGCCAGGGCGGCCCCAGGCGAGACATGAACGCCTTCGCCGAGGCTCGTATCGTGATCGACCGAGGCGTTTGTGTTGATGATCGCGCCTCTCCCGATACGGGCGCCGACACAGACGCAAGCGCCCGCCAGAACGGCCGATCCGGGGCCGATAAGGGCATGCGCGCTGACGCTGGACCGAGGGTGAACCAGGCTGACGATCGGGCCGCCCCTTGCCGCGATGCGATCGAGCCACTCAAGGCGCTCGGCGTTCGCGCCGAGGCCGACGATCACGCCGCCATATTCGGAGAGGCGGTCCAGCAGGGCTTCCGGCGCGCCATGCGCTCTCCAGGGGCCGGGGGGCGTCGGACGATCCGAACCGTCGAACAGATGAATGGCGCTCCAGCCCACCTGCTCCGCGCAGTCCCCCAGGACACGCGCGTGACCTCCGGCCCCGATGATCGCGAGCGTCCCCTGGGTCATGCGCGCCTCACGGCGACGACGAAAGCGCCTGCCTCATGCCTTCCGCGCCCGTCTGCACCGGTCGCCAACGCACTGTCTCCCAATGACCGCGATCGATGCACAGGGGCTCGAACAAGCTCGTGACTATGGCGCTTCGCCCGACCAGGGCAAGCGGCGCGGCCAGCAGGGATTTGGGGACCGGCAAGGGACGGATGTCGCGACCCAGTTCCCGACCGATGGCCAGAGCCAGGCCGCGGGGCGTCAGATCCTCCGGATCCGCCGGCAGCAGAACGTCTTCGGCCCCGGTCGTGAAGATGAGATGCTCAGTGGCCGAGGCTGCGTTCTCGACCGAGCAGAAGCTGCGCAGACCGACCTCTTGCTAACCCCACCAACCCCAGTTCAGATCAACCCTGCACCCTCAGTATGCTGCATGAGAAACGGGGGTCACATCAAGGCAGACAAGGCGACAGCCGCACTGTGGGATGCTAAAGGTTCTGCTATGAGGAATGCACCATGGAGAGTTTGGCGCAAACGCGATCTCGCATACCAGATCGTCATACATGCCTTGGCAGCGGCAGGTGCAGTCGCCCTCTATCACTGGGCACATGAGGCTCAGTCTCGAGATGGCGTACCACCCCCGAACGAGCGCAAGGTGGAACTTCGCGTCTCCACTCCAATCGGTGCTACTGGGTGAAGTTCCGAGCTTGCTCACCGATCGCGGTATAATCCCTTCACCGGCCTAACTCTGCTTTCCTAGTCGAGCTGGTTCAACAACATATCGGCCTGTGAAAGAACACTCTCCAAATCGCCACTGTCTGTTCGACAGGCTATCACAAGCGCGCGGAGTACTGCCTCCAGTTCGTCAGCGTATCGGACGTTTTTCCTGTCGCGTGGAGGAGCAGTACCCATAGCGGCACGCCAAAGCCGCTCCTTTGTCTCGTAAAGGCGAGTAACTGATCCGGCTGTTCGGTTAGCCTCACGCCCAACAAGGCGCATACTCACTTCATCGTAAGGATGCTCAGCAAAGAGGCGTCTGGCTGCCTCAAGTATCAACGCACGCGTCTTTTCCTTTTGCTGTCTTCGCAGGTCCGACTTATACATTGCCTCGTTCTCGCAGACTCAATTTGTTGGCCAAGCGCTCTGCATAACGGACCAATGTTATCAACTAGTACTCGCCACACTAAGTTTCAGCCCAAGCAGGCTGCATGGCCAATGCAGACTGACCGAGGACGGTCCAACAGACTAGATCGCCTCGAACCAGTTCATCCAGACAATCAAAGCGGCACTTGGGAACGAGCCACTAATAAGCTGCATCCACTTGATCGCCTGTAGATCGGCGTGTCGCCCGGTCGCGTCGGCCGGTGGGACATCCCCGCGTCAGATCTAGAACGGTACACCGCTGTTCGAATATCAGTCGAATATGTCAAAGATGCTGTCGCGCTTCTTCTTCCGATAACGGTAGTCGTCGTCGCGGTGGCGCGGTTGTTGGCTATAGCCGTAAGGCTGAGGCGCCGGCTGAGGCTGGCTCCAGGGGCCCGGCTGCGGCGGGGGCGCATAGGCCGGAGCCACGCTGGCGGCGGCCTGCTCCATCAGCTTTTCCAGCTCGCCCCGATCCAGCCAGACGCCGCGGCACGTCGGACACATGTCGAACTGGACGCCACCCCGGTCCAGCGTCTGCATCTGGGCGTTGTCGTTGGGGCACATCAGCAATGGCATCGCGCGGTCTTTCCTACGAAGGTCCGCCGCAAGGTGAGGCCTCGGTCACGCCAGCGCAACCGGGCAGGGGCTCGTGCCTGCCCGTTCCCCTGTCCAATCACCATGCCGAGACCTTCGGGTGACGGGGGCCCGGCCGGGAAGCCCTGAAAGTCCGCTGTCGTCATTCGTGATGCACGATCACCTTGGGAAGCCGACGCTTTGCGACTAAGTCACCGACCTCGCCACGACGCCTTCGGAAAGCTGCCATGCGCTACCTCCACACCATGGTCCGGGTGAAGGATCTGGACGCCTCGCTTCGGTTCTGGACCGATCTGCTTGGCCTTCAGGAAGTTCGCCGGATGGACAACGAGCAGGGCCGTTTCACCCTGGTCTTCCTCGCCGCGCCCAAGGACCTGGGGCGGTCCGCCATCGAGCGGTCGCCGGAGGTCGAGCTGACCTGGAACTGGGACCCTGAGGACTATACCGGCGGTCGAAACTTCGGCCACCTGGCCTACAAGGTCGACGACATCTACGCGGCCTGCCAGCGGCTCATGGACGGGGGCGTCGTCATCAACCGCCCGCCCCGCGACGGCCGCATGGCCTTTGTGCGTTCGCCCGACGGCATCTCGATCGAACTGTTGCAGGAGGGCGAGCCCCTGGCGGCAGCCGAGCCCTGGGTCTCCATGCCCAACACCGGGACGTGGTGATGCGGCGAACGGTTTCGACTGCGCTGATGCTTGGTCTGGCGGCCTGCGCCTCCACGACTGAGTCCAACCCCGGCCGCACGGCGACCGAGCAGCTGCTGCTGGCGCGCGCTGCGGACCTCGCCGTCGAAGGCCTGCGTCTGCCGATCCCGGAACAAGCGCGCGTCTTCGTCGACGGCCGCTATCTGACAGGCGAAGGCGCGCTTTACGCGACCTCGACGGTGCGCGCGGCCCTGTCTCAGCAAGGCTATCGTCTCGCCAACGACCGCGACGAGGCCGACGCCATCTTTGAGCTGCGCGCGGGTGCCCTGTCGATCGAGCAGATGCGCCGGGTGGTCGGGCTGCCCCCCCTGGCCGTGCCGATCAACGAGAACCTGAACGTCGTATCGATTCCGGAGCTGAGCCTTTACAGCCGCCGCGACCGGGTGGGGGTGGCCGAGTTCTCGGGGTTCGTCCACGACGCCCGCACGGGCGCGCCGTTGGGGGCCGTCACGCCCATGATTGGCGAGTATCGGATCCGCAGCCACAAGGTGCTGATGATGGTCACCTGGGGGCAGCAGTCGGCCCGCCCCGGAGAACGCGATCCCGGCGACAGCTGGCGCGAGTTCTAGGCAGGCCGCGCGCCAGCCGGTGACGCAGGCTCTGCGCCCGCCTATGTTGGCCGCCATGTCCGACACCGCCGCGCCCGAAGTCTCCGACCGTTCTGTGACCGGGGACCGCCCACCCATTCGGTTGTGGCTGATCGACGCCTCGGCCTACATCTTTCGCGCCTACCACGCCCTGCCGCCGCTGACGCGCAAGTCCGACGGCCTGCCGGTCGGCGCGGTCCAGGGCTACTGCAACATGCTCTGGAAGCTGCTGAAGGACATGAAGGGGGCGGATGGCCCGACCCATCTGGCGGCCATCTTCGACCATTCGGAAAAGACGTTCCGGAACGACCTCTACGACCAGTACAAAGCCAACCGCTCGGCGCCGCCCGAGGATCTGATCCCGCAGTTTCCGCTGGTGCGGGAGGCGACCAAGGCTTTCGGCGTCCACTGCGTTGAACTGCCCGGCTATGAGGCCGACGACCTGATCGCGACCTATGCCTGCAAGGTGCGCGACGCTGGCGGCGAATGCGTGATCGTGTCATCCGACAAGGACCTGATGCAGCTGATCGGGCCTTCGGTCGTCATGTGGGACCCGATGAAGGACCGTCGCCTGGCCGAAGAGGCGGTGATGGAGAAGTTCGGGGTCACCCCGGACAAGATGATCGACCTCCAGGCCCTGATCGGCGACAGCGTCGACAATGTGCCGGGTGCTCCCGGCATCGGCCCAAAGACGGCCGCCCAGCTGCTGGACGAATACGGCGACCTCGACACCCTGCTGGAGCGGGCCGGTGAGATCAAACAGCCCAAGCGGCGCGAGACCCTGATCGAGCACAGGGACCAGATCCTGCTCAGCCGCCAACTGGTTCGCCTGACCTGCGACGCCCCCGCGCCCGAGCCGATCGAGGACTTCGTCGTGCGCGACCCCGATCCGGCGACCCTGTCGGCCTTCCTGGAGCTGATGGAGTTCCGCTCGCTCGCCCGGCGGATCGGCGACGGCAAGCTGGCGGGCCACGACGGCTCGGCCTTCGCCCCGCCGCGCCCGGCCGCGCCCCTGTCCGCGCCCTTGTCCGCGCCGGTTATCTCGCCGCGATACGCGCCGCAGGCGGTGTCGCTCGACGTCGAGAAGCAGCCCTTCGACCACGACGCCTATCACTGCATCCAGACGCTGGAGGCGCTCGACGCCTTCATCGCCCGGGCCACCGAGGCGGGCGTGGTCGGCTTCGACACCGAGACGGACGCCCTGTCGGCGACCCATGCGGGGCTGTGCGGCGTGTCGCTGGCGATCGGGCCCAACGACGCCTGCTACATTCCCCTGACCCATGAGCATCCGCCGGTGGAGGGCGGGGGTGGGCTGGACTTCGGCGGCGAGGGCGACGCACGCGAACCCCTGACCCAGCTGGACAAGCCGACGGTCCTGGCACGGCTGAAGACCCTGCTGGAAGACCCCGGCGTGCTGAAGATCGTGCAGAACGGCAAATACGACCTCGCCGTCATGGCCCGACGCGGCATCCGCGTCGCCCCGATCGACGACACCATGCTGATCTCCTACGTCCTTGAAGGCGGGCTGCACGGCCACGGCATGGACGAGCTCAGCCGCCTGCACCTCGGCCACGAGCCGATCCCGTTCAAGCAGGTGGCCGGGACGGGCAAGGCGCAGAAATCCTTCAAGCACGTCGAGCTGAAGCCGGCGACGGCCTACGCCGCCGAGGACGCCGACGTGACGCTGCGGCTCTGGCGCATCCTCAAGCCCCGGCTGGCCCGCGAGGGTCTGGCGACCGTCTATGAGACGCTGGAACGCGGTATGCCTGCCGTCCTGGCCGATATGGAGCTGGCGGGTGTCCGGATCGATCCCGATCGTCTGCGTCGGCTGTCGTCCGAATTCGGATTGAGGATGGCCGAGCTGGAGGCCCGCGCGCACGAGATCGCCAGGAAACCCTTCAACATCGGCAGCCCCAAGCAGATCGGTGAGATCCTGTTCGGCGAGATGAACCTGCCGGGCGGCAAGAAGACCGCCACCGGACAATGGGGCACCGACGCCAGCGTGCTGGAAGAGCTGGCCCTGACCCACGATCTGCCGCGCGCCATTTTGGACTGGCGGCAGCTGTCCAAGCTGAAGGGCACCTATACCGACGCGCTAGTCGCCGCCGCCGATCCGGCCACGGATCGGGTGCACACCTCCTACCAACTGGCGGCGGCCACCACCGGACGCTTGGCCTCATCGGACCCCAACCTCCAGAACATCCCGATCCGCACCGAGACAGGCCGTCAGATTCGCCAGGCCTTCATCGCCAAGGACGGCCACGTCCTGATCAGCGCAGACTACAGCCAGATCGAGCTGCGGCTGCTGGCGCACATCGGCGACATCCCCGAGCTGAAGCGCGCCTTCAAGGCCGGGATCGACATCCACACGGCGACCGCGTCAGAGATGTTCGGCGTACCGGTCGACCAGATGGACCCGGAGACGCGCCGCCGTGCCAAGGCCATCAACTTCGGCATCGTCTATGGCATCTCCGCCTTCGGCCTGGCGGCCCAGCTCGGCATCGACCAGGGCGAGGCGGGGGCCTACATCAAGACCTATTTCGAACGCTTCCCCGGCATCCGCGCCTATATGGACGCCACCCGCGCCGAGGTCCGCCAGAACGGCTACGTCTCGACCGTCTTCGGCCGCAAGATCCACATCCCGGCCATCCACTCCAAGTCCGGAGCCGAGCGTCAGTTCGGTGAGCGCGCGGCGATCAACGCCCCGATCCAGGGGGCCGCCGCCGACATCATCCGGCGCGCCATGATGCGGATGCCAGGGGCCCTGTGCGAGGCCGGATTGGCGACCCGGATGCTGCTCCAGGTCCACGACGAGCTGGTGTTCGAGGCCCCCGAAGCCGAGGCCAATGCCGCGATCGGCCTGATCCGCAAGGTCATGGAAGGCGCGGCGGAACCAGCGGTGGCCCTGTCGGTCCCTCTGGTCGTGGACGCCCGCGCCGCGAAGAACTGGGACGAGGCTCACTAAGGGGGCTGTGTCAGGCCGCGTTCGTCGCCAGCCACGCGATGTAGCCGCCATAGGCGAGCAGCAGGACCAGTCCCTCCCAGCGCACGATCTTCATGCCCGTGCGGACAAAGAGAACCAGCAGCGCGGTGGCGCCCAGCATCACCCACAGGTCGACACGGACGATCTCGGGCGGCACGTCCAGTGGCGAGACCATGGCCGTGATGCCCAGGATGCCGAGCACATTGTAGATGTTGGAGCCGATGACATTGCCGAGCGCCACATCGGCGTGCTTGCGCGCAGCCGCCACGACGGAGGTCACCAATTCCGGCAAAGACGTTCCGACCGCCACCACCGTCAGCCCGATGACCGTGTCGGAAACTCCCAGATCTTGCGCGATGACGACCGCTCCATCGACCAGAAGTCGCGCCCCGCCGATGGTCAGGGCGATGCCCACGACCGCCAGGCCCAGTCCAGCCCAAAGGCCGCCCTTGGCATCAGGCGCGTCTTCCGAGATGTGCTCATACTTGGCCCGTTCGGCGTCCTGCACTGACCGCTCGCCCAGATAGGCGACAACGAGGTAGGCGATCAGCAGGGCAAGCATGCCCAGACCCCAGACGAAGCCGATGCGGCCCGCCAGGACCGCTCCGGCGCATACGGCGCTGGCGATCACCAGCATCCAGCCGTCACGCCGGAACGCGGCCCGGTCCACGACGATCGGTGTGATCAGGGCGGCGACGCCCAGGATCAGAAGGATGTTGGCCGTGTTGGACCCGACGACATTGCCCACCGCGATGCCCGGCGATCCCGCCATGGCGGCAGTGATGCTGGTCACCAGCTCGGGCGTGGAGGTGCCGAACCCGACCAGCGTCAGACCGATCAGTAACGGCGACACACCCAGCGACTTGGCCGCCGTCGAGGCGCCACGCACCAGAGTATCGCCGCCCAGGGTCAGCAGCACGAGGCCCCCAGCGAGCATCAGATATGTGGTCAGGGTCGCGTCCATAAGGCCGCGCTTGCCATGAGGCGCGGACGTCCGCAACCGGGTTCCGGCAAACAGTCGCAGGCCGGCCTGTCGGCGCGAAGACGCTCCCGTCAGGCCGCCAGACCCGCGGCCTTCATCAGCGACTTCAACGGCGCGATCTGTTCCGGGGAGGCCGTGAGGGCCGCGCGGGCTTCGGGCGCGCGGAACAGCTTGATCGCCTCGGCCTTGGCGCGATCGGCGGCGGGGCCGAACGGGGCGGTCTCTCCGGCGGCGAGACGAAGCAGAGCGGCGAGTTTCTGGGCCGGCGGCGCGGGGGCACGAGCCAGTTGGGCCGTCAGCCTGGCCTCAGCCTCGACCACCCCGCCCACGTGGCCGATGGCACCGTTGATCTGTTCAGTGTCGTGCTCGGACAGGGCAGCGGCCCGCACGGACCGGTTCAGGACCGCCAATGCCTGGAGTTTTCTGGCCGCCGTCAGGGGGGCGGTCCGCATTTCCTGCTCGAACCGCAGCGAGGTCACGCAGGCCGCCAGCCATCGGGCGGCGGAGCGCTTGTTGGCGACCCCTGTGACGTTCTCGCAAAGCCGGGTCAGCTGCTCGGCCTCGCACAGGACCGTTTCGCAAGGGTCCACAAAGGCCTGGACGAAGTCCGCCGTGACGAGCGACTTGGATCGTTCGGTGAAGGCGTTCTGGACCTCCTCGAGCGTCAACAGCCGCCCGGCGGTGGCCGTGAGTGACATCGCCAGCGTGCGCAGGATGTCGATTTCGCCGGGCGCGTCGGTTGGTCTCAGACGCCGTGGCCCCATCAGCTCACGCAGCACCATCCGCGCCAGGGTTGCCGAAAGGATCGGATACTCCCCCGCCTCCAGTCGCACACCCAATCGAGCCGCTGGCCCGTCCACGGCCGGCATAAGCAATGCCATTCTGGGGTCCATACGGATCAGGGTCTCGATTTCCTTGGGCGCGACCATCCGCACCACGGCAGCCAGGCTGCCGCCCTGATCCAGCGCAGGCCCGAGAAGCTCGGACAGGTTCGTACGGGACCCCATCATCTCGCACAGGATCTGCTCGATGCCGACCATGACAAGGGCGCGCGGCGGACCCTCCATCGGCGCGCGATCGGCGAGGTCCATCAGTCTGTCGAGACGCGCCCTCGCCCCCCGCAGGTCGACCAACGCCCCTGCGATGACGCCACCCATGACAAAGGCTCGATCCGACGATCCCGCGAGGCGATGGGCCACGTCGGCCAGGGACCGGTTGGCCAGATCCGGAAACAGGTTCTTCCTGCCGGCCGTGACGACCCGATCCATCGCCGCCTCGACCAGCTTCTGGTAGTGGCGGATCAGTTCATGGGCAGCCTGTCCGGTCGCCTGGCTCTCGGGGATGGCGACCTTCTGGATGGCGTGCTGGACCTCGACGCCAGAAGCCTCCAGCCGCTCGACCAGGTCGGGCCGATGCAACAGCTCGAAGACGGTCACGCCGTTGCGTGCAAGCCAGTCTTCCAGAACCCGTCCGATCAGTTCCCGGGCGTGGGGGGCGTAGAGGTCCTGCGGGGCCATGCAGTTGGGCCGGTCGTCGGCCTCGACCGCGCGCTTCTTTGGGGCTTCCGGCGCGCCGCGGGTCAGCACGGTGACGCTGGTGAATTCCATTGTGTCCGGATCGAGCGTTTCCTTGGTCACCCGAACAGCGACGGCCCGCTTGTCGGCGAGGGTCTCTTCCGCCACCTCGATCGCCTGCTGGCGGTTCTCGGTCGCCTGCATCAGCGTCCAGGGTGCCGGCGCGGTCTTGCGGATATAGATCTCGTAATGGACGGGGCCAGCCATGATGGAGTCCGCTGTTGGCCGTCCATCATGATTGAAAGGGTTTAAGTTCCCGTTTCGACACCTCAAATGTGGCCACGCCGACGGTGTGGCCGTAAAGTCACCCCGATCTGGGGCGAACGGTTACGCTTGATGTGCGTTCATTGGCCCCAGACCACGCGTGCGGGGTCACGACAAGGAGACCGAGCTTTGGCCAATATCACCCTGGTGGACGACGACGAGAATATCGTGGCGTCGGTGTCGCTGGCGCTCGAAAGCCACGGCCACAAGGTTGTCGCCTATCACGACGGAGCCACGGGGCTGGAGGCACTCGAGAACACCCCGCCAGATTTGGCCATCCTCGACGTCAAGATGCCCCGCATGGACGGCATGGAGGTGCTGCGTCGGTTGCGTCAGACCAGCCAACTACCCGTTATCATGCTGACCTCCAAGGACGAGGAGATCGACGAGATCCTCGGCTTCAACCTCGGGGCCGACGACTATATCCACAAGCCGTTCAGCCAGAGGCTGCTGATCGAGCGGGTCAAGGCGCTGCTGCGCCGCTCGGGCGGCGATGGCGGCGAGCCCGAGCCTTCGGCCGAATCGTCCGGCAAGGCCATCCGGCGTGGAAAGCTGGTCATGGACCCGGCGCGCCACGAGAGCACCTGGGACGGAAAGCCGGTCAAGCTGACCGTCACCGAGTTCTTGCTGCTTCAGGCCCTGGCCCAGCGACCCGGCTTCGTGAAGAGCCGCGACAACCTGATGGACGCCGCCTACGACGATCAGGTCTATGTCGACGACCGCACCATCGACAGCCACGTCAAGCGGATGAGGAAGAAGTTCCGCGTCGTCGATCCCGAGTTCGACGCCATCGAGACCCTGTATGGCGTCGGCTATCGATACCGCGAGAGCTGATCCTTCGGAGACGTCCGAAGACCGCCCGCTGCGCCGACGCCTGATCCGCTTCGGCGGGTCGCGGCTGGGTGGGCTGATCCTGGCGCTGAACCTGCTCAGCCTGCTGATCCTGTTTGGCGGGGCATTGGCGCTGAACGAGTGGAACCGGGGCCTCGTTCAGGCGCGCCAGGAGAGTCTGCGCGTCCAGGCCGAGTTATTGTCCAACGTTCTCGGCCAGCTTGGTATCACGCGGGGTGAGCCCACACCGGCGCTCGACCAGATCGCCGCTAGCCAGTGGCTACGGGACAACTTCATCCCGAGCGGGCAGAGGGCGCGCCTTTACGACGCCGATGGCGCGCTGTTGTCCGATAGCTTCGCCGTCACCGACATCATTCCCGGCAATCCCTTGCCGCCCGCCAACCCGGCCGGGACCGTTGTCGCTCCGCTCGGCGACGCAGAGGCGGACCGTGAAACGCTGGCCCAGGCCAATGAGGCCCTGGGGGCCGAGATCGAGGCGGCCCTGCTCGGCCTGCCCCAGGCCACTGTTCGGCGATCGGAGACCGGCGACCGCGTCGTGTCTGTGTCACTACCCGTTCGTCATGTGCAGCAGGTGTTGGGCGTCCTGACGCTCGAGGCCGGGGATGTGGACCAGATTCTAGGAGCCCAACGCCGGGCGCTGCTGCCCTTCGCCCTGGTGGCGCTCGCGGTGAACCTGCTGGCGTCCCTGCTTCTGCATCTGTTCGTGGCGCGGCCCGTCATGCGGCTGTCGGCGGCGGCCGATCAGGTCAAGCTGCAACGCGCCCGCGCCATCTCCCTTCCCGACCTGGAAGATCGCAGGGACGAGATCGGCGACCTCGCCCGGTCGCTCGAGTCCATGACCGAGACCCTGTCGGCGCGCATGGACGCCATCGAACGCTTCGCCGCTGACGTGGCCCATGAGATCAAGAACCCGCTGACCTCCATCCGCTCGGCGCTGGAGACGCTCGATCTGGTCAAGGAGCCGGCCCAGCGCGAGCGACTGACCCGCGTCCTGCAGCAGGACGTGCGCCGGCTGGATCGCCTTATCACCGACATCTCCAACGCCTCGCGGCTGGACGCCGAGCTATCGCGCGAGCGGCCGCGTCCGGTTGATCTGAACACCCTCCTGACCGACATCGTCGGCGTCTACGACACGACCTCCAAGCCCGGAGAAGCCCCCGTTCGACTGAGTCTCGAAGCCCCGGGCCCGGCCCGTGTGCTCGGACAGGACGGCCCCCTGGGTCAGGTGTTCAGGAACCTCATCGACAACGCCCGTTCCTTCAGCCCGGAGGGTGCCGACGTCCGCCTGACGGTTCGTCGCGACGAGACAGACCTTGAGCGGCCCCTTCGCGTGCTGGTCGAGGACGACGGTCCCGGCATCCCGTCCGAAAACCTGGAGACGGTGTTCCAGCGTTTCTACACCTCGCGCCCGAAAGGGACGGCATTCGGGTCCAACTCCGGGCTGGGCCTGTCGATCGTGCGCCAGATCGTGGAGGCGCACGGCGGTCGGGTCTCGGCGTCGAACCGCACGGACGCGGCAGGCGCAGTCGTCGGGGCCCGGTTCGAGGTCGCCTTACCCGCCACAGGACGCCGCTCATGACCGATCCCATTCTCCATGCCACAGCGGTCGCCCTGTGGTGCGCCGATGGCTGGCGGGCCGCCCTGCTCCGTGGACCGTCTGGCGCGGGCAAGAGCGACCTGGCCCTGCGGCTGATGGGACAGGGCTGGCGGCTGGTCGGGGACGACTACGTCCACGTCTTCGCCTCGGACGATGGCCTCTATGCCGCGCCCGCCGAACGGATCGCGGGCATGATCGAGGCGCGCGGCGTCGGCGTCGTCACGGCCCGGCACCTCCCGCTCGCCCGCGTCCGGCTGATCGTCGACTGCGTCCAGGAGGGCGTGGAGCGCCATCCCGAGGAGGACCACGACACAGTCGCCGGTGCCGTCGTTCCTCGCCTGACGCTCGACATCCGGCCCGCCTCGGCCACGGCCATCATCGCCCGAGCGATGCGCCGCCTTTGATCCTGTCGCGTTTTCCTCTATTCGATCGCGCTTGCGCGTCGGCCCGGGGGCATCGGCGCCGTCACTGCGGGATGCTTCGCCCTTGAAGACGTCTTCATGATCGGCCTGGTGATCGTCACCCACGGGGGCCTGGCCTCGGAGTTCCTCGCGGCGATGGAGCATGTCGTCGGCCCCCAGCGCGGGGTCGCGGCCATCTGCATCGGGCCCGAGGACGACATGGAGCGCCGTCGGCGCGACATCGTCGACGCCGCCGCCGCCGTCGACGATGGCGAGGGCGTAATTCTGCTGACCGACATGTTCGGCGGCACGCCGTCCAACCTGGCCATCTCGGTGATGGAACAGACCCATGCCGAGGTCATCGCGGGTCTGAACCTGCCCATGCTGATCAAGCTGGCCAGCGTGCGTGGTCGCGAGAGCCTCGAGGCCTGCGTGGCGCACGCCCAGGAGGCGGGCCGAAAATATATCTCGGTGGCGTCCTGGGTGCTCGCAGGCGAAAAATGACGGCGTCGCGTTCGGTCGGAATCTGCAACCAGCGGGGCCTGCACGCCCGCGCCTCGGCCAAGTTCGTAAAGCTGGCGTCCAGCTTCGAGGCCGAGGTGACGGTCACGCGCGACGGCGTGACGGTCGACGCCCGCTCGATCATGGGTCTGCTGATGCTGGGTGCCGGCAATGGGTGCGACATCGAGATCAAGGCCGAGGGCGGCGACGCCGATGAGGCGGTCGAGGCGCTGGCGGATCTGGTCAGCCGCAAGTTCGACGAGGACGCCTGACCCGGCTCAGAGCTGCGTCCGGATCGACCACAGCTCGGGAAAGCAGCGCCGCTCCAGCGTCGAGGACAGATAGCCGACGCCGTCCGTTCCGCCCGTGCCGCGCCGTCGGCCGATGATCCGCTCCACCGTCACCACATGCTTGTGCCGCCAGGTGACCAGGGCGTCGTCCAGATCGACGAGTTTTTCCGCCAGCTGATACAGCGCCCACCAGCGGTCGGTGTCACGATAGACCTCCAGCCAGGCCGCCTCGACCCCGGCCGAGGGGACATAAGGTTGGGAGACGTCGCGGTTCAGCACGGCCTTAGGGACCGCGATGCCCGCCGCGGCGAGTTGGGCAAGGGTGTCGTCATAGAGGCTGGGGGAAGCGAGCGCCTCCGACAAGGCGGCATGGGCCTCGGGCCGGTCGGTCTGGAAGACGAGAAACTTCGGGTCTTTCAGGCCCAGCATGGTCTCCAGCCGCCGGAACTGGTCGCTCTGAAAGCCGGAGCTCGACCCCAGAACGCCGCGAAAGCGCAGGTAGTCGGCCGGCGTCATGGTGGCCAGAATGTCCCAGCTCTGCGTCATCACCGCCTGGATGCGGCTGACCCTGGCCAGGCTCTTGTAGGCGGGCACCAGGTCGCCGGCGCGCACCAGCCGCTGCGCCAGGGCCACTTCGTGCAGGATCTGCTTGAGCCACAACTCCTTGGCCTGATGGATAATGACGAACAGCATCTCGTCGTGCTGGTCGCTGATCGGGGCCTGGGCCGACAGCAGCCGGTCCAGGTCCAGATAGCGGGCGTAGGTCATGTCGGCGGCGTCTGTCATGGCGCCTCTATCGGCCGATCCCCGCCGGGTCTCAAGGCTGGGGCCGGTTCAGCCGACCAGGACGGGCGGCCGCTCGGCCCCGCCACAGGTCACGCCGTGGACCCGCACGTCCGCCTGGCCGAGCTTCAGGCCGACCATATCGAGGATGGGATGGACCAGCCCGTCCAGCACCGGCCCGATCGGCGCGAGCAGGGAGCCTAGCGCCGAGGTCAGGCCACCAAGACCGAGGCCCAGGCCAAGGGCCTGAACATTCACCTCCAGCCGGTCGAACAGAGAGGCGATCAGGCCGGACGGCAGATTGGCCGCCGTGGCGGTGCGCACCCTCTGGTCGGCGATGTCGGCGGCGCTGAACCGGACCGTCTGGAAGCGGGTGTCGGCGACCTCGACGTCGCCCTTCGCCGTCAGCCTGACCAGGCCCGCGACGTTCAGCAGTGTCGCGGGCGTCGGGGTGAGCGTGCGCTGGAAGTCGTCCAGATGGGCCTCGTCGATGCGACCCAGCATGGCTCGCGCCAGTCCCGGCCGCACACCCACGCTCACCGCGTCCGGGCCGCAGGAGACGGCGTCCAGACGCGCCTCGGACGCGGCCAGCTCCAGCAGTATGGGCAGCTCGATCTGGGCCAGACCCGACAGCTTCTGGGCGGTTCGCGCCTTCAGATACAGCCGCGCCTGGGCCGTGCGGATCACCGGCTGGCCCTGGCCGGTCACCGTCAGCCAGGGCGAGCGATTGGGCCGTTCCCCGATCGCGAGGTCGGCGGTCACATCGGCGAGACCCGTCTGGACGCCGAGATCCAGCCGGATCTGCCGCTCTCCGCCGGTCTCCAGCATGGCCATGGCCAGATCGAGCACCGAGACCGAGGCGTCGAGCCCCTGGGCCAGCCCGCCCGAAGCGTCAGCTTCCAGCCTGAACACCTCGCCGAGCCGCACGGTCACGTTCGACGCCGGTCCCGTCAGTTTCGACAGCGCGCTGTCGGCCTGATTTCCCGCGAGATCGCGGATGACCCCGAGCGCCCGGCCGACCTCGATCTCCTGCTCCAGCAAGCGGTCGTACCGGCCGGCCTCGACGTCGAGTTCGGTCGCCAGGGCGTCGAACACGCCGAGCAGATTGACCTCCGCGTCGGCTAGAGCCTCGTAGTCCATGACGCTGAGATTGACCGAGCTTCCGGTCAACCCGCTCAGCAGGGCATTGGCGATCCCGCCCTCGACTGCGGCCAGACGCGACCCGATCGAGAACATGGCACGCGGCGGATCGGCAGAAGCGGCGGCGACAGCCGTGCGGCTCAGCGTCACCTCCGAGCGCCCCACGATCCAGCGCCCGAAATAGAGCGACGAGGCGCGGGTCAGGGTCACCCGGGCGGCGTTGGCCGGTGCGGCCGAGGCCATGAACCGGTCCACTGGGGCGCGGGAGGCGTCGGGCGAATATCGACCTGTGACAGTCACTGTGGCGACCTCGCCCAGATTGGCTCTCGCGGTCGTCTCGGCGGCGAGGTGGGCCCGGTCCAGATTGGCCGCCGCCGACAAGGCCGCGAGATCGGCCGCGCCCTGAAGCGATCGGCCCGCGAGCGCAAGGCTCGCCAGATCGACCACGATGGCCGCGAGCACGCAGAGCAATGCGCCCGCCGCCGCGACCATCGTCGCGACACCGCCCGCCTCGTTCCCGCCGAAGCGGCGACACGTCATCAGAAGCCGCCCATCCGCACCACGGCGGCGCGTTCGATGCGCTGCGGCGGGGAGGGGATCAGGGCGGCCAGGGCCATGACGGGATGCCCCGTGGCGTCCAGAACCACCCGAACCCGGATTTCCTGCGCGTCAGCCTCGACCGTGATCTCGAGATCTTCGTTCGCGAAGCCGTATACGCCGTCGGCCTCGGCCACGATGAAGGCTTGGGCGATCGCCTGCCGTTCCGCGGGGTCCAGGCCCGCCACCGCCGCCCTCGCGCCCTCCGTGGCCAGGGACTGCACGCTCTGCGCGAGCCAGAACCAGCCGCCATAGAGCGCCATGCCCATCAGCATGAGGATGAGCAGCGGGCCGACCAGAGCGAACTCCACGGCGACCGAGCCCTGCCGCGATCGGTGTCGAGACCGGAAGGTGCGGTTCGTCCAGCGCATGACGTGACGCTAGCGCAGCAGTCTGACTACAACTTTAACGCTACTTCCTGCCTGAACCTCCATGTCGAGGCTGGGACGCGGCTCTCACGCGCCCGATCCGGACGGCGGAGAGCGAAAAAGTTCCGAAGGGCGTTTCCCACCTACGAGGAAAATGGCGCACCCGAAGAGATTCGAACTCCTGACCCCCAGATTCGTAGTCTGGTGCTCTATCCAGCTGAGCTACGGGTGCGCGCGGCCGTGAACGGCGAGGGCGGGTCTTTAGCGGCTCGACCCCGAGCGCGCAACCCGGATTTGACGCCCTGGTTCCGCTACGGGCTTGGCGCGGTGGCGCGGGACCCCTAGGTCGGAAGACGACCTTCCCGTCGCCGGACTTCCACCCCATGCGTCTCGTCGCCTTCGCCCGTTCCGTGGTCGCCGTCCTGGCTCTCACCGTGGCCGCCTGCCAGCCCTCGGTCGCGGCCCGGCCCGCGCCGACGCAGACACCGACGCCCGACGCCCAGGTCACGCCCCCCGCCCGCGGCCCCTTCGTCTCAGCCGCCAATCCCCTGGCCGTCGAGGCCGGGCTGGACGTGCTTCAGCGGGGCGGCTCGGCGGCCGATGCGGCGGTCGCCATCCAGGCGGTGCTGGGTCTGGTCGAGCCGCAATCGTCCGGCCTCGGCGGCGGGGCCTTTCTCATGCATTTCGACGCGGCGACCGGCGAGACCGTCGTCTATGACGGCCGCGAGACCGCCCCGGCCGCCGCCACGCCCGAGCTGTTCTACGAGAATGGCCGTCCGCTGGGGTTCGGCGATGCGGTGCTCAGCGGCCGCTCCACAGGCGTTCCGGGCGCGGTCGCGGCCCTGGCGATGGCGCAGGAAGAACACGGCCGCCTGTCCTGGAACCAGCTGTTCGGCGAGGCAGAGCGCCTTGCCCGTGACGGCTTCGTGGTCAGCCCGCGCCTTGCGGGCATGATCGCCCTGACGCGCGGCCAGGCCCGCACCGAATGGGCCAACGCCTATTTCACAAGGCCCGACGGCCAGCGGTATCAGGCGGGCGACACCCTGCGGAACCCGGCCTATGCCGAGACCGTGGCGACACTGGCCCGCGACGGGATCGAGGCCTTCCGCTCCGGCCCCATCGCCGACGCCATCATCGAAGCCGTGCAGGCCGAGCCGCGCCCCGGTGCCCTGACCCGGGCCGACCTCGCCGCCTATCGCCCCATCAGGCGGGACGCCCTGTGCCGGCCCTTCCGCGTCTATGTCGTCTGCGTGCCGCCGCCGCCCTCCAGCGGGGTGGCGGTGCTCCAACTGCTGGCCATGGCCGAGACCCCGACCATCGCGCCCCTGCTGGCGCAGGGCGAGACGAGCGCCCAGGCCTGGATCGCCTTCGCCCAGATCCAGCGCCTGATGTACGCCGACCGCGACCGCTACGTCGGCGACCCGGCCTTCGTCGGTGTGCCGGTGGCCGGCCTGCTGGACGAGGACTACGTCGCCGCCCGCGCCGCCCTGGCTCCCGGCCTCACGGGAGCGGCGCAACCTGGCACGCCCCCCGGCGGCATCTTTCGCGCGCCCGACGCCACGACCGAGCCCGCCGGCACCAGCCACTTCGTCGTGGTGGACGCGGCAGGAAACGCCGTCTCCATGACCACCACGGTCGAGAGCGTCTTCGGCTCGGGCCGGATGGCGGCGGGCTTCTTCCTAAACAACCAGCTGACCGACTTCTCGTTTAGCCCGACGCGTCCGGACGGCGGAGAGGCGGCCAATGCCGTCGCCCCGGGCAAGCGGCCGCGCTCGTCCATGTCGCCGGTTATCATCCTGGACCGGCAGGGGCGTCTGGTCGGGGCCGTGGGGTCGCCGGGCGGGCCGTCTATCCTAGCCTACAACGCCAAGGCGCTCATCGGAACGCTGGTCTGGGGTCTGCCCATGCAGGCGGCGATCGACCTGCCCAATCTGGTGGCGCGTGGTGGGGGCTTCGGCGCGGACACCGCCCGCTTCGGCCCGACGCTGGCCGAGCAACTGGCGGCCGGCGGCGTGGCGCTCGCGCCGAACCAGTCCGAGACCTCGGGCCTGCACGGCGGCCTGTGGCGACCGGGACCGAACGGCTGGGCCTGGGACGGCGGCGCCGACGACCGCCGCGAGGGCGTCGCGCGGACGCGGTAGATCAGAACATCTCGCCACCGGTCGAGCGGAATCCTCGCATGTGCTAGATTGAGCGCATGGAAGTCCGTGAGACCGTCGCCGTCTGGACCGATCGCGAGCCGACGCTCGATGAAGAACTGTGCGCGCTCGGCGAGGAGGATGTCGTCGAAATGGCCTACCTCCCGCCTGAGTGGACCGGCGTCCTTGCCCACATCTTCATCTCGACGGCGCTGGGCCAGCACGGGCCGCGGGTGAAGCTGTACCTCAAGAAGGGTCGGCATCAGCCGAGCGCGTCGATCTCCATCGGCCCCAACCCCCGCGTCCTGGCGAGCAGTCTGGACGAGCGAGACCTGGCCCGCATCGCGCCCGCCGCGCTCCAGTGGGTGGCCCTGAACCACGAGGCGCTGACGACCTTCTGGTTCGAAGGCGACGATCTGAACATCGCTGATGTGGCCGACTTCAGCCGCGGGCTGAAGAAGGTCTGACGCCCTACCTCAGCGCCAGCGTCACCTGCTTGATTTCGACGTATTCATCGATGCCGTGGGTCGAGCCCTCGCGGCCGTAGCCCGACGCCTTGATCCCGCCGAAGGGTGCCACCGCTGTCGACATCAGCCCGGTGTTGACGCCGATCATGCCGGCCTCGATCCGCCGCCCGATGCGCATGGCGCGGTCCAGGTCGCGGGTGAAGACGTAGGAGGCCAGGCCGAACTCGGAGTCATTGGCCTTTTCCAGGCATTCCTCTTCCGTCTCGAACGGGAAGACCGGGATCAGGGGGCCGAACGTCTCCTCCTCGCGGAACAGGGCGTCGTCGCCGCCGAGCGTCACCGTCGGCTGGAAGAACCGTCCGCCCAGCGCATGCCGCGCCCCGCCGGTCAGCACTTTCGCGCCTGAGGCCGTGACCCGCTTGAGGTGATCCTCGACCTTGGCGACCGCCTTGTCCTCGATCAGCGGCCCGACCTTGACGCCCTCCTGGAACGCCGGACCCACCGGAATCTTCGCCACGGCCTCGGCCAGCTTCGCTGCATAGGCCTCCGCGACCGACGCCTGGACATAGACGCGGTTCGGGCAGACGCAGGTCTGGCCGGAGTTGCGGAACTTGCCCTTGATGGTCTCGGCGACGGCGAGGTCGAGGTCGGCGTCCTCGAACACCATCAGGGGCGCCGACCCCCCCAGCTCCATCGAAACCCGCTTGAGCGTCGGCGCGCACTGCTCCGCCAGCTTGCGGCCGACCGGCGTCGAGCCCGTGAAGCTGAGCTTGCGGATCAGCGGCGACGAGGTCAGCACGCCCCCGATGGTCGCCGCATCGCCCGTGACGACACTCAGCGCGCCCTTCGGCAGGCCGGCCTGATAGGCCAGCTCCACCAGAGCGATGGCGGTGAACGGCGTCTGGCTCGCCGGCTTGACCACGGCGGTGCAGCCGGCGGCGAAGGCCGGACCGAGCTTCCTCGTCAGCATGGCCGCTGGAAAATTCCACGGCGTGATCAGGGCGCACGGCCCCACCGCCTCGCGGAACGTCACGATCACATGGCCCAGCGGGCTGTCCTGGGTGTCGCCCATCAGGCGCTCGGCCTCGCCCGCGAACCATTTCAGGAAGCTGTTGGCGTATACCGCCTCGCCGCGCGCCTCCTCGAACGGCTTGCCGTTCTCCAGCGCCATGAGGGCGCCCAGCCCATCCAGGTTCTCGTCGATCAGCCGCGCCCAGTCCCGCAGGAAGGCGGCGCGCTTGTGCGGATCGGTCCGCGACCAGTCGGGGAAGGCCTCATGCGCCGCCTGCACCGCACGCTCGGTCTCGGCCACGCCCAGGTCGGGCACATGGCCGATGATCTCGCCGGTGGCCGGATCATCGACCGCGATGCGCTTGTCGCCGGTGACGGCGTCACCCGCGATCAGGGCGTGCTCGCGCAGCAGCTTGAGGCCGGCGTCTCGGGCGGCGGTGGTCATGGGCGGGCTCCGAATGCTTTGTCCCTCCCCCCTCGGGGGCATGGGGCCGATCGTATACGATCGGAACCCATATGGTCGAAGCGAAGCGTAGACCGGGTGGGGAGGGCAAGGCGAGCCAAACTCCCCAGCTCGCCGTATCGCCTTGCCGCCCCCACCCGGCCGCTTCGCGGCCTGCCCTCCCCGGACGGGGAGGGAGAGATGCTAACGCCTCAGGCGGGGTTTGGCCTCACTGGCAGGCCAGGCACTCGTCATAGTCGGTGCGGGCGGCCGAGAAGAGGTCCGGCTGGTTGGGATCCGGCTCTTCGCTCTCGGCCTTGTCCTCGGCCCCCGCGAAGGCCGCGCGCTGCACCGACTTGGAGCGCAGGTAGTAGAGCGACTTCACGCCGGTCTCCCATGCCTTCCAGTGCAGCATGTGCAGGTCCCACTTGTTCACGTCGCCGGGGATGAACAGGTTGATCGACTGGGCCTGGCAGATGTCGGCCGAGCGTTCGGCCGACAGTTCGATGACCCAACGCTGGTCCAACTCGAACGCGGTCTTGAACACGCTCTTCTCGTCGTCGGTCAGGAAGTCGAGATGCTGGACCGAGCCCTCGTGTTCCAGGATCGAGGACCAGACCGCATCGGTATTCTTGTCGTAGCCCTCGAGCAGTTGCTCCAGATACGGGTTCTTGACCGCGAAGGAGCCCGACAGCGTCTTGTGGGTGTAGATGTTGGCCGGGATCGGTTCGATGCCGGCGCTCGTCCCGCCACAGATGATCGAGATCGAGGCGGTCGGCGCGATGGCCAGCTTGTGGCTGAACCGCTCCATGACGCCGCGCTCGGCCGCGTCTTCGCACGGGCCCTTCTCCTCGGCCAGCAGGCGGCTGGCCTTGTCGGCCTCGCGCCGCAGGTGCTTGAACAGCCGCATGTTCCACGACTTGGCCATGGCGCTCTCGAAGGCCACCCCCTGCGACTGCAGGAAGGAGTGGAAGCCCATCAGACCCAGGCCCACCGACCGCTCGCGCTTGGCCGAATAGACGGCGGCGGCCATCTCGGGCGGGGCGCGGGTGATGAAGTCCTCCAGCACATTATCCAGGAACCGCATCACGTCCTCGATGAAGCGCGGCTCCTCGCGCCACTCCAGGAACTTCTCGGCGTTGACCGACGACAGGCAGCAGACCGCCGTCCGGTCGATGCCCAGGTGATCCGGGCCGGTGTGCAGCATGATCTCGGAGCAGAGGTTGGACTGCTTGACCTTCAGGCCCAGGTCCTTCTGGTGCTGCGGCATCTGCCGGTTCACCGTGTCGGAGAAGATCAGATAGGGCTCGCCCGTCTGCAGCCGGATCTCCAAGATCTTCTGCCACAGGCTGCGCGCATCGACCTTGCGGATCGTCTCGCCGGTCTTGGGCGAGCGCAGGGCGAAATCCGAGCCCGCCTTCACGGCCTCCATGAACTCGTCGGTGATGTTCAGGCCGTGGTGCAGGTTCAGGGATTTCCGGTTGAAGTCGCCCGAGGGCTTCCGGATCTCCAGAAACTCCTCGATCTCCGGGTGGTGGATGTCCAGATAGACCGCCGCCGACCCGCGCCGCAGCGAGCCCTGCGAAATCGCCAGCGTCAGCGAGTCCATCACGCGGATGAAGGGGATGATGCCCGAGGTCTGGCCCGCGCCCTTGACCTTCTCGCCAATGGAGCGCACCCCGCCCCAGTAGGTGCCGATGCCGCCGCCGTTTGACGCCAGGGACACGTTCTCGTTCCAGACGCGCTGGATGCCGTCCAGGCTGTCCTGCACCGCGTTCAGAAAGCAGGAGATCGGCAGGCCGCGGTTGGCCCCGCCGTTCGACAGCACCGGCGTCGACGGCATGAACCACAGCTTGGACATATAGTCATAGACGCGCTGGGCGTGGTCGGCGTCGTCCGAGAAAGCCGTAGAGACCCGGGCGAACATGTCCTGATAGCTCTCGCCCGGCAGCAGGTAGCGATCCTCAAGCGTCTTCTTGCCGAAGTCGGTCAGAAGGTCGTCGCGCGAGCGGTCCAGTTCGAGCGAGCGCACCACCGTCAGATGGGGCCTCTCGGTCGTCGGCGCGGTCGCAACCGACTGGATTTCCACCGTCTTCAACGCTTCACCGCCAGCCATGGTCGTCTGTATCCCGAACAAAATCTCGATTGAGCTGCCTGCGCCCTGACCACATCATCTAGTGGCCGAAGCGCTCCCCAAGCCCACATATGGGGCGCAGATGGTGAACGACCCGTCAACGCCTTGACGCAGCATTTCGTGCGCGAATCACATCGGGACGGGGGATGAGCCTGTTGAAAAGGCGCGACGGCGATGCGACGGCGGGCGGCTCCGCGCGATCAACAAGCCGTGATCGGAACGACGCTGTCGAGGATCCCGTCCGTCATCCGGCTTCATCAACCGGCGCTCGCCCGCGCGTGAGATTTCATTAGGCTCAAGAGACGCGCGGCATTAACTTTAGATTTCTGTGACCCTCGGAGGTCGTCATGATCAGCCTGATCCTCGCCGCCCTGCTCGCCGCGCCCGCCCCCCAGGCGGTTCAGGCGACACTCCAGTCCTGCGCCATGGAAGGCGGCCGCTGGGTCTGCCGCTACGCCGTGCCTGACATCGAGATCGTGCCCCTGCCCGGCGATAACATCGTCGCCGATGCGCCCGCCGCCGTCCTGACCGGGGGAGAGGCGCCCTCCGCCGCCGAGATCGAACCCGCTCCGCCCGTGACGACCGTCCCCGCCGCGCCCGAACGCCGCACGATCACGCTGGACGCAGGCATCCTGACCGAGGGCGAGGCGCGCCTGGTCGCCCGCTGCGCTGACGCGCCGTGGTACGCCATCTGCCTGCCCGACGACCGCCGCGCGGCCCGCACGCTGAAGGAAAAGCAGGACGCCTTCGAGGTCGTCCGTCGCACCGTCACGTCACGGCTGGCCGAGGATGACTGCGACGGCGCCGTCAAGGCGGCGCTGGACGGCGGCTACCTCGACTTCGCCGGCCAGGTCCGGGCTTTCTGCCAGGGCGGCGCGGCGGCCGCCGCTTCCGGCGAAGACTAGCGAACCCCGTCCATCTCCGCCGCGATCCGCGCCGCTGCCATCAACGGATTCTCGTCCGCGATCACCGGCCGCGCCACCACCAGATGCGTCGCCCCGGCCCTCAAGGCCTCAGCCGGCGTGGCCACCCTCTGCTGGTCGCCCAGGTCACCGCCGGTCGGCCGCACCCCCGGGGTGACGATCAGAAAGTCCGGCCGACCGGCCTCCGTTGCGATCTCGCGCACCCGAGCCGCCTCCAGGGGGCTCGACACCACCCCGTCGACGCCGCAGTCCAGCGCCTGACGCACCCGCGCCTCCACCAGCTCCGCCGCGCCCGCCGAATAGCCGATCTCCCTCAGGTCGGCGTCCGACAGACTGGTCATGACCGTGACGGCCAGGATCTTCGTCGCGTGCCCGCCCCGCCCCTTCACCGCCGACCGCATCACCTGCGGCTCGGCGTGGACCGTCAGCAGATCGCACCCACCCTCGGCCACCGATCGCGCCGCGCCCTCCACCTGGGCGCCGATGTCATGCAGCTTCCAGTCCTGGAAGACCTTCTTGCCCCGCGCGCGCAGCCGATGGGCGAAGTCCACCCCGCCGGGCCGCGCCAGAAGCGTCAGCCCGACCTTGTAGAACTCCACCACATCCCCGACGCGGTCCACCAGGGCCTGCGCCGCCTCCACCGACGGCAGATCGAGGCCCACGATCAGGCGAGGGTCGGATGCGAGGGGCGAGGTCATCGACGATCTCCGGCCGAGCGGCTAGACGAGGGGATGTCACGTCAGGATTCGGCTATCGGGGACCGGCCATGAACGCGCTCGATCTGGGGGTCAACCTGTTCGTGGCCCTGTTCGCCCTGCTCGACCCCATCGGCAACATCCCCATCTTCGCCGCCGCCACGGCCGGCGCCAGCGCGCGTCAGCGGTTCTCGGTGTCGGTGCTGCTGTGCCTGTTCATCGCCGCCTTCCTGACCTTCTTCTTCTTCACCGGCCTTTGGCTGCTGCAGTTCTTCGGCATCTCGCTGGCCGCGTTCCGCATCGCGGGCGGCATCCTGCTCTTGCTGCTTGGGCTCGACATGACGCGCGGCGACTTCCTGACCATGTTCGCCGACAAGGACGCCGCCGCCGACGCCCAGGATGTGCGCGGCTATGCCCAGCGCCGCTTCAAGCGCCTGATCGTGCCCTTCGCCATGCCGCTGCTGATCGGCCCCGGCGCCATCTCGACCATCATCATCCAGGCCGGAGAGGCCCAGGCCATCGGCTACGCCGGCACCATCGCGGGCCTGATCGCCATCGGCGCGGCGTCGCTGGCGACGCTGGTCACCTTCGCCGCCACCGGCCCGATCAGCCGCGTGCTCGGCGACGTCGGCATGGCCATCATCGTCCGCGTGCTGGGCCTGATCCTGTGCGCCCTCGCCATCCAGTTCATGCTGGCGGGCCTCAGCGAGGCGCTGCCCGGCATGTTCGCCTCGGGCGTCACCGCGCCGTATCCAGACGGGGGGCACTGAGGCCGTTTCACCTCTCCATCGCCGAAGGGCGATGGGGAGGACAGGTCGCGTCAGCGACCAGGAGGGGGCGAGGCGATCTCACCGGTGGCCCTCCGATCCCTGATGACGCCGAGAATGAAGTCGATCACCGCATCCAGCCGATCGCGGACGTCCTCCGCCCTCAGCCGGACGACCTTGATGCCCCGCTCACCCAACCACGCCGTCCGCCGCCGATCATGATCGATCTGCGCCTCGCTGTTGTGCATCCCGCCATCGACCTCGATCGCCAGCTGCGTCTCCGCGTGGAAAAAATCGAGAATGAACGGACCGACGGGATGCTGTCGCCGGAACTTCAGGCGGTTCAACCGCCCCGCCCGCAAGCGTTCCCACAGCCGCGCCTCAGGCGGGGTCATCTGGCGTCGAAACGCTTTGGCTCTGACGTAGCTTTGGCTATCGGCCATCCGGTCACGATGCAGCGCCAAGTTCCGGCGGTCGAGTCGCCCCCTCCTGGCGACTTCGCCGCCTGTCCTCCCCACGCGCCTTCGCGCGTGGAGAGGTGAAGCTAAATCCGCCCCAACCGCCTCGCATGGCCCGCCACCATCCGCAGCGCCACGCCGTCGGGCAGCAGCTTGCCCAGCGCCGCCAGCACATTGTTCGCAAGGCCCGGCGTCACCCTCGGCCGATCCGCCTCGCAGGCGTCGTAGGCGACGCGGGCCACATGCTCCGCCGTCTGCCACATCCAGGCGGGATAGGCCGACGACACCTGCTCGCGGCTGCCGTTCACGTCGTGGAACTCGGTCAGGGTATAGCCGGGGCACAGCGCGGTGACGTGGACCCCGGTGTCGCGTGTCTCCAGCCACAGGCCCTGCGACGCCTTGATCACGAAGCTCTTGATGGGACCATACAGGGTGTCCCCACCCGTCGCCGGCATCTGGCCTGCCAGCGAGGCGACGTTGATCACCCGTCCGAAGCCCCGCTCCACCATGTCGGGCAGAAACAGTCGCGACAGGGCGACCGGCGCGGTCAGCATGACCCGGATCATGGCCTCATGGGCCTCGGGCTCGGTCTGGAGAAACCCCGTCGTGCGGGAGAATCCCGCGTTGTTGATCAGTCCATCAACGATCAGGCCGCGCGCCTGAACCGCATCGAAAAGCGCCAGAGGCGCCTCCGCCTCGGCCAGATCGGCCGCGATCACCACCACGTCCGCCCCGTGCCCCGCTCGCAACTCTCCCGCCAAGGCCTCCAGCGCCGCCTCGCGTCTCGCCGTCAGGATCAGGTCCCAGCCGCGCGCCGCATAGACCCGCGCCAGCGCCGCGCCGATGCCGGCAGACGCTCCAGTAATCAGGATGAGCGGACGCCGCCCGGCCGGTCGGCTCACGCCGCGACGGTCTCCGCCGCGCGGATGGCCTCGCTGCACGAACCGTGGATCTGCACCCCGGCCAGCGCCGGCGCATTCTCGGCCAGCAGGTCGGCGATGGTGATCTTGGCGAGCGCATCCGACGCCGCCTGATCGGCCAGGGTCAATACCTTGCCCACCTGCCGGGGGATATGCTCCCCCACCGGACAGCCCTTGGCCCCTGCCGGCGGCGAGCCCAGGTGGGCGCAGCCGTTCACGGCCCGCAGGACTTCGTCCAATCGGATGTCTTCGGGTTGTCGCAGCAGCCACGACCCACCAGAGGCCCCGGGCCGCGTGGCGATCAGCCCGGCCTTGGCGAGCAGCGCCGTCACCCGGCGGATCACCACCGGATTGGTCGGCACCGAGGCGGCCAGAACGGCGCTGGGCGCCGCGCGGGCGGCCTCGAACGCCCCCTTGTGGGCCAGATAGGCCAGGGCGTGGGCGGCGACGGGAAAGCGTTGGCTGTCGGACATGTGTTTCGGTTCCAGCCCCCAAATAGGAGCTTCGCACATGTTTCACAAATGCGATCCCCGCCGGGCTCATGGCAATCGTCTGGCGCGCGATTGAAACCCCCTTACAATGAGCCTAAAGGCGCTCCGCTTTGATGGGCGCGCGTGCGGCGCGACCCGGAGGATACTCATGGCAGGGGATGCATCCCCCCCGGTCCCTGGCCCCGACGACGGCGCTCCCCCCGCCCCGTCACAGACCGCCAAGGACCCGACCGCCCCGGCCTCCGCCGGCGGTCACGACAATGGCCACGCCAAGACCGGCAAGGCGGCCCTGATCATCGGGGCCATCGGCGTGGTCTTCGGCGACATCGGCACCAGCCCGCTCTATGCCATGCGCGAGGCCCTGCATCATTCGCGCAGCGGCGGCGCGGCCGAGCTCGCCGTGCTGGGCGTCGTCTCGCTCGTCTTCTGGGCCCTGATCCTGGTCGTCACGATCAAATACGTCGTCTTCCTGATGCGGGTCGACAACAAGGGCGAGGGCGGCACCCTGGCCTTGATGGCGCTCGCCCAGCGCGCGGTCGGCAGGCGCAGCGCCGCCATCTTTCTGCTCGGCGTCTGCGGCGCAGCCCTGTTCTATGGGGACGGAGTCATCACGCCCGCCATCTCCGTGCTTTCGGCCATCGAGGGCCTGAAGGACGCGCCGGGCATCGGGACCTCGCTTACGCCCTATGTGCTGCCGATCGCGGCGGGCATCCTCATAGCCCTGTTCATGGTCCAGTCGCGCGGGACGGGCTCGATGGCCCGCTGGTTCGGGCCGCTGACGCTCGGCTGGTTCCTGATCCTGGCGGCGCTGGGCGTCTATCACATCTTCGACGACATCTCGATCCTCAGGGCGCTCTCGCCGCATTACGGCGTGGCCTTCCTGATCAGCAACGGCTTCCTGGGTTTCGTCATCCTCGGCAGCGTCTTCCTCGCCGTCACCGGGGCGGAAGCCCTCTATGCCGACATGGGCCATTTCGGGAAAAGCCCCATCCGGCTCGGCTGGCTCTGGATCGTCCTGCCCTGCCTGACGCTGAACTACCTTGGGCAGGGCGCCTTCGTCCTCTCCAACCGGGCGGCGGCCGAAAACCCCTTCTGGCTCATGGTGCCCGACTTCGCCTACTGGCCGGTGCTGATCATGGCCACCACCGCCACCGTCATCGCGAGCCAGGCGGTCATCACCGGAGCCTTCTCGGTGACGCAGCAGGCGGTCCAGCTGGGCCTCCTGCCCCGCATGTCCATTCTGAACACGTCCGAGAGCCAGGCGGGCCAGATCTACGTTCCGGCGGTGAACTCTTTCCTGATGGTGGGCGTGCTGGTCCTGCTCGTGACCTTCCAGACTTCGTCGGCGCTTGCGGCCGCCTACGGCATCGCGGTGACGGGGGCCATGTTCGTCGACAGCCTGCTCGCCTGGTTCATCGTGCGGAACCTGTGGAAATGGTCCGTGCCGCTGTCGCTCGCCGCCATCTCGCCGCTGGTGGCCATCGACCTCGTGTTCATGACCTCGAACATGCTGAAGATCCCGCAGGGGGCCTGGATGCCGCTTGTGCTGGGCGCGGGTCTGGTCACCATCATGTGGACCTGGACGCGCGGGTCGCAGATCCTGACCGCCAAGGCCAAGAAGGACAGCCTGCCGCTCGCCGACCTGATCGAGATGCTGCGCGCCCGGCCGCCGCACCGCGCCCCCGGCACCGCCGTCTTCCTGACCTCCGACCCCGACGTCGCCCCGGTCGCCCTGATGCACAATCTCAAGCACAACAAGGTGCTGCACGAGAAGAACGTCATCCTGACGGTCAAGACGCTGGACCGCCCGCGCGTGCCCGAGGCTGACCGCTTCGTGATGGAATCCATCAACGAGGACTTCAAGAAGATCACGCTCAGCTACGGCTTCATGGAAAGCCCCGTGGTGCCCCGCGCGCTGAGCCAGTGCCGCAAGCAGGGTCTGAAGTTCGACATCATGTCGACCAGCTTCTTCCTGGGCCGCCGCTCGGTGGTGCCCGCCGCCAACCAGGGCATGCCGCTCTGGCAGGACAAGCTCTACATCTTCCTGATGCGCAACGCCGCCAACCCGACCGACTTCTTCCACATCCCGCCGGGACGCGTGGTCGAGCTCGGCACCCAGGTGTCGGTTTGAAGAACGGTTCTAGGTTCGAGGGGTCAGGGTCTAGGGGTGCTGACTCCGGCGCGCGGGGTCGCCGAATCGCGGAGAAGTCGCGTTCATCGTCAGGGACACGCTCGGCTTCCCTGGAACCTAGAACCTCGAACCTAGACCCTTCTCAAGATATCGGCGTCGAGGCCCGCATCGCCGCCGGCGTCCTGCTGAACGCGGCGCTCGAACGTCGCAACGGCCTGGACGAAGCCATGTCCTTCGCCGAGGTCGCGTCTTTGCCTGCCCCAGACCGCGCCTTCGCCCGCGCCGTCGCCATGGCGGCGTTGCGTCGGCTCGGCGAGATCGACCAGATCCTGGATCGCCGCCTGCAGAAGTCGCCGCCCGAGGCCGTCCGCACCCTGCTGCGGGTATCGCTGGCCCAGACGCTGGTGCTGGGCACCCCGGCCTTCGCGGCGGTCTCCACGGCGGTCAAGCTGGCCGAGCGTGGGGTCAAGACCCGCCCCTACAAGGCCCTGGTCAACGCCGTCCTGCGCGGAATCGAGCGCGAGGGGCCCGGCCTGACCACCGCCCGCTCC
Source organism: Brevundimonas sp. AAP58 (assembly GCF_001295975.1). Lineage (GTDB taxonomy): Bacteria > Pseudomonadota > Alphaproteobacteria > Caulobacterales > Caulobacteraceae > Brevundimonas. The sequence goes on along the minus strand of NZ_LJHU01000013.1, from coordinate 1,031 downwards.
AACCTGCCTGACTGGCTCTGTGCCCGCTGGGCCCAGACCTATGGCGAACCGACGCTGGAAGCCATCGCGCTCGCGGTCCGCGAGGAGCCCCCGACCGACCTCAGCCTCAAGCCCGGCGTCGACGCCTCGGCCCTGGCCGACGTTCTGGAGGGCCGCGTCCTGCCCGGCGGGACGGTCCGCACCGGCTCGCGCGGCGACGTCGCCGCCTGGCCGGGCTATGGGGCCGGCGACTGGTGGGTCCAGGACGCCGCCGCCGCCGTCCCCGTCCGCCTTCTGGCCCCGCAGGCCGGAGAGACGGTGCTCGACCTCTGCGCCGCGCCCGGCGGCAAGACGCTGCAGATCGCCGCCTCCGGCGCGACCGTCACCGCGCTCGACCGCTCCGAGCCCCGTCTGAAGCGCCTGCGCCAGAACCTGGAGCGCACGGGTCTGTCCGCCGAGGTCGTCGTCGCCAACGGCGAGGACTGGGCCGACGATCGCACCTTCGACGCCGTCTTGCTGGACGCCCCCTGCACCGCCACCGGCACGCTTCGCCGCAACCCCGAGGTGCTGCGCGCCACCCGCCCCGCCGACGTGGCCAAGCTCGCCGATGTCCAGCACCGCCTACTCGACGCCGCGGCTCGGCGGGTGAAGCCCGGCGGCCGTCTGGTCTACTGCGTCTGCTCGCTGGAGCGCGAGGAGGGCGAGACCCAGATCATCGCCTTCCTGCGCCGCAACCCGGCGTTCCGCACCGTCCCCGCCGATCTGGCCGCCGTCGGCGCACCGCCCGAGGCCCTGACGCCCGAAGGCTGGCTGCGCATCCTCCCCTCCCACTGGCCCGAGCACGGCGGGCTGGACGGTTTCTTCGCCGCGCGGCTGGAGCGCGTCTGATCTCTCCGAAGATCGACGCGCTCTCTTTGCTTTCGTCATTCCGGGCGACGGGAGCGGAGCGACCATAGACCCGGAACAGGGCGGCGCCGGAGCGAAGCGGAGGCGAAATACGTCCGCCGACTGTGCGCGTGACAGCTTCGCGCTCTCGCGCGCCGCCCTGTTCC
>NZ_LJHU01000129.1 GCF_001295975.1 Brevundimonas sp. AAP58 | reverse complement strand
CCCGCCGGTCGCTCTCCGGCCGCAGCGGCGGGTCCAGCCGGTAGAAGGTCCGATAGTCGCCGATGTCCACCTCGTTGAAACACAGGTGGTTGATCGACACTGACGCCGCGACCTCCAGCCCCCGGCCCCGCGCCCGGGCCAGCACCTCCAGCGCGGCTTCCGTCGAGATCTGGTCCACCAGAAACCGCACGCCGGTCTGTTCGACCAGCGCCAGGTCCCGCTCCAGCTGGATTCGCTCGGCGATGGCCGGCGCCGACGGCAGGCCCAGCCGTGTCGCTAGCTCCCCCGACGTCGCCACCGCCCCCTCCGACAGCCACGGATCGGCCGGCCGACACGCGATCAGGGCGTTGAACGCCGTCGCATAGCTCATGACCCGGCTCAGTACCCGGCTGTCCGCGATGACATGGTCCCCATCGGTGAAATACAGAGCCCCCGCCTCGTGCATCAGGCCGATCTCGGCCATCCGGCTCCCGCCCCGACCCTTCGTCGCCGCGCCCGCCGCCCGCACATTGACCAGCCCCAGCGCCGCCCCGCGCCTCTGGATGAAGTCGACCATCGCGGGATCGTCCACGGCGGGGTCCGTATCCGGCTGCACCACGATGGTCGTCACCCCACCCGCCGCCGCGGCCAGGCTCGCGGACTTCAACGTCTCCTTCGGCTCAGCGCCCGGCTCGCCGGTGCGGACGCGAATGTCGATGAGCCCCGGTGCCAGGCACAGCCCGCCCGCGTCGACGACTTGCTCGGCCCGCATGGGCGCCGCGCCGTGCTCGACGACGGTGATCACCCCGTCCTCGACCAGCACAGCCCCCGGTCCGTCGTAATCCGACGCCGGGTCCAGCAGGCGGGCGTTGACGATGGCCAGGCTCATCGCGCGCCCTCCAGTCGCATCGCCAGCGAGGCCAGCACCGCCATCCGCGCCGCCACGCCCATCTCGACCTGATCCTGGATCAGAGACACCGACAGGTCGTCCGCCACGTCGGAATCGATCTCGACCCCCCGGTTCATCGGCCCCGGATGCATCACCTTGGTCCCCGGCTTGGCCCACGCCAGCTTCTCGCGATCCAGTCCCCAGAACCGGAAATACTCCCGCGTCGACGGCACCAGCGCCCCGTCCATCCGCTCCAGCTGCAGCCTCAGCATCATCACGACGTCGCAGCCCGCCAGGCCCTCGCGCATGTCGTGAGACACCTCGCAGCCCCAGCGATCCGCGTCGCCCGGCACCAGCGTCGGCGGCCCGATCAGCCGCACCCGCGCCCCCATCATCGACAGCAAAGCGACATTGGATCGCGCCACCCGGCTGTGGGCGATGTCGCCGCAGATCGCCACCGTCAGCCCGCCCACGTCCCCGAAGGCGCGGCGCAGGCTCAGCAGATCGAGCAAGGCCTGCGTCGGATGCTCATGGCGCCCATCGCCCGCGTTCACGACCGCGCAACCGACCTTCTGGCTCAGCAACGCCGCCGCCCCCGACGCCCCGTGCCGCACCACCAGGATGTCCGGCCGCATGGCGTTCAGCGTCACCGCGGTGTCGATCAGCGTCTCGCCCTTCTTCACCGAACTGGCCCCGACCGGCATGGTCACGACGTCGGCGCCCAACCGCTTGGCCGCGATCTCGAACGAGGAACTGGTCCGCGTCGAGTTCTCGAAGAACAGGTTCAGCACCGTGCGCCCGCGCAGCAGGTCCAGTGCCTTGGTCGACTGCCGGTTCAGGTCCACGAACGCATCGGCCAGATCCAGCAGCGATGCGGCGAACGGCGGGTTCAGATCCGCCGCCGCCAGGAAATGGGCTTTCGGGAACGGGACCAGCCGGTCGGCGATCAGGTCGGCGGCGACGGCTGAGTCTGTCATCAAAGCCGCGCTATAGCCCCTCCTCACGCCAGATGGAACAGCGCCAGCAGGATCGGTATGCCCGCCGCGCTGCCGACCGTCGTCAGCGCCACGATCCCGGCCATCAGAGGCGCGTCCCCGCCCATCTGCCGCGCCAGGATGTAGGACGCCGCCGCCCCCGGCGCCGCCCCGCACAGCAGCGCGATCCCCTGCGCCGTCTCCGACCCGCCGTACAGCCGGCACAGCCCCCACATCAGGAACGGCGTGATGACCAGCTTGACGATCGACACCGCCGTGATGGTCGCCTTGCGCCGCGCCACCTCGGCGAAGCTCAGTCCCGCCCCCGCCACGATCAGCCCCAGCGGCAGAGCGGCTCCGCCCAGCAGCTCCAGCGTCTCGGAAATCCCGCCCAGCCTCGGCACACCCGTCAGGTTCAGCGCCAGCCCGATCAGGCAGGCGATCAGGATGGGATTGGACAGGATCGCCCTGCCCAGCGACAGCGCCGACAGCTCCCGCTGATCCGCCCCCCAGCGCACCAGCACGATCACGCACAGCACGTTGGTCACCGGGATCATCGCCCCGATCACCACGGCCGCGAGCGCCAGTCCGTCCGGCCCATAGACCGCCTGGATCACCGGCAGAAAGACGAAGCTGTTCCACCGGATCACCCCCTGGAACACCGAGGTGTAGGCCGGCCCGTCGATCTTGATCAGCGGCCGCGCCAGCAGCGTCACCGCCGAGATGATCAGCACCGCGCTGACCGCCGCCGCCCCGGCCGCAGTCGCCCCGCCGCCCGAGATGTCCGCATGCCAGATCGCCGGGATCAAAAAGCCCGGATACAGCAGATGAATCGACAGCTTCTCGATCGGCCGCCACGCCGCGTCCGGCAGGAAGTCGGACTTTCGCAGGCCATAGCCGATGGCGATCAGCACGAAGACCGGCACGACCCCGGCGAGCAGGGCGGTCATGACGAGGGACGCAGCCGATCCAGCGCACCCTGAAGGATCCACGCCGCCGCCGTCCGGTCCACGACGCCCGCACGCCGCTTGCGGCTCAGGTCCAGTTCGTCGATCAGGAATCGCTCGACCGCGCTGGTCGACAGCCGCTCGTCCCAGAAGGCCACGTTCACGGGCCGCAACCGCTCCAGATTGCGCGCGAACGCCCGACACGACTGCGCGCGCGGCCCTTCGGTCCCGTCCATGTTCATCGGCAGGCCGATCACCAGCGCTGAAACCCCGCGTCCGTCCATCAACCGGAACAGCGCCTCTGCATCCTGCGTGAACTTCGTCTTGCGGATGAGCTCAAGCGGGCTGGCGATCATGCGGCTCGCGTCCGACACCGCCACCCCGATGGTTTGTTCGCCCAGATCGAGCCCCATCCACGGCGTGTCCGGCGGACAGGCGGCGGGCAGGTCTGTCAGGTCATAGATCGGCACGCGCCCCCGCTAGGCGTTGCCTTCCGCACTGTCAAAGCACAGGGTGCCGGCCTCGCCATCGGGAGGGGTTCCATGTCGCGTTCAGCCTTCACCATCGCCGGGGCCGTCGCCTTGGCTCTGTCCGTCAGCGCCTGCGACGCGGCGACCGAGGGAACCGACGCAGCCAATGGCGAAGCTTCTGCAGGCCCGGACGCCGCAGCCGGCGCGGCTCCGGCTCCGCAGACCGTCCCCCTCACCCCGTCCGGCCCGGCCGCGCCCCTGACCCCCGAGCCCGCCGAAGCCGAGGGCGTCCAGGACGCCGCCAGCGTCGTCCGCGTCGATCCCGTCAGCGAGGGCCAGGCCAAGCTGTTCGGCACCGCGGGCGGCGACCCGGCCATGAACGGCCTCTACACCTACATCGCCTTCTATGTGGCCCCGAGCGAGCCCTGGACCGTCTACAAACTGGGCGATGTCCTCGACTACACGGTCCTGTCGTCATCGCCGGGCCGCGTCGACCTGGACCTGCACAAAAGCACCTATGACGAGGCGTCCGGCCAGATCGGCGACCGCCATCGCCGCGTGATCGTCCAGTGGACGATGGGCTCCGACGAAGGCCCGCCGACGGCCGTCACCGTCACACCGGCGCAGTAGCCGCTCCGGTTCTTGTGCGGCGCGGCACGGGCGGCTAATCCCGCCCGCTTGACCCCTATCGACTGGAGGGCCCTGTGGCCATCGACGCCGAGACGGTGAGGAAGGTCGCCCACCTCGCCCGCATCAAGACCCCCGACGACCGGCTGGAGCCCCTGGCGCAGGAGCTGAACGGCATCCTGGCCTGGATCGAGCAGCTGCAGGAGGTCGATGTCACCGGCGTGGAGCCCATGACCTCCAACGTCGCCCAGCCGCTGCGTCTGCGCGACGACGTCGTCACCGACGGCGGCAAGGTCGAGGCGGTCCTGTCGAACGCGCCCAAGTCCGCCGACGGCTTCTTCGTCGTGCCCAAGGTGGTCGAATAGAATGTCCGACCTGACGAAACTGACCCTGAAAGCCGCGCTGGACGGCCTGTCGTCCAAGGCCTTCTCCTCGGAGGAGATCACCCGCGCCTTCGTCTCGACGATCGAGGCCGCCAACCCGACGCTGAACGCCTACGTCGAGATCACGGCCGACAAGGCCATCGACATGGCCCGCGCGTCGGATGCCCGCATCGCCTCGGGCGACGCCGGCGCCCTCGAAGGCGCGCCGCTCGGCATCAAGGACCTGTTCTGCACCGACGGCGTCCAGACGACGGCCGGGTCGAACATGCTGCGCGGCTTCGTCCCGCCCTATGAATCGACCGTCACCGCCAACCTGTGGCGCGACGGCGCGGTCATGCTGGGCAAGCTGAACATGGACGAGTTCGCCATGGGCTCCTCCAACGAGACCTCGGCCTTCGGCCCGGTCAAGAATCCCTGGAAATCAAAGGGCTCCAACGCAGACCTGACGCCGGGCGGCAGCTCGGGCGGCTCGGCCTTGGCCGTCGCGGCGGACCTGTGTCTCGCCGCCACGGCGTCCGACACCGGCGGTTCGATCCGCCAGCCCGCCGCCTTCACCGGCACCGTCGGCATCAAGCCCACCTACGGCCGCGCCAGCCGCTACGGCATGGTCGCCTTCGCCAGTTCGCTGGATCAGGCCGGCCCGATCACCAAGACGGTTGAGGACGCCGCCATCCTGCTGCGCTCCATGTGCTCCTTCGACGTGAAGGACTCCACCAGCCTCGACGTCGGGACGCCCGATTGGACCCAGTCGGTGGGCCAGTCGGTCAAGGGCCTGCGCATCGGCGTGCCGCGCGAATACGTCGTCGACGGCATGCCCGCCGAAATCCAGGCGCTCTGGGACCAGGGCGTCGCCTGGCTGCGGGACGCGGGCTGCGAGATCGTCGACATCTCGCTGCCCCACACCAAGTACGCCCTTCCGACCTACTACATCGTCGCCCCGGCCGAGGCATCGTCGAACCTCGCCCGCTACGACGGCATGCGCTTCGGCCACCGGGCGGCCGAGGCGAAATCGCTCACCGACCTCTATGAGACCAGCCGCGCCGAGGGCTTCGGCAAGGAGGTCCAGCGCCGCCTGACCATCGGGGCCTATGTGCTGTCGGCCGGCTTCTACGACGCCTACTATGTCCGGGCTCTGAAGGTCCGCCGCCGCATCGCCCAGGACTTCGACAATGTGTGGGGCCAGGTCGATGCCATCCTGACGCCGTCGACGCCGTCCGCCGCGTTCGCCCTGGGCGACAAGCAGATCGACCCGGTGACGATGTATCTGAACGACGTCTTCACGGTGACCGCCAACCTCGCCGGCCTGCCGGGCATCAGCGTCCCCGCCGGCCTCGACAAGAACGGCCTCCCGCTGGGCCTCCAGGTCATCGGCAAGGCGCTGGACGAAGCCACCGTCTTCCAGGTCGGCGCGGCGCTGGAACAGGCGGCGGGCAGCGTGGGCAAGCCCGAGCGGTGGTGGTGAGGACATCCCTCTCCCAACGGGAGAGGGCTTGAGCGCACGACGGCTCCGCCGTCGTCCTTGCGCGAAAGGGTGAGGGGTTACGCTCTCACCCGCGCGGCGTAATCGCGGATGCCGGCCAGCACGCCGGATAGGTCACCCGTCACCTGCTCATTGCGGAACCGGATGATGAACCATCCCAGCCGTTCGATCTCCTGCTCGCGGAACTGATCCTTCAGGTCGTTCTCGTCGTCGTCGTGAACGCCCCCGTCCAACTCGACGACAAGCTTCAGCTTTACACAGGCGAAGTCAGCGAAGTATCGGCCTATCCCGTATTGCCGCCTGAACCTGTGCCCATCGAGCTTCCCATTCCGCAGCGCCTGCCAGAGCGTGCTCTCGGCACGGGTCTGGTCCTGACGCAGAGCCCGCGCTCGCCTGGTGCGAAACTCTCGTTGATCCAACGCCCTGCCTCCCCTGCCACGTTCGATCCCCTCACCCTTTCGCGCAAGTCCGATCGCTGCGCTCTCGGGCGCTCAAGCCCTCTCCCTATGGGCGAGGGCACTCTGAAGCCCGTTCCAGCTCCGCCCCCAGCACGCTCCTGACCGCCAGCGGCGCGTCGGTGGCGATCACGACCGCGCCCTGCTCGAACAGGTCCCGGTACTCCGACACGTCCCCATCCTCGGCATAGCGGTCGTCCAGCCGCCGTCCCGGCGCACCCAGCGTCCCGAACTGCGCCTCCACGCCCCGCTCCGCCAGCGCTCGCCACAGCGCCGGCCGCGCCTCCCGCGTCCCGGTCCACGCCAGAATCTGCGCCGGATTGAGCCCCTCCAGCCCCTCCACATCGTTCAGCCCCGCCGAGATCATCATCTCCGGCGCCATCTCCGCCACCGCCCGCGCCGTTTCCGGCGAATAGGTGATCAGGATCACCCGATCCTGCGCGCCCGCCGCCCGCACCTCCTCGACCACCCGCCGCGCCAGCGCCAGGGTCGCCGCCTCATCCGCCGGCTTCAGATCGATCGAGGCGATCACGCCCGCCCGCCGCGCCGCCTCCAGCGCCTCGGCCAGCGTCGGCGGGGGCGCATCGATCACCGTTCCGTCCGTCGCCTCCAGCCGCGCCGCGCGCACCTGTTCGAACGTCAGGTCCGCCACCCGTCCTGTCCCCGTCGTCGTCCGCTCCAGCGTCTCGTCGTGCATGAGCACCAGCCGCCCGTCCGATGTCAGGGCCGCGTCGATCTCGACGATCGCGCCGGGGATGGCCCGCCCGGTCGCCTCGATGGCCTGAATGGAGTTCTCCGGCTGGTCGTCCGCCGACTGGGCCCGATGCGCCGACACCATCACCCCGCCCGTCTCCCTCACGCAGTCGAAGAAGGCCGCCAGCACGGGCGCCTGATCCGCCTCCTGCCGCACCGGCGTGGCGGCGCAGCCCGAGGCCAACAGGGCGGCGACGGCGGTCGTGGCGAACAGGCGGATCATGGCGCTCTCCGGATCGGGCGGAGGCGTCTCTTAACGGCCACAGCGCGCCGCCGGAACCCTCTGCCGCCCTTGCCGCCGCATCCGTCGCGCCGCATTCTGACGATGCACGTCTGGCGGGAGCGAATCAGTTGCAGGATCTAGTGGGCCCGGCGCTCGGAACCCTCGCGGCGGTCGCTGTGGGCGGATATCTGCTGGGCTCCATCCCGTTCGGCGTCCTGATCACCCGCGCCGCCGGGGCCGGCGACGTGCGCAAGATCGGTTCGGGCAACATCGGCGCCACCAATGTGCTGCGCACCGGCCGCAAGGACCTGGCGCTCGTCACCCTGCTCCTCGACGCCGGCAAGGGCGCGGCCGCCCTGCTGATCGCGCGCGAGCTGTTCGGGTCGGAGGTCGCCGGCGCCATCGCCGGCGGGGCGGCCTTCCTCGGCCACCTCTTCCCCGTCTGGCTCGGCTTCAAGGGCGGCAAGGGCGTCGCTACCTTCTTCGGTCTGCTGATCGCCGCGGCCTGGCCGCTCGGCCTCATGGCGGGCGCGACCTGGCTGATTGTCGCCTTCGCGCTCCGCTACTCCTCGCTCGCCGCCCTCGTGGCCTCCCTCGTGGCCCCGGTCTACGCCCTCTTGCCCCTGCCGGCGTTTGGCCTCCCGGCGGAGCAGCCGATCCTGGTCCTGGCGATCTTCACCGCCGCCCTGATCTGGATCCGCCACCACGAGAACATCGCCCGCCTGCTGAAGGGGGCCGAGCCCCGCATCGGCGCCGCGAAGAAGGCATGAGCCTTAGCCCGGCCGAGCGCTTCGCCCGGCTGCGGCTCGCCCGCACCGACCGCGTCGGCCCCGTCTCCTTCCGGCAGTTGCTGCAACGCTTCAGCTCGGCCGAGCGCGCGCTCGACGCCCTGCCCGACCTCGTCAGGAAGGGCGGCGGCCACGGCTTCGCCCTCCCGCCCGTCGAGCGGATCGAGGCCGAGCTCGCCGCCTCCGACCGGATCGGCGCCCGCCTGATCGTGCTGGGCGACCCGGAGCACCCGCCCCGCCTCGCCGCCCTGGACCCGCCCCCGCCCGTTCTCTGGGTTCGAGGCGACGCCAGCCTGCTGGCCAAGGATTCCGTCGCCATCGTCGGTGCCCGCATCGCCTCCGCGGGTGGCCAGAGGATCGCGCGCGGCCTGGGCCAGCAGCTCGGCGAGGCGGGCTTCGTCGTCGTCTCCGGCCTGGCCCGCGGCATCGACGCCGCCGCGCATGCCGGCTCGCTCCCGACCGGCACGGTCGCCGTGCTCGGCGGGGGCGTCGACGACGTCTATCCGCCCGACAACGCCGCCCTCTACGACCAGATCGTCGACCGGGGCGCCGTGGTCTCCGAAAGCCCCATCGGCGCCCGCGCCCAGGCCCGCGACTTCCCGCGCCGCAATCGCATCATCTCCGGCCTTTCTCGAGGTGTCGTCGTGGTCGAGGCCGAGATCCGCTCCGGCTCCCTCATCACCGCCCGCCTCGCCAATGAGCAGGGCCGTGAGGTCTTCGCCGTCCCCGGCTCGCCGCTGGATCCCCGCTCGAAAGGCCCCAACGAGCTCCTGCGTCAGGGCGCCCATATTTGCGAGGGCGTCGACGACGTGATTCGCGGCCTGGAGACCCTGCGCACCCTTGCCGAGCCGCCCGCCGACAATCCCTTCGACGCCAGCACTCCCGACGGAGAGCTCGACACGGCCTTCCTCGACCGCGTCGCCGCCCTGCTCTCGCCCACGCCGACGCCGCGCGACGAGATCGCTCGCGCGCTCAACGCCCCCGTCGCCGAGGTCGCCGCCGCCCTGCTGGAGCTCAGCCTCATGGGCCGCGCGACCCTGCTCCCGGGCGGTCTCGCCTCGACCTAGGCCGTGCGACGCCGGGCGGGCGGGTCCAGCTCCACCGGCACGGCCGGAACCGCCTCGGCCGCCCTCGCCGCCGCCGCGTCCAGCAACAGCCCCAGGTCCTCGTCCCCGTCCCATCGCGCCATCTGCGCCAGTTCGACGGCCATCGCCCCGATGTACTCGCGCACTGGGAACTCGCGGCGTTCGGGCTCGTGCGGCTGCGGCTTCTGCGAACGCGGCGTGGACTCGAACGGGGTGGTCATGGCGAGGCCCTTCGCTGGGGTGACGCCGCAGATGACCACAACCTAAGCCTGTTTGGCAACCATAAGGCGAATTGTCTCGTCCGATTGACAGACGCCGCCTGCCCAACCACGTTCGCCGCCCCTCCCCTCAGACTGAGCCGTAATGAATCTCGTCATCGTCGAGAGCCCCGCCAAGGCCAAGACCATCAACAAATACCTCGGCTCGGGCTACGAGGTGCTCGCCTCCTACGGCCACATCCGCGACCTCCCTTCGAAGGACGGTTCGGTGAAGCCCGACGAGGACTTCGCCATGGACTGGGAGGTCGATCCCAAGGCCGCCAAGCGCATGTCCGAGATCGCCGAGGCCGCCAAGCGCGCCGACCGCCTGATCCTGGCCACCGACCCCGATCGCGAGGGCGAGGCCATCAGCTGGCACGTGCTGGATGTGCTCAACAAGAAGCGCGCGCTCAAGGACACCCCGGTCGAGCGCGTCACCTTCAACGCCATCACCAAGTCGGCCGTGCTCGACGCCATGGCCGCCCCGCGCCAGATCGACATGGAGCTGGTCGAGGCCTACCTGGCGCGCCGCGCGCTCGACTACCTCGTCGGCTTCACCCTCTCGCCCGTGTTGTGGAGGAAGCTCCCCGGCGCGCGCTCGGCCGGCCGGGTCCAGTCGGTCGCTTTGCGCATCGTCGTCGACCGCGAGCTGGAGATCGAACGCTTCCGGCCCCAGGAGTACTGGTCGATCGAGGCCGACCTCGCCGCCGACAGCCCGCCCTTCACCGCCCGCCTGGTCAAGCACGCCGGCAAGCGCGTCCAGCGCCTGGACATCAAGGATGAGGCGACGGCATCCGCCGCACGCGCCGCCATCCAGTCCGGCGACTTCACCATCAAGTCGATCGAGAAGAAGCCGGTCCGCCGCTTCCCCTCGCCGCCCTTCACCACCTCGACCCTGCAGCAGGAGGCGGCGCGCAAGCTCGGCTTCGACGCCCAGCGAACCATGCGCGCGGCCCAGAAGCTGTACGAGGGCGTCGACGAAACCGGCGGCCTGATCACCTATATGCGGACCGACGGCGTCCAGACCACGCCCGAGGGCATCGCCCAGGCCCGCGAGGTCATCGGCGAGGTCTTCGGCCCGGCCTTCGTCCCCGCAGAACCCAAGTATTACAAGTCAAAAGCCAAGAATGCTCAGGAAGCGCACGAGGCGATCCGGCCGACCAACATCGCCCGTCGCCCAGAGACCCTGCGCCTCGAATCCGATCTCCAGCGCCTGTATGAGTTGATCTGGAAGCGCATGGTCGCCTCACAGATGGAGGCCGCCCGCCTGGACCGCACCACGGTCGAGATCGAGACCCCCGACGCCCAGACCGGCCTTCGCGCCACCGGCCAGGTCGTCACCTTCGACGGCTTCCTCGCCGTCTATGAGGAAGGCCGCGACGAGAAGCAGAAGGGCGCCGAGCCCGAGGAAGACGACCACACCGCCCGCCTCCCCGTCCTGAAAGAGGGCGCCAAGGCCCGCGTCGAAGCCATTCGTTCGGAACAGCATTTCACCGAGCCGCCGCCCCGCTATTCCGAGGCGACCCTGGTCAAGAAGCTGGAGGAGCTCGGCATCGGCCGACCCTCCACCTACGCCTCCATCCTGACGACCCTGCGCGACCGCGGCTATGTCCGCATGGACAAGAACCGCTTCATCCCGGAGGACAACGGCCGCCTGGTCACCGCCTTCCTGGAGCAGTTCTTCGGCCAGTGGGTCGAATACGACTTCACCGCCGCGCTGGAGACCCAGCTGGACGAGGTTTCGGCCGGCGACATGGACTGGAAGGCGCTGCTGCGCGACTTCTGGTCCAAGCTGAAGCCCGCGACCGCCACCGTGCTGGAGCGCCAGGGCGTGATCGACGAGCTCGACACCGCCATCGGCCCCTTCCTGTTCCCGGACAAGGGCGACGGGTCGGACCCGCGCCTGTGCCCGCTGTGCAAGCAGGGACGGCTGCACCTGAAGGCCAGCTTCAAGATGAAGTCCTCCTTCATCGGCTGCTCGCGCTATCCGGAGTGCCGCTACACGCGCGGCTTCGGCGCGGGCGAGAACGCGGGCGAGGAGACCGGCGGCGACCGCGACCTCGGGATCGATCCGGAAACCGGCCAGCCCGTCGCGCTCAAGATCGGCCGCTTCGGCCCCTATGTCGAAACCCCGGTCCCCGGCGAGGACAAGCCCAAGCGCTCCTCCCTGCCCAAGGGCTGGAGCCCGGCGACCCTGACGCTGGAACAGGCGTCGCGCCTGCTGTCCCTGCCCCGTCCCGTCGGCGACCATCCGGAGGACGGCAAGCCCATCATGGCGGGCCTGGGCCGCTACGGCCCCTTCATCCTCCATGCCGGGACCTACGCCAATGTCGCGGATATCGATGAGGTTTTCGAGATCGGCCTGAACCGCGCGGTCGTCCTCCTCGCCGAAAAGCGCGCGGGCGGCTTCAAAGGGCGCGGCGCGGCCACGGCGCCGCTGAAGGACCTGGGCGCTCACCCGGAAACCGGCGAACCCGTCCACGTCATGGCCGGCCGTTTCGGCCCCTATGTGAAGTCCGGCAAGATCAACGCCACGATCCCCAAGGGTACGGCGCCCGAGGACATGACGCTCGGGATCGCGCTTCCTCTCCTCGCCGCCCGCGCCGCCGCCGCGCCCGCCAAGGCCAAGAAGGCACCGGCGAAAAAGCCGGCCGCCGCCAAGAAGCCGGCGGCGAAGAAGGCGGCACCGAAGAAGGCGGCGGCAAAGAAATAGCTCTCCCTCTCCCAGCGGGAAAGGGAGAGAAACGCGCGCTGTTTTTCTCAATCGTCCAACGACGCCCGGATTCCCCCAATGAATCCAACGCCCGTCCTGT
>NZ_LJHU01000128.1 GCF_001295975.1 Brevundimonas sp. AAP58 | reverse complement strand
CCCGCCACACCCGGCCCCGCCGCGCGGCTGGCGGCCGAGCGGATCGCGGCGGTGATCGGCTGCACCGCCTTCGACGCCGGCCCGGACCGCTCGCCGTTCGTGGTCGAGTTCCGCGTCGGCGTGGCCGAGCTGATGCCGGGCGAGAGCGCGGCGGCCGTGCTGGAGCGCGCCTCGGCCGACCTGCACGCCGCGCGAGCGGCCTAGGCCCCCGCCACGCGCGCCAGGTCGGTGGTGATCCGCTCGGCGACCTTCAGGCGGTCCTCCGGCGTCGGCCAGTCGCCCTTGACCACGATCTTCTGATCCGGCCGGATCTTCCAGCTGGCGTGGTTCTTCTGGATCAGGCCGACGAGGCCCGCGGGATTGGGGAAGCGGTTGTCGCGCAGCGTCAGGACCGCGCCCTTGGGACCGATGTCGATGCGCTCCACGCAGGCCGTCTTGCAGTTGGCCTTGATACCGACGATGCGCAGCAGCTGCTTGGCCTCGTCCGGAAGGGGGCCGAAGCGGTCGATCAGTTCGGCGGCCAGGGCCTCGCGGCTCTCGGTGTTCTCGGCGTCCGACAGGCGGCGATAGAGGCTGAGACGGACGTTCAGGTCCGGGACGTAATCCTCTGGAATCAGGACCGCCGCGCCGACGTTGATGGCCGGCGACCATCCCCGGTCGACGCTGCCCGCCTCGCCGTTGGCGCGCAGTTCGGCGACGGCGTCCTCCAGCATCTGCTGATACAGCTCGACCCCGACCTCGCGGATATGCCCCGACTGCTCGTCGCCCAGCAGATTGCCGCCGCCGCGCTGATCCAGATCGTGGCTGGCCAGCTGGAACCCGGCGCCCAGGTTGTCGAGCGACTGCAGCACCTGCAGCCGGCGCTCGGCCGACAGGGTCATGGGCTTGTTCGGATCGGTCGTCAGATAGGCGAAGGCCCGCGCCTTGGACCGGCCGATCCGGCCCCGGATCTGGTGCAGCTGGGCCAGGCCGAACATGTCGGCCCTGTGCACGATCAAGGTGTTGGCGGTCGGAATGTCGATGCCGCTTTCGACGATGGTGGTCGAGACCAGCACGTCGTAGCTGCCGTCGTAGAAGGCGCTCATGACGTCTTCCAGCTGGGTCGGGCTCATCTGGCCGTGGCCGACGACGAACTTGATCTCAGGCACCTGGACACGCAGGAACGCCTCGATGTCGGGCAGGTCCGACAGGCGCGGGCAGACGTAGAAGGCCTGGCCGCCGCGATACTTCTCGCGCAGCAGGGCCTCGCGCACCATGACCGGGTCCCACGGCGCGACATAGGTCCGCACCGCCAGGCGGTCGACCGGCGGGGTGGCGATGATCGACATCTCGCGGATGCCCGACAGCGCCATCTGCAGCGTGCGCGGGATGGGCGTGGCGGTCAGGGTCAGCAGGTGGACGTTGGCGCGCAGGGATTTGAGCTTTTCCTTGTGCTTGACGCCGAAGTGCTGCTCCTCGTCGACGATGACGAGGCCCAGGTCCTTGAAGCCGACCTGATCGGACAGCACCGCGTGGGTGCCGACGACGATCTCGAAGGAGCCGTCCTTCAGCCCCGCGCGGGTCTCGGCCGCATCCTTGGCGGTGACCATGCGCGACAGGTGCCGGACCTTGATCGGCCAACCAGCGAAGCGTTCCGAGAAGGTCTTGAAGTGCTGGCGGGCCAATAGCGTCGTCGGGCAGACGATGGCGACCTGTTGGCCGCTCATGGCGACCACGAAGGCGGCGCGGATGGCGACCTCGGTCTTGCCGAATCCGACGTCACCGCAGATCAGGCGATCCATCGGCGAGCCCTTGCCGAGGTCCTCGAGCACGTCGCCGATAGCGTTCAGCTGGTCGTCGGTCTCCTCGTAGGGGAAGCGGGCGCAGAACTCGTCGAACAGGCCGTGGGGCGGGGTGATCGGCTCGCCGGTCTTGAGCGCGCGCTTGGCGGCGAGCGCGATCAGGCCCTCGGCCATGTCGCGCAGACGCTGCTTGGCCTTGGCCTTCCTCGCCTGCCAGCCGGCGCCGCCCAGACGATCCAGCTGGACGTCGTCGGACTCGGCCCCGTAACGGGTCAACAGGTCAATGTTTTCAACGGGCAGGTAGAGCTTGCTCTCACCCGCATAGAGAAGCTCCAGGCAGTCGTGCGGCGCCTCCTGGATCTCCAGCGTCTTGAGCCCCTCATAGCGGCCGATGCCGTGATCGAGGTGGACGACGAGGTCGCCTGTGGTCAGGGCCGAGGCCTCGGCGAGGAAGTTCGACGCGCGGCGCTTGCGCTTGGGCCGCGCTAGACGGTCGCCCAGGATGTCCGTTTCGGAGATGACGGCGACGTCTTCGGTAACGAAGCCGTGCTCGACCGACAGGACCGCGCGCAGGAAGAGATCTTTGGACGCCGCCTGCACATCGGCCCAGTCGCGGACGGCCACGACCGGCTCCAGTCCGTGGTCGGACAGCATGACGCCGAGACGATCCGAAGACCCCTCGGTCCAGCTGGCGAACAGGACGGTCTTGCCCTCGGCCTTCAGCTTTCCGGCATGGGCGGCGACCGCCCCGAACAGGTTGACGCTGTCCTGGGCGCGTTCGGCGGCGAAGGTGCGACCCAGCCGACCGCCGGCGTCCTCGGCTCCGCCGTCGAAGGGACTGAAGCGACGCACGGAGCGTCCGGCCAGCGCGCCGTTCCACTCCTCCTCGGGCAGATACAGACGCTCGGGTGGCAGCGTCCGGTTGGCCCCGCCGCCCTTGGCCTTGGAGGCCTCCTGACGAGCTTCATAAGCATCCCGCGTCAGCGCCCAGCGATCGGCACGCGCCGCGTCCGCCTGATGATCGACGAAGATCGCCGCGCGATCCGGCAGATAGGCGAAAAGGGTCTCCAGCCGGTCGTAGAGCAAGGGCAGCCAGTGCTCGAAGCCCTGACGGCGGCTGCCTTCGCTGACCGAGGCGTACATCGGGTCCTCGCCCGGCGCGCCGAACAGATTGAGGTAGCCGCTGCGGAAGCGGCTGATGCTGTCCTTGTCCAACAGGGCCTCGGACACCGGCGACAACGACACCTCGCGCAGCTGGCCGGTCGAGCGTTGGGTCTCGGGGTCGAAGGTGCGAATGGATTCCAGTTCGGAACCGAACATGTCGAGACGGACGGGCTCGGCAAAACCGGGCGGGAAGACGTCGACCACACCGCCCCGCACCGCGAACTCGCCCCGGTCGCTGACGGTCGAGGCGCGGACGTAGCCGTTGATGGCGAAGTAGGTCTCCAGCGCCTGGAGGTCGAGATCGCGGCCGACCACGGCGTCGAACCCGGCGGCCGTGGTCACTTCGCGCGGCGGCGTGCGCTGCATGGCGGCGGCGACGGTCGTGACGACCAGCAGGGGCTCGCGCGCCTCGACCTCGCGGCGGGCGAGCGTCGTGAGCGCCGCCATCCGTTCGGCGGAGACGCTCGAAGTCGGGCTTAGCCGATCGTAGGGCAAACAGTCCCAAGCCGGAAACTCAAGAACCTCAATATCCTTGGCGAAGAAACCAAACGCCTGTCTGAATGCCGCGGCCCGGGTCGCGTCGCGCGCCACGAAAACAGCAACGCCACTGGACGCCTTAAGCCGCTCGGCGACGACGAGGGCATCCATGCCTTCGGGCGCGCCGCCCAGGGTCTGATCCGTGCGGCGTTCGATCTGGGCGCCGTCCATCAGCCTGCCCCTTCAGCGACCGCAGCCGAGACATGGGTGCGCATGAAGGCGCGCAGACGGGTCATCAGCGGAGTGGCGTGCGGCTCGGGCGTCGGCTTGGACTCGATGATCCAGGCGTAAAGGTCGTGGTCGTCCTCGGCCAGCAGGGCCTCGAAGGCGTCGAGTTCGCTGTCCGAGAGGGCCGCGCCTTCGGCCTCCATGAACGGTCCGAGCACCAGATCGGCCTCGCGGAAACCCCGACGCCAGGCGCGGAAGGTCAGCCGCCCCAGCCGTTCGCGGCGAGGATCAGAGGGGGTTTCGGCGCGCGCATCGTGTTCGGCCACAAGAATCCTTGCCCGGTCCATCATTCCAACAGGTCGCGGGAGATAGCGTTCCCCTGCCCGTTTCGCCAGCGCCGCTGCGACCGCTATGGTCGCAGGCGATGCGCCCGGAGATTCTGTTTCCCCTGTTCGCGGAGGTCGGCACGCTGAAGGGCGTGGGGCCGCGCACCCTGCCGCTGGTGCAGAAGCTGGCGGGACCCCTGGTGCGCGACGTGCTGTTCCTGGCCCCGAACGGCGTCATCACGCGCCGCCGCACCGAGGCCGCCAATGCCATCGAGGGTGAGGTCGGGGTGTTCGACGTGATCGTCGACCGCATGATCGCGCCCGGTCGGCCGGGCGTGCCGTTGAAGGTGCGAGCCAGCGACGACACCGGCTTCGTCCACCTGATCTGGTTCGGGGGCAGTCCCCAGCACATCGAGCGCCAGCTGCCCCGGGGCGAACGCCGCCTGGTGTCGGGCAAGGTCGAACGCTTCAACGGCGAGGTCCAGATCGTCCATCCCGACTGGATCGTGCCGCTGGACAAGAGCGAAGAGATTCCGGTGGTCGAGCCCGTCTATCCGGCGACGCAGGGGATCAGCTCTCGGCAGGTCCGAAAGATCGCGCTGTCGGCTCTAGCCGTCGCACCAGACCTGCCGGAATGGCAGGACCCGGCCTGGCTGGCGAAGCAGCGGTGGCCGGGCTGGCGGACGGCCATCGAGACGCTGCATGCGCCGAAGGCCGAGGCCGATCTGGAGGCCGATGCACCGGCGCGCCAGAGACTGGCCTATGACGAGCTGCTGGCGCATCAGCTGGCCCTGGCGCGGCGGCGGCGGGCGCGGCAGATCACGCCGGGGCCGGTCATCCGGCCGGGCGCGGTGTCCGAGGCTCTGCTGGCCGCCCTGCCCTTCCGCCTGACGGGGGCGCAGGATCAGGCGGTCGCCGAAATCCGCCGCGATCTGGCATCCGGCGAGCAGATGGGGCGGCTGCTGCAGGGCGACGTGGGCTCGGGCAAGACCGCCGTGGCGGCGCTGGCCATGGCGGACGCGGCCTCCAGCGGCTTCCAGTCCGCCCTGATGGCCCCGACCGAGATCCTGGCGCGGCAGCATCATCAGCGGCTCGGGCCCATGCTGGAGGCAGCGGGCGCGCCGACGATCCTGCTGACGGGCCGCGACACGCCGGCCGAGCGCCGCGAGAAGCTGGCCGCCCTGGCGTCCGGCGTGGCGCAGGTGGCGATCGGGACGCATGCCCTGTTCCAGGACGCGGTACGGTTCGACCGGCTGGGTCTGGCCGTCATCGACGAACAGCACCGGTTCGGCGTCAATGAACGCGCGCGACTTCAGGCCAAGGGCGACCCCAGGACGGGCGGCGTGCATCTGCTGACCATGTCGGCCACGCCGATCCCGCGCACCCTGGAGCTCACCCAATACGGCGAGCTGGACGTCAGCCGCCTGACCGAGAAGCCGCCGGGCCGAACGCCCGTGGCCACCGCCGTCCTGCCGCTGGCCCGTATCGGCGAGGTGGCCAAGCGGCTGAAGGCGGCGGTCGAGAGCGGAGCCCAGGCCTACTGGATCTGTCCCCTCGTGGCCGAGTCCGAGGCTGTCGACCTGGCGGCGGCGGAAGCGCGCGCAGTCGATCTGCGCCGCCTTCTGGGCGGTGAGGTCGGGCTGGCACACGGCCAGATGCCGGGGGCGGAGCGGGAAGCCGTCATGGCCGACTTCGCCGACGGCCGCCTGCCGGTGCTGGTGGCGACGACGGTGGTGGAGGTCGGCGTCGATGTGCCGAACGCCTCCATCATGGTCATCGAGCACGCCGACCGTTTCGGCCTGGCCCAGCTGCATCAGCTTCGCGGCCGCGTCGGCCGGGGCTCCAAGGCCAGCGCCTGCATCCTGCTGTACGGGGGCGAGGACGCGGGGCTGGGCGAGACGGCACGGCTCCGGCTGGAGACACTACGTCGCACCGAGGACGGCTTCGAGATCGCCGAGGAGGATTTCCGGCTGCGGGGCGGCGGCGATCCGCTGGGGCTGAAGCAGAGCGGCTTTCCGGCCTATCGCTTTGCCGATCCGATCCGGCACCGGGCTCTGCTTCTGGCGGCCGCGGACGACGCGCGGCTGGTGCTCGGCCGCGATCCCGACCTGTTGTCGGAGCGCGGCAAGGCGATCCAGGTGCTTGAGGCTCTTTTCGACTGGAGAAGCGAGCGCGCGGCGCTTGACTAGCCCGCGTTGGAGGCCATCCAGACGTTCAGACGACGTTCAACGTCGGCTTCAATATCAGCATAGAATAGATTGTATTGACGGGCTTTCCGTCGATCCGCCCAGCCGCCAACCTCGCGAAAAGACTCGGTCGTCAGCTCGGTGTGGCGCAGGATGCCCTGGCGGCACTGGGTGGCCACGGCCCGGTCGATGAAAGCCGGATGAACCCCCCACTCCAGCCCCGTGGCGTTGGCGGCCCCCTGGTGGCGGCGGGCGGGAACGGCGACCTCATCAGCGGCTCCGCTGACCGGATTGACGCACAACGCCTGACGACCGGTGAGATCAACCAGACGTCCGTTGGCGTCCCACACCAGGGCGCGGCGCAGCCGGCGCTGGGCCGCGCCGTCGTTCTTCTCATCGACGCCCGACCAGGCAATGACGCAGCCGATGCTGGTGGCGGTAGCGCAGGCGGGGAGCGAGGGCGACAGCGGCTCTCGCGCCACAATCACGTCCATCAGATAGACGGCTGCGACGCGGGCACCAAGCGTCGGGTTGGACACGATCCGTTCACGCAGCAGCCTGTCGATCAGTTCTCCGCCCTGCTCGACGCCCGCCAGAACCAGAGGCCCCGTCGGATGAGCCGCCACCCAGGCGTCAAAGGCCATGAGCGCGTCGCCATAGGCGAAGGCCCGGGCGTCGCGGGCGTCGTCCCGCAACGTCAGCCGGGTGTACAGTGAGGCCTGGCGGTATCGCGGCGCGCTGACGGAGCCGGCGCGTGCGAATGGACCCGCGTAGTTGGGAAGAACGACCCGGTCGAGATAGGCATCGGCGTCCGGGTCGCCGATCGGACCGTTCCACTCCTCGCCGCCTTCATAGGTGGTGGAATGCAGGAAGAAGACCGCCGCCGGCCCCGCCCCGGGCGTGCGCACGTCGCGAAGAGCCCATGCGGTCGGCTCGGCATAGTCCGGCACCGGCGGCGGGTCGTAGGTCTGGAACGGGATCTGCGGGTCCAGCCCGGCCCGGAGGATATCGCCCCGCCACACCGCCACCGCCGCCGCCAGCAAAAAGACGAGCGCGAACCCAATCCATCCGAACCACTGGCGCAACGTCAGGCGGGGCAGGATCACCGCGCCCTCACCGATAGGGATCCGGCTGGCTCAGGAAGTTCTGGACGTAGCGGCGCACGCCCTCCTCCAGCGGCGTGGACTGTCCGGAGAAGCCCAGCGAACGCACCCGGTCCATGCTGGCCTGGGTGAAGTACTGGTACCGGTCGCGGATGGCCTCGGGCATGTCGATGTAGGCGACACGGGGCTCCTGGCCCGCAGCGGCGAAGGTGGCCTTGGCCAGGTCGAGGAAAGACCGCGCCTGGCCCGACCCGGCGTTGAAGATACCGCTGATCCGGGGCTCGCACAGCAGCCAGTCGATGATGTCGACCACATCGTCGACGAATACGAAGTCGCGCAGCTGGCCGCCGTCGGCGTAGTCGGGATGGTGCGAGCGGAACAGGTTGACGGTCTCGCCGACCGCGACCTTCGGCCAGATCTGGGCGATGACGGACTTCATCCCGCCCTTGTGGCCCTCGTTGGGGCCATAGACGTTGAAGAACTTCAGCCCCGCCCACTGCTTGGGTGCATGGTCGCGAGAGGCCTCGCGCACGGCGTACTGGTCGAATAGCTTCTTCGAATAGCCATAGGCGTTTAGCGGCTGAAGCCGGGAGATAGAAGCAAGATCGTCGGCGTCCTTGAACCCTGCCGAACCGTCGCCATAGGTCGCCGCCGATGAGGCGTAGATCAGCCGGGTGTCGTTGAGCGCGCACCAGTCCCACAGATCCCGCGACAGGCTGAAGTTGGTCCTTAGGATCAGGTCCGCGTCCTGCTCGGTCGTCGAGGATATGGCCCCCATGTGGACGATGGCCGTGACACGGTCGACGTGACGGTCCAGCTGGGTGAACAGCTCCTCCGGCTGCCAGAAGTCGGCGATGGGCGACTTGGCGATGTTCTTCCACTTGCCG
Source organism: Brevundimonas sp. AAP58 (assembly GCF_001295975.1). Taxonomy (GTDB): domain Bacteria; phylum Pseudomonadota; class Alphaproteobacteria; order Caulobacterales; family Caulobacteraceae; genus Brevundimonas. The sequence goes on along the minus strand of NZ_LJHU01000128.1, from coordinate 33,907 downwards.
AGGTCGGCGCTCTCCAGCCGGTCGCAGACGATGACGTCCCAGCGATCCTCAGCGCACAGACGCGAGACGATGTTGGAGCCGATGAAGCCAGCCCCGCCGGTGACCACGACCGCCCGCCTCATGCCGACCCCTTCATCGTCTCGATGGTCTTGGTCGTGGAAAAGCCGTCGGTAAAGGCGGCCAGCCGCACCTCTCCGCCCCAGCTCTCGACGAGATCGCCCCCGACCACGCCCTCACGCGTGTAGTCCGCCCCCTTGATCAGCACATCGGGCCGCAACCGCTCGATCAGGCGGATGGGCGTCGGGTCGTCGAAGGAGGTCACGCGGTCCACGCTGGCCAGGCCGCCGATGACGACGGCGCGGCTGTCGAGGTCGTTGACTGGTCGTCCCTCGCCCTTCAGCGCGCGGACCGAGGCGTCGGTGTTCAAAGCGACCACCAGCCGATCGCACCATGACCGCGCCTGGGCCAGATAGGCGACGTGACCGCGGTGCAGGATGTCGAAACAGCCGTTGGTGAAGCCGATCTTCAGTCCCTGGGCGCGCCAGGCCTCGACCTCGGCGGCGAGGTCGTCGAGGCCGGTGACCTTGGCGAGCGCCGCGCCCGCGTGCTGGCTGACCTCGGCCTCGATCAGTTCGGCGGGGGTGATCACGGCCGTGCCGCTCTTTCCGACGACGACGCCGGACGCCAGGATGGCCAGCTGCACCGCCTGTTCGAGCGAGGCGCCTGCTCCGAGCGCCAAGCCGAGCGCCGCCAGTCCCGTATCACCCGCACCGGACACATCGAACACCTCGCGCGCCCGACCGGGAAAGTGGCGGACGGGGCCGCCGCGCCGCATCAGGCTCATGCCCTTGCCCGCGCGGGTGACGACGATGGCCTTGGCCGTGGTGGCCTCCAGCAGGGCGGTCAGCGCCGCCTCGACCTCGGCGTCGGTCTCGACCGGCAGGCCGGTGGCCCCCGCGAGCTCCGACGCATTGGGCTTGATCACGTCGACGGCACCGTAGCGGGCGAAGTCGCGGCCCTTGGGGTCGACGATGACGGGAATGCCTGCGTTTTGGGCCTGCCACAGCGCGGATCGGATCAGGCGCTCGGTGACGACACCCTTCGCGTAGTCTGACAGGAGAATGGCTGAAGCGTTTGAAAAAACCTCGTCCCGTTCGAAGGCGCCGACGACCGGCTCCTCCTCGTCGAGCCGCATCAGCTGCTGCCCGCCGGAGACGTAGCGCGTCTTGACGATGGTGCCGCCCGCCGCCGTTCGGGCGATGAAATCCTCGATCCGATCCTCGGCCGAAACCAGCGAGGCGAGTTCGGCGCCGGGCGCATCGTCACCGGCGACGCCGCCCAGGCGCGCGGTGGCGCCCAGCGCGGCGACGTTCCGCGCCACATTGCCCACGCCGCCGGGCATGGCGACCATGCGGCGGGCTCGCAGAACGGGAATGGGTGCCTCCGGCGAGATGCGGCTGACCTCGCCATAGACATAGCGGTCCAGCATCAGGTCGCCGACGCAGGCGATCGTCAGGCCGCGCGCCTTGTCCAGCAGCGCTTGGAGTCCGCCTAGGTCGAGGTGGGTGTCAGCCATGCCCACCGCCTATCGGATTCACGCCGCCTTCGCCATCCGGGCCTTGGACAGATCGTCGTAGGCGATCAGGTCGGCGGCGAGGGCCTCGAACTCCGACAGGGGCACCATGTTCGGACCGTCGGACGGGGCGTGGTCGGGGTCCTGGTGGGTCTCCATGAAGACGGCGTCGACGCCCACGGCGACGGCGGCGCGGGCCAGCACCGGCACGAACTCGCGCTGGCCGCCCGACGACGTCCCCTGCCCGCCCGGCTGCTGGACGCTGTGGGTCGCGTCGAACACGACCGGACAGCCGATGTCGCGCAGCACCGGCAGGGCCCGCATGTCCGACACCAGGGTGTTGTAGCCGAAGCTGGCTCCCCGCTCGCAGGCCATGACATTGGGATTGCCCGCGCCCGTGACCTTGGCGATGACGTTCTTCATGTCCCAGGGGGCCAGGAACTGGCCCTTCTTGATGTTGATGGCCTTGCCGGTCGCGGCCGCGGCCAGCAGCAGGTCGGTCTGGCGGCTGAGGAAGGCCGGGATCTGCAGCACGTCGACGGCCTGGGCCGCGATCCCGCACTGTTCCTCGTTGTGGACGTCTGTCAGGACCGGCAGACCGGTGACCTCACGGATCTCGGCGAAGATCGGCAGGGCGCCCTCCAGGCCGATGCCGCGCGCGGCGGTGGCCGAGGTGCGGTTCGCCTTGTCGAAGCTGGTCTTGTAGATGATCCCGACGTTCAGCCGCTGGCCGATCTCCTTGAGCGCATGGGCCATTTCCAGGGCGTGCTGGCGGCTTTCCAGCTGGCACGGACCGGCGATGAAGGCGATGCGGGCACCGCCGCCGATGACGACGGGCGTGGTGATGCCGTTGCCGGACAGGGTGATGACGGAGTTGGGAGCGGTCACGGGCGGGGCTTTCGACTAGCGACGGTTTGGCGGCTGGCGCGTTGGATTGGCCCAGCCTATGGGGCGGTCAGGTGGTCCCGACCGCCGGATTTCGCAACCTAACACGGAGCCGGAAGGCGTGACCACAGACTGCGAGCCGCCCGTCATCCTGTGGTTCCGACGCGATCTGAGGCTGGCCGACAATCCGGCGCTGCAGGCGGCCCACGCCACGGGACGGCCGATCCTGCCGGTCTACATCCTGGACGACGGCCCGGCGACGCGCCAAATCGGCGGGGCCAGCCGCTGGTGGCTGGACAAGTCTCTGCGGGCGCTGGCGGCCTCCATCGCCGAGCGCGGCGGCCGTCTGGTGCTGAGACGGGGTGATTCGGAAGCCGAGCTGCGCCGCCTGATCGACCAGAGCGGCGCGACCTGCGTGATGATGAACCGCTTGTTCGAGCCCGACGGCTGGGCGCGCGACAAGGACATCGCCCACGCTCTGAAGGCCGACGGGGTCGAGGTGAAGGGGTTCAACGGGACCCTGCTGACCACGCCCGGCACGGTGCTGAACGGCTCGGGCGGGCCGTACAAGGTCTATACACCGTTCATGAAGGCGCTGAGGGCGCAGGCGGTGGCCCCGGCCCACACACTCGGGCCACCGGACCTGTCCGGCGCGCCGGAGGTCGAGAGCGACGACATCGACGCCTGGGACCTGCACCCGACCCGGCCGGACTGGTCGACGGGCTTTCTGGGCGAGCCGGGAGAGGTGGGGGCTGCCAAGGCCCTGTCCGACTTCCTCAAGACCGGGCTCAAGACCTATGCCGACGACCGCGACCGGCCCGACCGACCGGGCACCAGCCGCCTGTCGCCCCATCTGCATTTCGGCGAGATCAGCCCGTGGCGCGCCTGGACGGCCGCCTACGACGCGGCGGGTTCCAACGGGATTTCAGAGAGTCAGGCGGACAAGTTCACGAACGAACTGATCTGGCGTGATTTCTCGGCGCATCTGCTGCAGCACTTCCCGACCCTGCCAACGGACGCCTTCCGGCCGGAATACGACCGGATGCCGTGGATCAACGATGCGGCCCAGTTCGAGGCTTGGACGAAGGGTCGGACCGGCTACCCCATCGTCGACGCGGGCATGCGCGAGCTTTGGACCACGGGCTTCATGCACAATCGTGTGCGGATGATCGTGGCCTCCTTCCTCATCAAGCATCTGCTGATCGACTGGCGGAAGGGCGAGGCCTGGTTCTGGGACTGTCTGATGGACGCCGACCTGGCCCAGAACGCCCAGAACTGGCAGTGGGTCGCGGGCTCGGGGGCCGACGCCTCCCCCTATTTCCGCATCTTCAATCCGGTGACCCAGGGCCAGAAGTTCGATCCGGATGGGGCCTATGTGAAGCGCTGGGTGCCAGAGCTGAAGCGGTTGTCTCCGGCCTTCGTCCACTCGCCTTGGACGGCCCCGCCGGAGATCCTGCGCGCGGCCGACGTGACGCTGGGTCGCACCTATCCCCGGCCGTTGGTGGACCATGCGGAGGCGCGCGCACGGGCGCTGGCAGCCCTGAAGGTCGTCACCGGCGGCGGTGAAGCCATGCCGGAGGATTGACCGTAGCTGTTCGGGAACACAGCTTGGCCATCATGACCGCATCCACAGCAGACCACTCCATCCCCGTCGCCAACAAGACGCCGCGCGTTTTCGGCATGCTCGTGCGCTTGCTGTCGGCGAACTGGACCTATGGCTCGCTGACGTTGACTCTGCCGAACGGCGAGGTCCACCGGCTGGAGGGTGCCACGCCTGGTCCCGCCGCCGTCATGCAGGTGATCGACTACCGCTTCGCCCGCCGCGTCTTGGCCAACGGCGATATCGGCTATGCCGAAGGCTATGTCGCGGGCGAATGGGACAGCCCGCATCTGGCCGTGCTGCTGGAGGTTCTAGCCTCCAACTACGACCACATCCGCCGCCTGTTCGACGGCAACGCCATCATGCTGGCGGCAAACTGGATCTCGCACCGTCTGAACCGCAACAGCCGGACAGGGTCGAAGAAGAACATCCACGCCCACTACGACCTCGGCAACGCCTTCTACGAGGCGTGGCTGGACCGGACGATGACCTACTCCTCGGCCCGGTTCGACAGCCCGTCCGAACCCCTGGAGGCCGCCCAGACGCGCAAATACGCCGATCTGGCCCGCGCCATGGACCTGAAGCCCGGCATGCGGGTGCTGGAGATCGGCTGCGGCTGGGGTGGCTTCGCCGAGTATGCGGCCAAGGAGGTCGGCGCCCATGTCACCGGCGTCACGATTAGCCGGGAGCAACACGACTTCGCCCGCCAGCGCCTGTTCAACGCCGGCCTGTCGGAGCGGACCGACATCCGCCTGATCGACTATCGCGACGTCGAAGGCACCTTCGACCGCGTCGCATCGATCGAGATGTTCGAGGCCGTCGGCAAGGAATACTGGGGCGCCTATTTCGACAAGGTGCGCCGCGTGCTGGTCCCCGGCGGGCGCGCGGGCCTGCAGATCATCACCATCCAGGACGAGCTGTTCGACGAGTACAACGCCCGCGTCGACTTCATCCAGAAATACATCTTCCCCGGCGGGATGCTGCCGTCCGAGTCGCGGCTTCAGCCCGTGGTCGAGGCGGCGGGTCTGAGCTGGGACGCGGTCGAGCGCTTCGGCATCGACTACGCCGACACCCTGTCGCGCTGGGACCAGAGGTTCCAGGCGGCCTGGGCCGACATCCGCAAGATGGGGGGCTTCGATGAGCGGTTCCGGCGGCTGTGGCGCTTCTACCTGGCCTACTGCGAGGCGGGATTCCGCTCGCGGCGGACCGATGTGATTCAGCTGGCCCTGACCCGCGCCTAGCGACCGCGCTTTCGCACCCACATGGCCGCGTCGGCCTCGGCCAGCCAGGCCTCGACATCGGTGTGGCCGGCGAAGGCGCGCACGCCGAATGAACCGTCCAGGCGCGCGGACTGGCCTTCCCAGGTGAACTCGGTCGATTCAAGCGCGGCCTTCAGCGCGGCGGCCTTTTCGCGCCCCTCTTCCAGCCCGGCGTTCAGCAGCACGACGGCGAACTCGTCGCCGCCCAGTCGTCCGACGGCGTCGGTGGCGCGCACGTTCTCGAGCAGGATCTCCGCCACCCGCACCAGGGCCGCGTCGCCCGCCGCGTGACCCAGGCTGTCGTTGACGCCCTTGAAGCCGTCGAGATCGAGATAGAGCAGCGCCGCCGGAACCTTGTAGCGCGTGCAGTAGGCCATGGTCCGCGTCAGGGCGGCGACGAACCCCCGACGGTTCAGCACCGGCGTAAGGACATCGTGTTCGGCCGCCGCCTCCGCAGCCTCTGCGCGGGCGCGCAGGGCCTCGACCTCGGCGCGCAGGCGGGCGATCTCGGCATGCGGATCGGCGAGGGCGTCGATGTCGGCCGCGTCGGTCACGGTCGGGCTCCAAGACGGCACAGGGGCGCGACTCAAGGAACGGCCGCGCAAGGACAGGCTAACGCCCTTGGTTGCGGGCGCAACGCGCGTGCTGTAACCGGCCGCTTTCCTGCGAGGAGCCTTGACCGCATGGCGACCGAGACCCCGCCCGTCGCGATCATCATGGGCAGTCGTTCTGACTGGCCGACGATGAAGCACGCCGCCGAGACCCTGGACCGGCTGGGCGTCGCCTGGGATGCCCGGGTGGTGTCGGCGCACCGGACGCCCAAGCGCCTCTGGGAGTTCGCCTCGGCCGCGCGGGGCGCGGGCTTCAAGGTGATCATCGCGGGCGCGGGCGGAGCAGCGCATCTGCCGGGCATGGCGGCGTCGATGACGTCCCTGCCGGTGCTCGGCGTGCCGGTGCAGTCCAAGGCGCTGAAGGGCCTCGATTCCCTGCTGTCGATTGTCCAGATGCCCGGCGGCGTGCCGGTCGCGACCCTGGCCATCGGCGAGGCGGGGGCGAAGAACGCGGGCATTCTGGCGGCCCAGATCCTGGCGCTGGGCGATCCGGTGCTGGCGGGACGGCTGGACGCCTTCCGCGAGGCCCAGACGGAAGCGGTCCACGAAACGGTCGAGGACTGAGTGAGCGGAAGCGACGCGCCTCTCGCGCCGGGTTCGACCATCGGCATCCTCGGCGGCGGCCAGCTGGGTCGCATGCTGTCGCAGGCCGCCTCGCGGCTCGGTTTCGACGTCGTGATCCTGGACCCCGAAGACAACAGCCCCGCCGGGCGGGTCTCGCGCGGCCAGATCGTCGCCGCCTATGACGATCCGGTGGCGCTGAACGTCTTCGGCCGCGTCTGCGACGTCGTCACCTTCGAGTTCGAGAACGTGCCCGCCAGCTCCATGGAACGGCTGGCCGAGGCGGGTGCCCGCGTCGCCCCGGGGCCGGTGGCCCTGGCCGTGGCGCAGGACCGGGTGGACGAGAAGACCTTTTTGAATGGCGTGGGCGCGACGACCGTCGATTTCGTTCCCGTGTCGACGCTGGAGGACCTGACAGCCGCCATTGAGACGCTGGGCTGCCCCGCCCTGCTCAAGACCCGCCGCGAAGGCTACGACGGCAAAGGGCAGGTCTGGATCAAGTCGCCCAAGGACGCGGCCAAGGCTTTCGAGGCCATCGGCGGCCGACCCGCCATTCTGGAGGCGCGCGCCGACTTCACGCGCGAGCTGTCGATCATCGCCGCGCGAGGCCGCGACGACGCGACGGCCGTCTATCCGCTGGGCGAAAATACGCATGCAGGTGGCGTGCTCCGCACCACTCTTGCCCCTGCTGAGGTCGATGCGAAGACCGAGCGACGGGCCCGCGCCATCGCGCGCGCCGTGCTCGATGGTCTGGACTATGTCGGCGTCATCGGTATCGAACTGTTCGACCTCGGGAACGGCAAGCTGCTGGTCAACGAGATCGCGCCGCGCGTCCACAACACCGGCCACTGGACCCAGGACGGCTGCGTTTGCGACCAGTTCGAACAGCACATCCGGGCGGTCGCCGGCTGGCCGCTGGGTCCGACCACGCCCCACGCCCGCGTCGAGATGCACAACCTGCTCGGCGACGAGGTCGAGCAGTGGCGGAAACTGGCCGGCAAGGCCGACGCCCGGCTGCACCTCTACGGCAAGGCGGAAGCCCGCCCCGGCCGCAAGATGGCCCATGTGAACAAGGTCAGGCCGCTGTAGGCTTCGCCGGCCTCGGCGCCGCCTCGACCACCAGACGCCCGGCGGGCGGCGGCGCGAAGACGTCGGCGGGAAACGCTTCCGCGAACAGCCAATCCGCCCAGCGCTCCACCGCAACCGGGATCACCCCGCGCGTGTGATAGGGCGCGACGTCTGGCCCCGGCTCGGTGGTCAGCAGCGAGAAGGCGTCACCCTCCCCCGCGCGCCAGACGGCGGCCAGCGCCAGGAAGGGCGCCTCGGCGTCACGAAACATCCAGCGCGTCTTGGGATAGGTCGAGCCGGTGAACTCGTAGAAGCCGCTGACCGGGACCAGGCAGCGGCCGGTACGATCCCGGTTCAGAAAGGTCCGACCCTCGGCGCGCAGGTTGATGATCGGCCCGGCCTTCGGCTTGAGCGGAGGGAATCCGAAGCGCTGCGTCGTCAGCTGGGTCACGCCGCCCGTCCCGACCACCACCGGCGCGCTATCGGTCGGCCGCACCTCGTCCTGCGGCTCCAGGTTAGGCAGGCCGCCCGGAAAATCGAGCGGCGCGCCGGCGCGCTCGAACCAGTCCACCAGCTGGGTGATGTTCAGCTTGGCCTGATAGGAAGCGCACACGGGATCAGGGCGTGCCGTAACGAAGTTTCGTTAGGAACTCGGTCGCCTTCCTGACCGGGGCGTCGAAGTCCTTGCCGGCCTTCCACTTCTCGAAGGCCATGACGTTTTCGATGCGGCGCGCCACGAAGGCTTCCGCAGCCTCACGCCCCTCGAACCAGCGCAGGGTCAATGCCGGGATCAGGATCCCCGACAGAATGGTGCGCTTGGAATAGTGGTTCCAGTCCGTCGCCGTATCGCCCGCCCAGCGCCACAGGTGATCCGCGCTCTCCCATGCCAGTGTAAGGCCGAGGTCGGTATTGGTCGGGAGCGCCAGAAAGCCCGCGCACTTGCGGGTGGCCTCCAGGTCGTCGGCGCCCGCCTCCATCCGGGCAGACACCGCTCTGGCGATGCGGTCGCGGATCTTCAGGCCCTCGGCGGACCCAAGCGCCTCCAGCGCCCGCGAATCATGTCGCCGCGACAGCAGGGCGGCCAGGTCGCGCGGCCCATTCGGGAACAGCAGCTCCTGATCGCCTTCCGACAGGCCCTCGGCGGCGCAGGCCTCGCGCACCATCCGCCCGTTCCAGCCCAGGGTCGGAGCCAGGCGGATGGCGGCATCCAGTACCGCCTGTTCCGTGGCGTCGGCCCAGTCAGGCTCGGCGTTCGACAGAGGGGGGACGTCGGTCATGAGCCTATCCTTAGCGTCGCCCGGCTGAACGCGCGAGACGGCGATGGGGACCGCGACGAATGGCGGCGGGCCCGCTGGACACTCCGGGGGGCTTGGTGTATCGACCGGGCTTCGCTCGCCGGGCTGTCGCCCGCGGGATCGGATTTTATTTGTCTGCCCGCCTCTCGTAAGGACGCGGCGGGCAGCCAAAGGAGAGTTGAACCTGGTTCAGATTTTCGTTCGCGACAACAATGTCGATCAGGCGCTCAAGGCCCTGAAGAAGAAGATGCAGCGCGAAGGCAGCTTCCGCGAGATGAAGCGCCACGTGCACTACGAGAAGCCCTCGGAAAAGCGCGCCCGCCAGAAGGCCGAGGCCGTCCGCCGCGCCCGCAAGCTGGCCCGCAAGCGCGCCCAGCGCGAAGGTCTGCTGCCGGCTCCGAAGCCCCGCGCACCGCGCGGCTGATCACCGAAGCCGTCTGAAAGATCAAAGGCCGCCCATCCGGGCGGCCTTTTTGCTTTTGCTGCCCCTTAGCGCCCACCGCCCGCGATGGCCTGGCCAAAGCTCTTCCAGCTAAGCTTCACGTCCGACAGGGCTCCGGCCCGGAACGCCCGGCCCGCCAGCCACACCATCAGCAGGGCGACGGCAAACATCCCGGCCATCGTGCCGATGATCTCTATGAGAGGCGGCCCCGACGGCGCGCGCGCCGCCATCAGGAAGGGCGTGAAGAAGGGCACCCAGGACGCGAACCGCACCATCGGGGCGTCCGGGTTCACCAGGGCGAACTGGACCAGCAGGATGGGGATGACCAGCACCATCATGATCGGCCCCATGAGCGTCTGGGCGTCCCGGGGCGTCTCACAGAAGGCCCCGATGGCGGCGAACAACACCGCGTACATCAGGTAGCCACCCACGATGTAGGCCAGGAAGTAGAAGATCAGCCCATCGCGGGTCAGGATCTCCCAGATGTTCGTCGCCTGCTCGGGCACGGTCGTGATCAGCCCCGCCGCGCCGATCCCGCCCCAGACCAGCAAAACCGACACCGTCAGCATCGCCACGCCCAGAACCTTGCCGGTCAGAATCTCTGTCGGCGAGGCGGAGGACAGCAGCACCTCCAGAATCTTGTTCGACTTCTCCTCCATCACGCTGTTCAGCAGGATAGAGGCCCCCGTGATGATCAGCGACCAGAGCAGAAAGCTGAAGGCCAGGCCGATAATGCCCGGCAGCCGATCCTTGAAAGACACCTCGCCCCCGTCCGACGCCCGGGGCGAAAACAGTGTGACCTCGGGTCGGAAGGCATCAGTTGCCTCGACGACAGCCGGATCGATCCCGGCCTGGGTCAGAACGGCGTCCCGATTGGCGTCGCGCAGGGCGGCGCGCACAAAATCCTCCACTGTGTCGTCGGTGGCGCGCGCGGCCCATACCCGCGCCGCCGGCCCTTCGGCCGTGCGGTCGAGAAACACCACGGCGTCCAGACGCTGTTCCTTGGGCGTCTCGTCGGTCAGATAGCGACGCACGACCGCGTCGCGCGCCTCGCCCGGGGCGGCGGCGGACAGATCGGCCGGCGCATCGACAAAACGCATCCGTTGGCGAGTCATCTGGGCGATCGCGCCCTCGGCCGCGCCAGCCGGCGCACCGGACGCCTCCGCGGCTTTCTCTGCGGCCTCTCGCGCGCGTTCCGCCGAACGTTCCGCCTCATCGGCCAGGCGGCCCTGGACCGCCGCCGCCAATCCGGCGGCCTGGGGTCCCTCCTCGATCAGCACGACGGCACGGACCGGATCGGCGTTGTCCATCAACAACGGAATCGCCCCGCCCAGCACCGCGAACAACGGAAACGCCAGCAGCGACAGCCAGAAGCCGACCGTTCGGGCATAGGCCATGAATTCGCGGCGGGCGATCAGCAGAATGCGGCTCATCGGGCAGCCTCCGTCTGGGTTTCAGTCCGGGCGACGCTCTGGTCATGGTCGGGATGGTCGCCGGTCAGGTCGATGAAGGCATCGTGCAGGGTCGGCTCCTTGAGTTCGAAGCGACGCACATCCAGCCCATTCAGAAAGGCTGCCTTCAGCGCCTCCTGACCCGGCGCGCCCTGGGCCAACGCGGCCTTCAGGGTGCGAACCCCGTCATGCTCGGAAACGACTGCCACACCGGTCACGCCGGGCAGGGCCGCGACCTGGTCGACCGCGATGGCTCCTTCCAGGTCCAGGAACCGACGGCTGGTCGCCCGCGCCTCGGCCACCGTGCCGTCGAACGCCTTTCGGCCTCGTGCGATCAGCACGACCTGATCGCACAGCCGCTCGGCGTGCTGCATCACGTGTGTGGAGAACAGCACCGTCGCCCCGTTCGCCGCCAGATCGCGGATGACGGTCTCCAGCCCCTGCTGGTTCACCGGGTCCAGGCCGCTGAAGGGCTCGTCCAGGATCACGAACTCGGGCCGATGCACGACCGAGGCGATCAGTTGGACCTTTTGGGCCATCCCCTTGGACAGCTCCTTCATCTTCTTGTTGCGGGACGCGCCCAGCCCCTGCGCCTCCAGCATCTCCTTGGCCCGCTTGCGCCCTTCGCCAGTCGGCAAGCCCTTCAGCGAGCCGAAGAAGGCGATGGCGTCGACGGGCGTCATCTTCTTGTAGAGGCCGCGCTCTTCCGGGAGGAAGCCGATCCGGTCTCGGACCATGCGTCCGTCCGGCGCGCCGAGAATGGTGATGCTCCCCGTGGTCGCCGGTTGAAGGCCCAGGATCATGCGGATCGTCGAGGTCTTGCCGGCCCCGTTGGGGCCAAGGAAGCCGCAAATCGCGCCCTTTCGGACCGAGAAACTCAGGTCGCGCACGGCCTGGAATCCGCCGTATCGCTTGCTCACGCCCTCGAGCGTCAAGGCATCCATGCGCATCCCCCACTGGCTACTGACCAAGGGGTAGCAAAGGACGCTTTACATGCAAACTGTATTCGCCGTCATGTTCGGCGATAACGTCCTCAGCCGGCGATCGGGGCCTCGACCGCGACCTCGAAGCTCTCGCCCACGACGCGGCCGGGGTTGATCTGCACGCCGTCGCGACGCACTTCGAAGTGCAGGTGCGGGCCAGTCGAATAGCCCGTCGATCCCACCAGACCGATGCGCTCGCCCGCCAGGACCCGATCGCCCGACGCCACGTCGATACGGCTGAGATGGGCGTACAGGGTGGTCATGCCGTTGGGGTGGCGCACCTCGATGAAGTTGCCGTAGCCGTCCGGTTGGCGGCCGATGCGGAGAACCTCGCCTTCGGCGGACGAATAGACCGCCGTGCCCGTCGGTGCCGCGATGTCGACGCCCTTGTGCATCCGGGCGCCCCGCTCACCACCCAGTCTGCGCATGCCGAAGCGGGAGTTGATCGGGAACCCGCGCACCGGTTCTTCGAAGGTGATCGTGCGTGTCACCGGACCAGCCGGTTCCGCCACGGCTGTCACGGGAGGAAGTTCTGGCAGGCTGCCGGGCTCGATGGCGGGCTCAGGGGTGGCCGGCGCCATCGCCATGGCCAGGATGGCGACGCCGGCGAGAGCCGCTCCCTGGCCAGACTGAGCGAGAAGGCCACGGAGGCTCGGCAAGGGTCGGCGCATGATGTCGTCGGCTCTGTCGGCGCTTTGGAGAAAGCTGTCAGGAGCGCCGCCGTTACGATTCGTAACCAAATGCGAGCGGCGCAGGCCGTCGTTCTAAGGGTCCATGGGGCGACTTTGGGGCGCGAGGGGCGGCAGGTCGTCGCACCCCGGGAACCAGAACGAAAAAGCGCGCCGGGCGAACCCGGCGCGCTTCCTTGCAGGCGCGACCCGAGGATCAGGACAGCGGCAAGGTCAGGGTGATGCCGCCCGTATGGCTATCGGCGCTGTCGCCGAAACGACCCCGGTAGCCGATTTCCAGATCGAAGGGCCCCATCTGGCCCGAAACACCCGCCGAGGCGAGGAAGGAGCCGCCGAACGGATCATCAAACCGACGCGACAGGACCTGGGCGGGGTTGCCGGCGATGCCGACCCGAACGGCCTGGGAGCTGTCATCGAGGCTGTCGCGATAGCCGCCTTCGACATGAACACCGAAGCCGCCAACGTCACCCTCAGCCCGCAATGCGACTTCGCCGGTGATGCCCTTCACCTCGCGGTCGCGATACTCGTATGAGGCGGCGAAGCCCTGCTCGGTGTAGCCCTCGATGTCGGAGCTGACATAGGCCACCGCGACCCGCGGCGAGATGGCGATGCCACCGGCGTCGAACCATACACCGGCCTGAACCCGGGCTCCGCTCGAAAAGCCGCGCGTGGTGCCGGTCTGCTCCAGGCCCGGCAAGGCGCTGAAGCGATTGATGTCATTGAAGTCCTCGCTGGCGACGCCCACCACGCCGTTGACGAAGACATTGCCAGACCGCCAGCCACCATAGAGGTCCAGCGACAGCGTCTGGAGCTGGAACGAGGTCGCCCCGGCGGTCACGTCGGCGACGCGCCAGGCTCCGGTCACGCCGAACCGCAGGCTCTCGGTGCCGCTTTCGAGACCGACATTGCCGCCATAGCTGGTGGTTTCACCGGCGGAGGCAAAACCGCGCTGGTCGATGTCGGCGGTGTCATACATGACCCCGCCCACGATGGTCGTTCCGGCCTGCCAGGCGTCCCGGCCCGACAGCCGCGCGGTCGCACCGTCCATCGCGTCCTCGCGGTGACGGAAGGCCGTCTCGCCCTGGATCGTCGAGCTGGCCGCCCGGTCGCCGTAGTACAGGTAGTCCGATGCCAGGGTGGCGATCAGGCGGTGACCGGCGGCGGTCGGGTGCACGCCATCCCAATAGAGGAAGCCGTCGGGATTAGCGCAGACCGCGCCGGTGGTCGTGTTCAGACACTGGCTCGTGGCGTCCGTCAGGCCGAACCGGCCTGGATTGGCGGCGAGGACGTCGGACACCTTGGCGAGATCGAACAGAATGATGTTGGTGTTCGGCCGTGTCGGAGCGAGCGTCAGCAGGGCGTTCTGCAGCTGGCTATTGAACTGGCCACCGGCATAGTCGGCCAGAGCCGCGAGCGGGGTGGGCCGGAACTGTGGCGTCAGGCCGAGGCGAGGCAGATTCGTCACGAGGATCGTGCCCGCGCCCCTGGACGCCACATCATTGACAAGAAAATTCATGTCGGCGACCGCGGCCCGGATGGTCGGGTCGACGAAACCGGTCGGATTCCCCTGCGAGGTGGGCGGCAGCACGGCGAAGGCACCGATCGACTGGAAGATGTTGTTCGCGCCGCCGAGAATGCTGACTAGGTCACCCGATCCGAAGGTTCCGCCCCGCCCGAGATAGGTCGTCAACTGCTGACGCATGCCGGGCGGGAAGGCCACGACATTGTCAGTCCGAGAGCCTCCGTAGGCGAAGTTCACGCTGCCGGTCACCGAGCTCGTCGAGATTGCCCCCCGCAGCGCATTAAAGCCCAGAAGCTCCGTGAAAACCGGACCATTCGAGAAGCGACCCTGGAAGTAAGGCGGCGACTGGGGCTGTGTGTTGAAGGATGCAGCGTAAAGGTTGCCGTTGTCGCTCAGCGAATCACCGAACACGACCAGTCGGTTGTACGTTTGGGCCGATGCGGCGCTGGCCAGAGCTGTGGCGGCGGCAAGCGTCAGGGCACCGAGCGCGGCGCCGCGAAGAAAGCGGTTCATGATGTCCTCCCGTCGGCCGGCTGAATGCGACCGTTCCGCAACACTCTGCGCCGTCCACGGACAGACGCAAGATGCCGCGACGGAAGGTATCAGTGCAGCAACCGGAACCGCAGCGTTCCCGCCACACTCTTCAGCACCCGCAGCGCCTGCGGGTCATAGTCGCGGTCCACGTCGGTGATGACGTAGCCGGTACGCTCGTCGGTCTTGAGATGCTGGCCCAGGATGTTCAGTCCGGCCGCCGACAGTTCGCGGTTCAGCTCGGCCATGACGCCCGGCTGGTTCCGGTGAATATGCAGGATGCGGTGCCCGCCCGAGACCTCCGCCAGCTGCACATTCGGCAGGTTGACGCAGAAGGTGGTGTCGCCCCGGTTTAGATAGCCCAGCAGCCGTTCGGCGGCGAACTCGGCGATGGCCTCCTGCGCCTCCTCGGTCGAGCCGCCGATGTGGGGCGTCAGGATGACGTTCTTCAGGCCCCTCAGCGGACTGTCGAAGGGATCGGCGTTGGTGCGCGGCTCCTCGGGGAAGACGTCGATGGCGGCCCCGCCGACCCGGCCCGAACCGATCGCCTGGGCGAGCGCCCCGACATCCACCACATGCCCGCGCGACAGGTTCAGGAACAGCGTGCCCGGCTTCATCGCCTGGAACTGCTGCGCCCCGATCAGGTTAGCGTTCTCCTTGCGCCCGTCGACGTGCAGGCTGACCACGTCCGCCTCCGCCAGCAGGGCGTCCAGCGACCGCATCCGCCGCGCATTGCCGAGCGCCAGCCGCTCCGACAGATCGTGGAAGATGACCCGCATCCCCAGCGCCTCGGCCAGCACCGACAGCTGTGATCCGATCGCCCCGTAACCCACGATGCCCAGCGTTTTCCCACGCAGCTCTCGCGAGCCGTCGGCGGACTTGTTCCACCGGCCCTCATGCATGGCGGCGGACTTGTCGGCCACGTCGCGCATCAGGGCCACGGTCAGGCCGATCGCCAGCTCGACCACGCTGCGGGTGTTGGAATAGGGCGCGTTGAAGACGGCCACGCCCCTCCCCGCCGCCGCCTCCAGATCGATCTGGTTGGTGCCGATGCAGAAGGCCGCGATCGCCAGCAGCCGATCCGCTTCCGCCAGCACCCGCTCGGTGACGTTGGTCTTGGACCGGATGCCCAGCACATGGACGCCCTTGATCGCCGCGATCAGGTCGTCTTCGTCCAGCGCGCCCTTCTGGGTCTCGACCGAGTATCCCGCGTCCTCCAGCCGTTCGACCGCCGCCGGGTGGATGTTCTCCAGCAACAGCATGCGGATGCGACTTCTCGGATAGCTCCACCGCCCGGCCAGACCCTCGGCATGCAGCAGTTCGTCGATGGACCGCGCCTCGGCGTCGGCGACCTCCACTACCCGCTCCCGCCGCGCGATTTCGGTGAAGGCATAGAAGCGGTCGGCGGCGCCCGCCAGCTTGACCTCCGCATCGGTCCAGCCGTCGCCGACCATGACCACGGGTCCCGTCAGCCCCAACGCCTTGATCACCTCGGGCTTGCCGCCCTCTCGCGACAGCGGGTTGGCCTCGTCCACTCCAATCACGCGGCCGGTCTCGTCATAGATCAGGTCGTTGCACAGCACCCGTTCGGCGCGCACGCCCAGGCGCTCGGCGATCGGAGCGATCACCTCGCGAAAGCCCCCGGACAAGATGATGATCCGGTCCGCGTTTTCGTTGAAGAACTTCAGGTTCCGCCGCACCGACGGCGTGCCCTCATCCAGGATGCGGTCCGCGAGGGTCAGGACGTGTTCGCGCGTCAGCGGCAGCAGAGTGAGGCGCGTTCGAAGCGCCTCGCCAAAGCCGATCTCGCCCGCCATCGCGCGGCCGGTCAAAGACGCCACCTGCGTCCGGATACCCTCAGCGTCGGCGTGACCCGCCAGGGCGATGTCGGCGAGCGCCTCCAGCGTCTCGATCCGCACGAGGGTCGAGTCAAAGTCGAAGATCAGCGTCGGGGCGGCCATGCCCCCTGTTACGCCGACCTTCGCAGATGCAGCAACGGCTTTGTGGTGCCGGTTAGAGACCCGTCAGGCGGCGCACCCGGCTGTCAGGCCGCTGGCTCTCCAGAGCGGCCGCGCCGATCGCCGCCGCGATGGTCGCTACCGCCAGCAGCGCCCCACCCTCCTTGGCGTGATCCCGCGCATAGCGGCCTGCCTCGTCGGCGTAGCGACGCGCCTCGCGGAGATACTTCCGGCGCTGCTTCTCCGAGACCGCCCGCTGGCCGCGCTTGAGCAGCTTGCGGGCACCATAGCGGGCGTCGTCAGACAGGTCTCCGGCGCGATCACCGAGGTCGGCAGCGCGCTCGCCCAGACCGCGCGAAATGTCATTGAAGCGGTGGCGCAAGGCCTCAGCATCGATCCACCCACGCGGATCGATGCGGTCGCGGATCATCTCAAACCGACGCGGGCCGGTGCGCTGGGTCAGCAGCACCGTGCCGACAGCCGCCAGCACGATGATGGCCACGGAGCCGATCGTGATACCGGGATGTTTCCTGGCCTCGGCCAGGGCGCTGAAGTTGCGAACCATGGGGTAGATCATCTCCTCGTCGGTACCCTCGCCGTCCGGGCCGTCCAGGCCCTCGGCGTCCCATGCGGGATCGTCGCCCCGCCGTGCGACAGGAGCGAACCGGGCCAGCAAAGGTTCCGCGAACTCGGGCACCGCCGCCGAGATCATGGCGATCAGCCGTCCGGTCCCGCCGACCGTGATCTCCGTAATAGGATGATGCGCGCACCACAGGGCCGCGTCGGCCACGACCTCCGCTGCATAGACGGGCTGAGGTGGCAGGCCCGCGCGCCGCGCACCGGGATCGAGGACCGGCCCCGGCTTGATCAGCGACACCGAAACCGGATGCCCATCGCGCCTCAGCCGCGCGCGCAAATCGTTGGTGAAGGCCTTGGTCGCCGCCTTGGCCGCCTGATGCGCGACCCAGCCCGGCTGGGGCAGGTCCGACAGGCTCGGCCCCACATTCACGATGGCCCCTCCCCCCTTGCGCCGCGACAGATGCTCTGCCGCGATCAGCGAGCCGTTGACCAGGCCCTCATAGCCCGAATGCTCCGCCTCGACGGGCTCGTCGACGCCCGTGTCTTCGCTGGATCGCGCCTCGACCGGCCCCACGATGTTGATCCATGTCGTAAAGCCCTCGAACAGGCGGACGCACTTTTCCGCCGCCACCGACAGGGCCCCGTAGTCGGCCGCGTCCGCCACCGCATAGGCCGCCCGCCCGCCGTCCCGCTGGATCGCCTCCACCAGATGCCGCAGCGCCCGCTCGTCGGTGTCGATCAGGAAGACGCAGGCCCCCGCCCGAGCCGCCCGCCGCGCCGTGGCCAGCCCCACGCCGTGCGCCGCCTGGGTGACCACGATCGCCTGCTGCTTCAGGGGCTTCAGCGACGGTCGGTTGAACATGGGCGGTCTCTCGAAGCGATGGTCGCGACACAGATAGCCACGCGGACCGGGCCTTACCATCACGCGTGTGGTTTCCTATCTTGCTCCCTTCACCGATTTTCCGCTTCCCAGGACCCCGCCGTGACCGATCACGCGCCGGCGCCGAGCGCGCCCACCGACAACCTCGCCGCCGCCTTCCAGATCGAGGGCTGGCCCGTGCGCGGCCGCCTGGTGCGGCTGGGCGAGGCCATCGACACCATCCTGTCAGCCCACGCCTATCCGGAACCGGTCGCCGCCCTGCTGGGCGAGGCCTGCGCGCTCGCGGCGCTGGTCGGTTCCAGCCTGAAGTTCGAAGGTCGCCTGATCGTCCAGGCCCAGGGCGACGGCCCGGTCCGCTACGTCGTGGCCGACTACGACACCGAGGGCCTCCTGCGCGGCTATTGCCGCTACGACGAGGCCGAGGTCGCCGCCGCCTCCAGCGGCTTTTCGCGTCCGGGTGCCAGGACCCTGCTGGGTCAGGGCGTCTTCGTCATGACCCTGGACCGCGGCCCCGACTTCGAGCGCACGCAAGGCATCACCCCCATCGAGGGCGAGAGTCTGTCGCTCGCCGCCGAGCACTACTTCGAACAGTCCGAGCAGATCCCGACCAAGGTGCGGCTCGCCGTCGGTGCCGTGACCACGGACGCGGGCACGCAATGGCGCGCGGGCGGAGCCCTCATCCAGCTGATCGCCGGCGACGACGCGCGCGGCTCGACCGAGGAGGCCTGGGACCGCACCCGCGCCCTGTTCCACACCTTGGCCGACGACGAGCTGATCGACCCGACCATCACGCCCGAGACGCTGCTGTTCCGCCTGTTCCACGAGGACGGGGTGCGGCTGGAGGACGCCCGCCCGCTGAAGGCCCAGTGCCGCTGCTCCGCCGACCGCATCGAGACGGTCCTCGCCTCCTTCAGCGCGGAGGAACGCGCCGACATGGTCGAGCCCGACGGAAAGATCCATGTGACGTGCGAGTATTGCGCTCGCGTCTACGCGCTCGACCCTGAGGCTGTGGAGGCCTGAAGGCTCAGTATGCCAGCGCGATGCCGTCCTTGCGCATCTCGGTCGCCGCGCCGTAAGTCCACGGCCCTTGGGCGTTCACCTGACGCACGACGTTCTGATAGCCGCCGAAGCCGCCGTTGGGCCCGCCCAGCGTCCAGCCCATGGCCCTCAGCTGCGCCTTGGTCTCCTCCGGCACGCCGGTCTCTAGATGCAGCACGCCCGACCCTTCCGCCGGATGCCCGGTTGGCTCGGACGAGCCCTCGTGCTGCCAGCGCGGCGCGTCGCCCGCCTCCTGTGGGTCGAGGCCGTAGTCGACCATGTTGATGATGATCTGGGCCTGGCCCTGCGGCTGCATGCCCCCGCCCATGACGCCATAGGCCATCCACGGCTGACCGTCCTTGCAGGCGAAGCCGGGGATGATCGTATGGAAGGGCCGCTTGCCCGGCGCATAGACGTTGGGGTGGCCGTCGCGCAGGTTGAACAGCTCGCCGCGGTCCTGGAACATAAAGCCCAGCGTGTGTCCGTCCATGCCGTCGGGCACAAGGCCGGAGCCCATGCCGCGATAGTTAGACTGGATCCAGCTGACCATCATCCCGTCCCTGTCGGCGACGCTGAAGTAAGTCGTGTCGCCCTGCGTCGGCGCATCGCCGGGCATGGCGCGGTCCATCACCCGGTCGGGACGGATCAGGGCCGCGCGCTCGGCCGCATAGGCCTTGGAGTTCAGATATTCGACCGGCGTGGCCGCGAACGACGGATCGGCGAACCACCTGGCCCGGTCCTCGAACGCCAACCGCTTGGCCTCGGCCTGGACGTGGATCGAGGCGGCGGACTGAAAACCCATGCCCGCCAGGTCGAACCGCTCGCAGACGTTCAGGATCTGGTTGGTCGACAGCCCCTGGGTGTTCGGCCCGAGGCTATAGACTTGGACGCCGCGATAAGTCGTCATGATCGGCTCGACCCATTCCGTCCGGTGCGCCACCAGGTCGGCCCGCGTCATCCACCCGCCGATGCGCCGGAAGTAGGCCTGCATCTGATCCGCCAGCGGCCCGTCGTAGAACGCGTCACGCCCGCCCTCGGCGATGGCGCGATAGGTCCGGCCCAGGTCCGGATTGGCGAACACCTCGCCCACGCGTGGCGTCCGGCCCGTCGGCGCATAGACGCGCTTTCGGTTATCATTGTCCTCAATGATCCCGGCGGAGCGGTCGAACCCGGCCATGTTGCGCTCCAGATACCAGGCGATCAGCTGCGGCATGGGCACGCCCTGCTCGCACATCTCCACAACCGGCATCAGCACGTCGCGCCACGGCAGCTTGCCGTATCGCTGATGCGCCGCCCACCAGGCGTGGACCGTGCCGGGCACGTTGACGGTGACGGCGCCGTAGCGCGGCAGATAGCCGTCCGACCCGGCTTTGGACCGCGCCGTCTCCAGAGACAGCCCGCGCGGACTGGACCCGGATCCATTGAGACCGACCACCTTGCCCTGCGCCGGGTCCCACATCAGGCAGAAGGCATCCCCGCCGATCCCGTTCGCCGTCGGCTCGAGGAACCCCAGCGCCGCATTAATGGCGATCGCCGCATCGATGGCCGACCCGCCGCGCCTCAGGGTGTCGATGCCGATCAGTGTCGCCGCCGGATGCGCCGTCGCCGCCGCGCCTTGTGTGCCCCATGCCGTCGAGCGCCCCGCGAACGGTGCCCCCATGATCCGGTCGCCCGGCCCGACGCCGGTATAGGGATAGGCCCTTGCCGCCCCCTGCCCTGCCTGCCCCGATCCGGCCGGCGTCTGAGACGGCGCGGCCGGAGCCCCTACAGCGGCTCCCGCGGCCAGAGCGCCCGCAGGCAGGGTGGTCAGAAAGGTGCGTCTGCGCATCGGCCGTGTCTCCCATCACGATGATGCGACCCTAGAGTGTCCCGCTCGGCTGTGAAGGGTCGGATCGACGCGGACCGACAGGGTACGAAAAGGGCGGCCCCGTCGCCGGGACCGCCCTCCATTCCGATCATCCCGGACTTGATCCGGGACAGCGATCACTCGCTCTCGGCCAGCTCCAGTTGCAGGTCCGCCGGCAGGGGCTCGACCGCCGCTTCGCGGGTCGAGGTCAGCTCGGCGTCGCGCTGGTTGGCGATCTTCTGCAGCGACCGCAGATAGGCCCCCGTGCCCGCCGGGATCAGGCGGCCCACGATGACGTTCTCCTTCAGGCCTTCCAGCGTGTCCTTCTTGCCGTTGACCGAGGCGTCGGTGAGAACGCGGGTGGTCTCCTGGAAGGACGCCGCCGAGATGAAGCTGCGGGTCTGCAAGCTGGCCTTGGTGATCCCGAGCAGGACGGGCTGCACGGTCGCCGGACGGCCCCCACGCTTCTCGACCTTCTCGTTCTCGGCCACGGCCTCGGCGATCTCGACCGTGTCGCCCTTGATGAGCGTGGTCTCGCCCGAGTCGGTGATCTCGACCTTCTGCAGCATCTGGCGAACGATCACCTCGATGTGCTTGTCGTTGATCGGCACGCCCTGCAGTCGATAGACCTCCTGCACCTCGTTCACCAGATACTCGGCCAGCGCCTCGACGCCCTGGATGCGCAGCAGATCGTGCGGATCGGGGTTGCCGTCGATGATGTAGTCGCCCTTCTGGATCAGATCGCCGTCGTGGACGGAGATGTGCTTGCCCTTGGGGATCAGGAACTCGACCGCCTCGCCCTGGTTGCCGTCCGCGTCCGGCTCCGGGGTGATCTTGATGCGGCGTTTGTTCTTGTAGTCGCGACCGAATTCGACGCGGCCGTCCATCTCGGCGATGACCGCGCAATCCTTGGGACGACGGGCCTCGAACAGCTCGGCCACCCTCGGCAGACCGCCGGTGATGTCGCGCGTCTTGGCGCCTTCCGTGGGGATACGGGCCAGGATCTCGCCGGGCTTCACCTCGTCGCCGTTGGCGACCGACAGGATGGCCCCCACCGGCAGCAGGTAACGGGCGTCCGAACCCGAGGCTAACTTGGCGTAGGCGTCCTGGGACGTGATGCCCATGGCCGGACGCAGGTCCGAGCCGCGCGGGCTGGCGCGCCAGTCGATGACGACGCGCTGGGCGATGCCGGTCGCTTCGTCCGTTTCCTCGCGGAACGACAGGCCCTCGGCCAGATCCTCGAAGCGGACGATGCCGCCCACTTCGGTGATGATCGGGGTGGTGTAGGGGTCCCACTCCGCTAGGCGCTGGTTCTTCTTGACCTCTTCGCCGTTCTTGACGCGGATCCGGGCACCGTAAGGCGCCTTGTAGGATTCACGGTCCTTGCCGTCGACGACGACGGTGATGACGACGTTGCGGCTCATGGAGACCAGGTCGCCGTGGGCGGCCGTGACGGTCGGGCCGACGATCTTGGCCGTACCGGCGTTGGTCGCCTCATAGAACGAGGTCTCGGCCACCTGGGCGGTGCCGCCGATGTGGAAGGTCCGCATCGTCAGCTGGGTGCCCGGCTCGCCGATCGACTGGGCGGCGATGACGCCGACCGCTTCGCCGATGTTGACGTTGGTGCCGCGCGCCAGGTCACGACCGTAGCAGTAGGAGCAGATGCCCGCTTCGGCCTCGCAGGTCAGGGCCGACCGGACCTTAACCGACTGGACGCCGGCCGCGTCGATGACCTCGACCTCCTCTTCCTGCAGATAGGTGTCCGCGGGGAACAGGACGTTGTCGGTGCCGGGCTCCTTGATGTCCTCGGCCGCGTAGCGACCCAGGACCCGCTGGCCCAGAGAGACCAGCACGTCGCCGCCTTCGACCACGGCGCGCAGAGTGATGCCGCGCGTCGAGCCGCAGTCGTCCTCGGTGACGATCGAGTCCTGCGCCACGTCCACCAGACGACGGGTCAGGTAACCCGAGTTGGCGGTCTTCAGCGCGGTGTCGGCCAGACCCTTGCGGGCGCCGTGGGTCGAGTTGAAGTACTCGAGCACGGTCAGGCCTTCCTTGAAGTTCGACACGATCGGCGTCTCGATGATCTCGCCGGACGGCTTGGCCATCAGGCCGCGCATGCCGCCCAGCTGCTTCATCTGGGCCTGCGAGCCGCGGGCACCGGAGTTGGCCATCATGAACACCGAGTTGATCTCGGCCGTCCGGCCCGACGCCAGGACGCGAGGCTGGGCGATCTCGCCCATCATCTCGTCGGCGACGCGATCGGTGGCCTTGGCCCAGGCGTCAACGACCTTGTTGTACTTCTCGCCCTTGGTGATCAGGCCGTCGGCGTACTGCTGCTCGTACTCCTCGACCAGGGTGCGGGTGGCGTCGACGATCTCGGTCTTCTTGGCCGGGATGACGATGTCGTCCTTGCCGAAGGAGATGCCCGCCTTGGCCGCCTCGCGGAAGCCCAGGCCCATCATCTGGTCGGCGAAGATGACCGTCGCCTTCTGACCGCAGTGGCGATAGACCTGATCGATCAGGTTGCCGATCTCCTTCTTGGTCAGGTTCTTCTCGAGCAGGCGGTAGCCGATGTTCGGGTTCTTGGGCAGCAGCGCGCCCAGCTTCATCCGGCCCGGCGTGGTGTCGATCACCTTGGTGACCTCGTTGCCGTCCTTGTCCTGCTCGGTCCAGCGCGCCTTGATGCGGGTGTGGAGCGTCACGACGCCGGCGTCGAGCGCCGCGTCGATCTCGCCGATGTTGGCGAACAGCTTGCCCTCGCCGGGCTCACCGTCCTTGACCAGCGACAGGTAGTAGAGGCCGAGCACGATGTCCTGCGACGGCACGATGATCGGCTTGCCGTTCGCGGGCGACAGGATGTTGTTCGTCGACATCATCAGGACGCGCGCTTCCAGCTGGGCCTCGAGGCTCAGCGGGACGTGCACGGCCATCTGGTCGCCGTCGAAGTCGGCGTTGAAGGCGGCGCAGACCAGCGGGTGCAGCTGGATGGCCTTGCCCTCGATCAGCTTGGGCTCGAACGCCTGGATGCCCAGACGGTGCAGCGTCGGCGCCCGGTTCAGCATGACCGGGTGCTCGCGGATGACCTCTTCCAGGATGTCCCAGACCTGCGGCTGCTCGCGTTCGACCATCCGCTTGGACTGCTTGACGGTGCCCGACAGGCCCTTGGCGTCCAGCCGCGCGTAGATGAACGGCTTGAACAGCTCCAGCGCCATCTTCTTGGGCAGGCCGCACTCGTGCAGCTTCAGGTCCGGGCCCACGACGATGACCGAACGACCCGAGTAGTCGACGCGCTTGCCGAGCAGGTTCTGACGGAAGCGGCCCTGCTTGCCCTTCAGCATGTCGGCCAGCGACTTCAGCGGACGCTTGTTGGCCCCCGTGATCACACGACCGCGACGGCCGTTGTCGAACAGGGCGTCGACCGACTCCTGCAGCATCCGCTTCTCGTTGCGGATGATGATGTCCGGCGCCCGCAGCTCCATCAGGCGCTTCAGGCGGTTGTTCCGGTTGATGACCCGGCGATACAGGTCGTTCAGGTCGGACGTGGCGAAGCGGCCGCCGTCCAGCGGCACCAGCGGGCGCAGTTCCGGCGGGATGACCGGCACGACCGTCAGGACCATCCACTCCGGCTTGTTGCCGCTCTCCAGGAAGGCCTCGATCAGCTTCAGGCGCTTGGACGCCTTCTTGGCCTTCATTTCCGACGGGTTGTCGGCCAGCTCGGCGCGGTGCTTCTCGGCCTCGGCGTGCAGGTCGATGCCCATCAGCAGGTTGCGCACGGCCTCGGCGCCGATCTCGGCGGTGAAGCCGTCATCGCCGAACTCGTCCTGGTAGCGATAGAACTCGTCCTCGGTCAGCAGCTGGTTCTGCTTCAGCGGGGTCAGGCCCGGCTCGGTGACGATGTAGTTCTCGAAGTAGAGCACCCGCTCCACGTCCTTCAGCGCCATGTCCAGCATCAGCGAGATGCGGCTCGGCAGCGACTTCAGGAACCAGATGTGGGCGACCGGGCTGGCCAGTTCGATGTGGCCCATCCGCTCGCGGCGGACGCGCGCGAGGGTCACCTCGACCCCGCACTTCTCGCAGATGATGCCCTTGTACTTCATGCGCTTGTACTTGCCGCACAGGCATTCGTAGTCCTTGGTCGGACCAAAGATACGGGCGCAGAACAGGCCGTCACGCTCGGGCTTGAACGTGCGGTAGTTGATGGTTTCCGGCTTCTTGATCTCGCCGAACGACCACGAGCGGATCTTCTCCGGCGAGGCGAGGGCGATCTTGATCTGGTCGAAGGTCGGGGTGACCGGGACCGGGTTGAAGATGTTCAGGACTTCCTGGTTCATCTTGGGTTCCTTGCTGCGGCGAGGAGCCGCGTAAATCATTGAGAGGCTAAAGAGCAGGACGGACCGCCCTCCCCCGCCGGGCGGGAGAGGGCTCGGATCCGGATCAGCTGTTCTCCAGCTCCACGTTCAGGCCCAGCGAGCGCATTTCCTTCACGAGCACGTTGAAGCTCTCCGGAATGCCCGCCTCGAAGCTGTCGTCGCCACGGACGATGGCCTCGTAGACCTTGGTGCGGCCGGCCACGTCGTCGGACTTCACCGTCAGCATTTCCTGCAGGGTGT
This sequence comes from Brevundimonas sp. AAP58, assembly GCF_001295975.1. GTDB lineage: Bacteria > Pseudomonadota > Alphaproteobacteria > Caulobacterales > Caulobacteraceae > Brevundimonas. Next base: position 8,526 of record NZ_LJHU01000128.1, on the reverse strand, counting down.
AGGCCGCGCCGTAGGCTTCCAGCGCCCACACCTCCATCTCGCCGAAGCGCTGGCCGCCGAACTGGGCCTTGCCGCCCAGCGGCTGCTGGGTGACCAGGCTGTACGGCCCGATGGAGCGGGCGTGGATCTTGTCGTCCACCAGGTGGTGCAGCTTCAGCATGTAGATGTAGCCGACCGTGACCGGGCGCTTGAACTGCTCGCCGGTCTGGCCGTCGTACAGGATCGACTGACCCGAACGCTCCAGGCCCGCCTGTTCCAGCAGGTCCTCGATGTCGGAGATGTGCGCGCCGTCGAACACCGGGGTGGCGAAGGGCACGCCCTTGGACAGGTTGCGGGCCAGCTCGACCAGCTCTTCCTCGTCGTCCGGCAGGGGGGTGTCCGCGCCATAGATGTCGGTCAGCCGCTCGATCAGCGCCTTCTTCTGTCCGCCGTTCTGCCAGGCTTCCAGCAGACCCTGGATCTGCTTGCCCAGACCGGCTGCGGCCCAGCCCAGGTGCGTCTCGAAGATCTGGCCGATGTTCATGCGCGAGGGCACGCCCAGCGGGTTCAGAACCAGGTCGACGGAGGTGCCGTCTTCCAGGTGCGGCATGTCCTCGATCGGCAGGATCTTGGAGATGACGCCCTTGTTGCCGTGACGGCCGGCCATCTTGTCGCCGGGCTGAAGCTTGCGCTTCACGGCCACGAAGACCTTGACCATCTTCATCACGCCCGGAGGCAGTTCGTCGCCGCGCTGCAGCTTCTCGACCTTGTCCTCGAAGCGGCGGTCCAGCGCCTTGCGGTTGTCCTCGAACGACTTCTTCATCGCCTCGAGTTCGCCCATCGCCTTCTCGTCATCCAGCGCGATCTGCCACCACAGGCCGCGCGACAGTTCGGCCAGCTTCTCCTCGGTGATCTCGCCGCGGCCCAGGCCCTTGGGACCCGAGACGGCGTTCTTGCCCAGCAGCAGCGGCTTCAGGCGGCCATAGACGTTGCGCTCCAGGATCTTGAGCTCGTCGTCGCGGTCCTTGCCCAGGCGCTCGATCTCGTCGCGCTCGATCGACATGGCGCGCTCGTCCTTGTCGACGCCGTGGCGGTTAAACACGCGCACGTCGACGATGGTGCCGGCGACGCCCGGCGGCAGGCGCAGCGAGGTGTCGCGCACGTCCGAAGCCTTCTCGCCGAAGATGGCGCGCAGCAGCTTCTCTTCCGGGGTCATCGGGCTCTCGCCCTTTGGCGTCACCTTGCCGACCAGGATGTCGCCCGGCTGAACCTCGGCGCCGATGGCCACGATGCCCGCCTCGTCGAGGTTGCGCAGGGCCTCCTCGCCGACGTTGGGGATGTCGCGGGTGATCTCTTCCGGCCCCAGCTTGGTGTCGCGGGCCATCACCTCGAACTCCTCGAGGTGAATCGAGGTGAAGACGTCGTCGCGCACGATGCGCTCCGAAATCAGGATCGAGTCCTCGAAGTTGTAGCCGTTCCACGGCATGAAGGCGACGAGCGCGTTGCGGCCCAGGGCCAGTTCGCCCAGGTCCGTCGACGGACCGTCGGCGATCACGTCGCCCACCTTCACCTCATCGCCCACGCGAACAATCGGGCGCTGGTTGATGCAGGTCGACTGGTTGGAACGCTGGAACTTCGACAGGCGATAGATGTCGACGCCCGAGCGCCCGGCTTCCAGGTCGCCGGTGGCGCGCACCACGATCCGGGTCCCGTCGATCTGCTCGACCACGCCGTCGCGACGGGCCACGACCACGGCACCCGAGTCACGGGCCACCACGGCTTCCATGCCCGTGCCGACCAGCGGCGCGTCGGACTGGACCAGCGGCACGGCCTGACGCTGCATGTTGGCGCCCATCAGCGCGCGGTTGGCGTCGTCGTTCTCCAGGAAGGGGATCAGGGCCGCGGCCACCGACACCACCTGCTTGGGCGACACGTCCATCATGTCGACGTCGGCCTTGGTCAGCAGCTGGGATTCGCCGTTGATCCGGCCGGGGACCAGGTCCTCGACGATCTCGCCGTCCTCCAGACGGATGTTGGCCTGGGCGATGGTGTACTTCGCCTCTTCCATCGCCGAGATGTAGATCACCTCGTCGGTGGCCTTGCCGTCCTTCACCCGGCGGTACGGGCTCTCGATGAAGCCGTACTTGTTGACCCGGGCGTGGGTGGCCAGCGAGTTGATCAGGCCGATGTTCGGGCCTTCCGGCGTCTCGATCGGGCAGATGCGGCCATAGTGGGTCGGGTGCACGTCGCGCACCTCGAAGCCGGCGCGCTCACGCGTCAGACCGCCCGGCCCCAGCGCCGACAGACGACGCTTGTGCGTGATCTCCGACAGCGGGTTGGTCTGGTCCATGAACTGCGACAGCTGCGAAGAGCCGAAGAACTCGCGCACCGAGGCCGCCGCCGGCTTGGCGTTGATCAGGTCGTGCGGCATGACCGTGTCGATATCGACCGAGCTCATGCGCTCCTTGATGGCGCGCTCCATGCGCAGCAGGCCGACGCGGTACTGGTTTTCCAGCAGTTCGCCGACCGAGCGCACCCGGCGGTTGCCCAGGTTGTCGATGTCGTCGATCTCGCCGCGACCGTCCTTCAGGCCGACCAGGATCTGCAGGACCTTCAGCACGTCTTCCTTGCGGAGCACGCGGATCTCGTCGGAGACCTCCGGCGTTTCCAGACGCATGTTCATCTTGACCCGGCCCACGGCCGACAGGTCGTAGCGTTCCGAGTCGAAGAACAGCGAGTTGAACATGGCCTCGGCCGCTTCCGGCGTCGGCGGCTCGCCCGGGCGCATCACGCGATAGACGTCGAACAGCGCGTCCTCGCGGCCGGTGTTCTTGTCCACCCGGAGGGTGTTGCGCATGTAGGCACCGACCGTGACGTGGTCGATGTCCAGCACGTCGATGGTGGTGAAGCCCTTCTCTTCCAGAAGGTTGATCGTGGCCTGGTCCAGCTCGTCGCCGGCCTCGGCATAGATCTCGCCGGTTTCGTAGTTGACCGCGTCGGCCGCCAGATAGCGGGTCACCAGCGCATCGGCCGCCAGCGACAGCGCCTTGGTCGTCTCGCCCAGCTTCTTGGCCGCGCGCGCCGAGATCTTGTGACCGGCCTGGGCGACGATCTCGCCCGTGTCGGCGTCGATCAGGTCGAACTCGGGCTTCACCCCGCGCCAACGCTCGGGCTTGTAGGGCGTGACCCAGCCTTCGCCGCGCTTTTCATAGGGCACGGTCTCGTAGAAGGTCCGCAGGATCTCCTCGCCGTCCATGCCGAGCGCATACAGGAACGTCGTCGCCGGCAGCTTGCGGCGACGGTCGATGCGGACGAACACCAGGTCCTTGGCGTCGAACTCGAAATCGAGCCACGAGCCGCGGTACGGGATCACCCGCGCGGCGAACAGCAACTTGCCCGAGCTGTGCGTCTTGCCCTTGTCGTGGTCGAAGAAGACACCCGGCGAACGGTGCATCTGGGACACGATCACCCGCTCGGTCCCGTTGACGATGAAGGTGCCCTTGTCCGTCATGAGCGGGATGTCGCCCATGTAGACGTCCTGCTCCTTGATGTCCTTGACCGAGCGCGCGCCGGTCTCCTCGTCGGCCTCGAACACGATCAGGCGCAGCTTGACCTTGAGCGGCGCGGCATAGGTCATGTCGCGCTGGATGCACTCCTCGACGTCGTACTTCGGGTCCTCGAACTCATAGGAGACGTATTCGAGGATGGCGCGTTCGTTGAAATCCTTGATCGGGAACACCGACTTGAAGACGGCCTCGATGCCCTCGTCGCGGCGCTGTCCGGGGCGGACCTCGCGCTGCAGGAACTGCTCGTAGGAGGCGCGCTGCACCTCGATCAGGTTCGGCATCGCCACGGCTTCGGGGATGCGCCCGAAGGACTTGCGGATGCGCTTCTTACCGGTGAAGGTCGTGGCCGAGGCGATCTGACCGTTGATGGCGAGACCGTTCAGGACGTCAGTCATTCTGTTTTCCCATGTCGCGCAGCCGGGGAGACGCGCGTGAAATGCGGCGGCACGAGACGCCGGGCGGCGTCCCGTGACAGGAGTTTCGACCTCCACCCTCGACGCCCGGGGGAGCGCCAGGAGGTCTGAAATCATTGAAGCTCCTGGGAGAGGAGCCACGCCTTCGCTCGGTCGGAGGGCGACGGACCGGGCCTCGGCGCTTTCGCGCAGACTCATGGGGAGTTTTGCGGAGCCGGCACATATACGCGCTTCGTCGGCGAAATAAAGGGCCTGTGGAGAAATCTGCAGCGATCCCGTCGATTCTCCTCCCCCTCGCGCGTCTCAACGATATCGCTAAGGTTCGGATCGTCCGAGCCGCGATCCTTAAACCGGAGACCGAGATGCACTACGCCCTTCTGATCCACGAACCCGAGGCCGAGTCCTATCCCGACGGCGAGAGCGGCCAGGCCTGGCTCGACATCCTCGCCGCCCACACCGCCTACGGTCAGGAGATGGGCGCCGCCGGCGTCTTCGTCGGAGGCGCGGGCCTGAAGCGCACCGACGCCGCCACCACCGTCCGCGTCACGCCGCAGGGCCGCACGGTCCACGACGGCCCCTACGCCGAAACGCGCGAACAGCTGGGCGGCCTCTACATGATCGACGTGCCGGACCTCGACGCCGCCATCGAGTGGGCCAAGAAGCTGCCGATCGCCAGGACCGGCTCCATCGAGATCCGCCCCATGCTGCCCCCGCCCCCGCAGGGCTGATCCTTCCCGGTGAGCCGCCCGAGGGACGGCTCGGGCACGTCGGCGCCGGATTCTTCACCCAGGCTGTCGATTCCCGCCCCCTTCGCGCGTCTCACCGGTATCGCCAAGGTTCGGATCGTCCGGGCCGCGATCCAAAACGGGGAACCGACATGCACTACGCCCTGCTCATTCACGAGAACTATCCCGAGGCCTATCCCGACGGCGAGACGGGCAATGCCTGGCAGGACATCTTCCACGCCCACATCGCGTACGGCGGCGAACTGGCCCAGGCCGGGGTCATCATCGGCGGAGCAGGCCTGAGGCATTACAGCACCGCCACTACCGTCCGCGTCACGCCCGAGGGCCGCACCGTCCACGACGGCCCCTTCGCCGAGACCCGCGAGCAGCTGGGCGGGCTCTACATGATCGACGTGCCGGACGTCGACGCCGCCATCGAATGGGCCAAGAAGCTGCCGATCTCGAAGAACGGCTCCATCGAGATCCGGCCCATGCTGCCTCCGCCCCCGCAGGGCTGATCCGCCCGGTGAGCCGTCTCCTCGACCAGACGTTCCGGGACGCCGGCGGCCGGGTGGTCTCCGCCCTCGCCGCCGCCTTCCGCGATCTCAATCTGGCCGAGGAGGCCTTCGCCGAGGCCTGCTCGCGCGCGGCGGAGAAATGGGGCGACGCCCCGCCCGCCGATCCCGCCGCCTGGCTCTACGCCGTCGCCCGGCGCTGGGCGCTCGACCGCTTCCGCCGCCGCGCCACCGCCGCCGCCTACCGCCCCGACGACGCCCCGCCCGAACCGACGCCCGAGGACCACGTCATGGCTCTGGACGAGCCCATCCCCGACGAGCGCCTAAGACTGATCTTCGTCTGCTGCCATCCGGCGGTCAGCCCCGACGCGCGCGCGGCGCTGACGCTGCGCACCGTCTGCGGCCTGTCCACCGCGGAGGTCGCCACCGCCTTCCTGACGCCCGAGGCCACGCTCGCCCAACGTCTGGTCCGCGCCAAGAAGAAGATCGCCGAGGCCGGCATCCCCTACGAGGTCCCCTCCCCCGACCGCTGGCCCGAGCGCATGGACGCGGTCCTGTCCACGCTGGAGGTCGCCTACGCCCAGGCCCACGCCGACGCCGCCGGCGCCGGCCCCCACGCGGACTATGCCGACGAGATGCTCAAGCTGACGGGCCTGCTCGCCCGTCTCGCGCCGGACGATTCCGAAGCCCAGGCGTTGGCCGCCACCGTCCGTTTCGCCGAGGCCCGCCGTCCCGCCCGCCTGGACGCCTCGGGGGCCATGATTCCCCTGACTGACCAGGATCCGGCCGAGTGGGACCAGGGTCTGCTCGCCGAGGCTGAAGCCTGCCTGGCCGCGTCCGCCCGGCTGTCCATATCGCGCCGAACCCCACCCGGCCCCCGGGCCTTGCAGGCCGCCATTCATGGCGCACACGCCGACCGGCGACGGACAGGCTTGATCGATTGGCGCGCCATACTGGATCTTTACGATGCGCTTCTGGCGCAGCGCCGGGATCTCGTCGTCGAAGTCAACCGGGCCGTGGCCCTTGCGGAAGTCGAAGGCCCGGCGTCCGCGATGGACGTGCTGAACCATATGGCCGGTTCGGGTTGGCTGCCCTATCACGCGGCAAAGGCGGATCTTCTACGACGGCTGGGCGATTCAGAAGGTGCGCTCACGGAATACGGAATGGCGCTGGGACTGGGACCCGCTCCAGCTGAAGCCCGCTTCATCCGCGCACGACAGGTGAGCCTGCAGGGTTCTTGAGGGCGTCACGCCCCTCATCACTGGCTCGCCTCTTCAGACGGAGAAGCCTCGTCGTCATCGACGGGTAGAACATAGGCCCCGGTCAGCCAGCGCTGGAGATCGACGTCGGCGCAACGCCGGGAGCAGAAGGGCCTGTAGTCCGGATGGGTCGGGTTCTTGCGGCAGATCGGGCAGGCGGACATGACGCTCAGGCTTCCTGGATGTCGGCGCGGCCCAAGGCGACAGCCGGGTCGGCGACGACAGCGACGCGCGGACCGAGACGGGCGGCGAGCGGGCCAGCGATGGCGGCCTCCTCGGGATGACAGCGGGCGGTGAAGCGGGGGGTGGCCTTGTCCTGCAGCACCCGCATGCGCAGGCTACGGACCGTGTTGATCGCGGCGGTGGTCAGGACCTGGCTACCGGCCCAGCCGCGCAGGCGCTCCTCGATGGGCGTGCGCCGCCATGGCAGGGCCAGTTGCAGCACGCCGAAGCGGTTCAGCGGGCCGAAGACGGCTTCGGGCTCGTCGAAGGCCGTGCGGGCGGCGGCGGCGATGGCGTCGGCATCCAGACGCGTCCCGACGAGGTCGATGGCCACCAGTCCGCCCCAGCTCTTGAGCCGGATCAGGCGGGCGGCGTGACGCAGGCCTTCCAGATTGGCCCGGAGGCGACCTCTCTTCGCGTCCCGCCCCGGCAGGTGGGCGTAGTCGATGTCGACGGCGACCAGGGCGCGGGTGCGCTGGACGGCGAGATCGAGGGCGACCTCAGCGAAAAAGTCCCCCTGCCCCATCGCCTTTTCCTCGGCGTCCCAAGACGCCTGGATGGCGGCGGAGCCAGTCTCGACGGGCACGCCGGGGGCGAGGCGGGCGAGCTCTGCGCGAACATCCGGGCCGGGCATCACGAGCCTGGGTGGGCCGTCGGCCGGGCCGATCAGGCGGACCGTCGGCCCCTTCTGCTCGCGAGGCTCCGCGGTGACCTCGACCTCAAGGTGTTCGCCCTCGCGGGGCGCGCGGCCCTGGCCGAACGGCAGGAAGGCGGGACGGCCGGGCGCGCCGAGATCGACGAAGGCGGCGTTGAAGCCAGGTTCGGACTGGGTGACCCGGCCGACAGAGCGGGCCCCGAGGCGGGTCTGGGGCGGATCGTCGTCGCGCTGGATGATCAGCCATTCGATGTGGCCGTCGCGGGCGATGACGCCGCGCGTCTCGCCGGGCGTGTCGTCGAGGAAGACCTCGAGGCTCACGAGGGGTCGGCGATCTGATACCAGCCCGCGCCCGCCAGCAGGTTCACCGTCTCGGGCAGGGGCAGGCCCATGACCGCCGGGTGGCTGCCGACGATGCGGGTCACGAAGGCGGCGGCGGGGCCCTGGATGCCATAGCCGCCCGCCTTGCCCCGCCAGTCGCCGCCCGCGATGTAGGCGGCGATCTCGGCGTCGGACAAGCGCTTGAAGGTGACGCGGGTCTCGACGCAGCGGTGGGTTGTGCGCGCCGCCGTCGCCAGGGCGACGGCCGTGAAGACGCGATGGTTGCGGCCGGACAGCAGACGCAGAAACCGCTCGGCCTCGGCGGCGTCGGCGGGCTTCTCCAGCAGGCGGCGACCGACGGCGACGACCGTGTCGGCCGACAGGACCAACGCGTCTGGATGGCGGCTCAGGACGGCTTCGGCCTTGGCGCGGGCCAGCCGCACGGCCAGGCGCGGAGGCTGTTCGGCCTTCAGAGGCGTTTCGTCGATGTCGGAGGGGTCAATCCGGTCGGGGGTGATCCCGATCAGCGCCAGCAGCTCGATGCGGCGCGGGCTGGCCGAAGCCAGGACGAGTTCGGGCCGGCTCATGCGAGCCGGGCCTTACTTGAAGCGGTAGGTGATGCGGCCCTTGGTCAGGTCGTAGGGCGTCATCTCGACCAGGACCTTGTCGCCGGCCAGGACGCGGATGCGGTTCTTGCGCATCTTGCCGGCGGTGTGGGCTATGATTTCGTGGTCGTTCTCGAGGGTCACCCGGAACGTCGCGTTCGGCAGCAGTTCCGACACCGTGCCGGGAAACTCGAGCAGTTCTTCCTTGGCCATGCGGCCTCCCGCGCCCCGTGAATACGAATCGAGGCTCGCGCCGGGCGGGGACG
>NZ_LJHU01000127.1 GCF_001295975.1 Brevundimonas sp. AAP58 | reverse complement strand
CCCCCAGCCCCGCCGCGGCCTGCCGCTCTGCGGCGTCGCGCACGGCCTCGGCGGCGTCCAGCCGCGCGCGGGCGTCCTTCTGGAAGCGCCAGGCCCAGGCGCCGACGGCCAGCGCCAGTCCCGCCGCCCCCGCCGCCGCCGCGAATGCGATGTCGGCCTCCGCCATGCCGTCCCGCCCGTTGATGCCGAATCACGACCATAGCGCAGACGCAGGCACATCGCAGGAGTCCGCCTGTAATTCGCCCGGCTTATCGGTCATAAGCCGCGCTCAAGCAGCGAGCGACCGCGTCGCGAGCGTTAGCGCCTACAAGAATGCCCAAATGAAGTTTCTCGACCAGGCCAAGATCTACATCCGCTCCGGCAACGGGGGCGCGGGCTCAGTGTCGTTCCGGCGGGAGAAGTTCATTCCCAACGGCGGGCCGGACGGCGGCGACGGCGGCAACGGCGGACACGTCTGGATCGAGGCGGTGGAGGGGCTGAACACCCTGATCGACTACCGCTACCAGCAGCACTTCAAGGCCGGCACCGGCCACCACGGCCAGGGCCGCCAGATGCACGGCGCAAAGGGCGAGGACGTGGTGCTGAAGGTCCCCGTCGGCACCCAGGTGCTCGACGAGGACAAGGAGACAGTCGTTCTGGACCTGACCGAGGCCGGTCAGCGCGAATTGCTGCTCTCGGGCGGCAACGGCGGCTGGGGCAATGTCCGCTTCAAGGGCCCGGTCAACCAGGCCCCGCGCCACGCCAATCCGGGCCAGGAAGGCCAGGAGCGGTGGATCTGGCTGCGGCTCAAGCTCATCGCCGACATCGGCCTGGCGGGTCTGCCCAACGCCGGCAAGTCGACCTTCCTCGCCGCCGCCAGCGCTGCCCGGCCCAAGATCGCCGACTATCCCTTCACGACCCTGGCCCCCAACCTCGGCATGGTGGACCTGTCGCCCGGCGAGCGCTTCGTCATCGCCGACATCCCCGGCCTGATCGAGGGCGCGTCCGAAGGCGCGGGGCTGGGCACGCGTTTCCTCGGCCACGTCGAACGCTCCGCCTCCCTGATCCATCTGGTCGACGGCACGCAGGACGATGTGGCGGGCGCCTACCGCATCATCCGCGGCGAGCTCGACGCCTATGGCGAGGGTCTGGCCGACAAGACCGAGATCCTGGCGCTCAACAAGATCGACGCCCTGACCCCCGAGGCGCGCGAGGAAAAGGCCGCCGAACTGGAAGCCGCCGCCGGCAAGCGGCCCATGCTAGTGTCCGGCGTCTCGGGCGAGGGCGTGCCTGAATTGCTGCGCGCCGCCTGGGCCGAGGTCCGCCGGAACCGCGGCGAGGTCGACGAGGACGGCGAGGAACGCATCGCCACCGGCGGCTGGGCGCCGTGAATGGTCTCCCTCCCCCTGCGGGGGAGGGCAGGCGCGTAGCGCCGGGTGGGGGCGGCAAGGCGATACACAGGCAATGTCGGGGTCTGGCTCACCCGGCCA
>NZ_LJHU01000126.1 GCF_001295975.1 Brevundimonas sp. AAP58 | reverse complement strand
ACCCTTTCGCGCAAGTCCGATCGCCTGACGGCTCTCGGGCGCTCAAGCCCTCTCGCTTTGGGAGAGGGTGGGCTACGCCTCGCCACCCTCGCCCTCAACCTCAGCTTCGTCGCCGCCATTGTCCGCCAGGCGTTCGACCGAGACGACCTTTTCCCCCTCTGCGGTGCGGAACACCGTCACGCCCTGGGACGCCCGACCGACGATGCGGATCTGGTTGACCGGCGTGCGGATCATCTGGCCGCCCGAGGTGACCATCAGCAGGTCGTCGCCCTCCTCGACCGGGAAGGCGGCGGCGAGGCGGTTGCCGGCGCGCCCGCCCAGGCCGTGGGCCGTTAGCCCCTGCCCGCCCCGGCCAGTGCGGCGGTACTCATAGGCCGAGGACCGCTTGCCGAACCCTGTCTCGGTGACCGTCAGGATGAACTGCTCGGCCGCGCCCAGTTCGGCGATGCGTTCGACCGACAGGGCCGCGTCGCCCGACCCTTCGGCCTCGTCGTCGGCCTCCACGGCGGGTGCCTCGTCCTCGCCCTCCCCGGCGGCTCTCCGCATGGCGTTGGCGTGCTTGACGTAGGCGGCCCGCTCATCGGGGGTCGCATCGACCCGGCCGAGGATGGCCATGGAGATGACCTCGTCGCCTTCCTGCAGGCGAACACCCCGCACGCCGGTCGAATCCCGACCCTTGAAGACCCGGACATCGTCGGCCTTGAACCGGATGGCGCGGCCGAGCGCGGTGGTCAGCAGGACGTCGTCCTCGGCGGTGCACAGCGCCACGCCGACCATGTGGTCGCCGTCCTCCAGCTTCATCGCGATCTTGCCGGCGCGGTTCACCGTGGCGAAGTCCGACAGCTTGTTCCGGCGCACGTCGCCCGAGCGGGTGGCGAACATGATGTCGTAGTCGCCCCAGGTCGCTTCGTCCTCGGGCAGGGGCAGGACGTTCATGATCGAATCGCCCGGCTCGATCGGCAGCAGGTTCACGAACGCCTTGCCGCGCGAGGTCGGAGCGCCCAGAGGCAGTCTCCAGACCTTGAGCTTATAGGCCTTGCCGTTGGTGGCGAAGAACAGGACCGGCGTGTGGGTCGAGGCCGAGAACACGCCAACGACGGCGTCCTCGTCCTTCATCGACATGCCCGACTTGCCCTTGCCGCCGCGGTGCTGGGTCCGATAGGCGTTCAGCGCCACCCGCTTGACGTAGCCGCCGTGGGTCACAGTCACGACCATGTCCTCGCGCGGGATCAGGTCCTCGTCTTCCAGCTCGAAGTCGCCCTCGCCGATGACGGTGCGGCGCGGCACGGCGAACTCGTTCTTCACTGCCAGCAGGTCCTCGCGGATGATGGCCAGGATGTTGGCGCGGTCCGACAGGATGGTCAGGTGGCCCTGGATGGTGTCGGCCAGACCCCTCGCCTCGCCGAAGATGTCGTCGCGGCCGAGGCCGGTCAGACGGCTGAGCGTCAGGGCCAGGATGGCGCGGGCCTGTTCGTCGGTCAGGTTCAGCTTGTCGCCCTCGATGAGGACGCTGCGCGGATCGGCGATCAGCTCGACCAGGGCGATCATGTCGCCGACGGGCCAGGACTTGGCCTGCAACCGCTCGCGCGCCTCGGCGGGATCGGCCGAGGAGCGGATGATGTGGATGACCTCGTCGATGTTGGCGACGGCGACGGCCAGACCGACCAGGACGTGGCCCCGGTCCCGCGCCTTGGCCAGTTCGAACTTGGTGCGGCGGACCACGACCTCTTCGCGGAACTCCAGGAAGAGCTCCAGCAGCTTGCGCAAGCCCATCTGCTCGGGCCGGCCGTGGTTCAGCGCCAGCATGTTGACGCCGAACGACGACTGCATGGCCGAGAAGCGCCACAGCTGGTTCAGGACGACGTCGCCGGACGCATCGCGCTTCAGCTCGATGACCAGGCGCATGCCCTGGCGGTCGGACTCGTCCCTGACGTCGGAGATGCCTTCGATGCGCTTCTCGCGCACCATCTCGGCGATGCGCTCCTGAAGCGTCTTCTTGTTCACCTGATAGGGCAGCTCGGTGACGATGATCGCCTCGCGGTCCTTGCGGATGGTCTCGATGGTGGCGACGCCGCGCACCATGACCGAGCCGCGACCGTCACGCAGCGCATTCCGGGCGCCCGTACGGCCCAGGATTTCGCCGCCGGTCGGGAAGTCCGGACCGGGCACGAGGTCCAGCAGGGCGTCGTCCGACACATTCGGATCGTCCAGCAGGGCCACGGCCGCGTCGATGACCTCGCCCAGATTGTGCGGCGGGATGTTGGTGGCCATGCCGACGGCGATGCCGCCCGCGCCGTTGACCAGCAGGTTCGGAATGCGGCTGGGCAGGACGACGGGCTCCAGCCGGGCGCCGTCGTAGTTTTCCTGGAAGTCGACCGTGTGCTTGTCGATGTCGGCGACCAGGGCCTCGGCGGCCTTGGTCATGCGGCTTTCGGTATAGCGCATGGCGGCGGGCGGATCGCCGTCGACCGAGCCGAAGTTGCCCTGGCCGTCGATCAGCATCAGCCCCATCGAGAAAGGCTGGGCCATGCGCACCATGGCGTCATAGATCGCGCCGTCCCCGTGCGGGTGATACCGGCCCATGACGTCGCCGACGATGTTCGCCGACTTCACATACTTGCGGTCCGAGGTGCGGCCTTCCTCGTGCATCGCATAGATGATGCGGCGGTGGACGGGTTTCAGGCCGTCGCGCGCGTCCGGCAGGGCGCGGGACACGATCACGCTCATGGCGTAGTCGAGGTACGAACGCTTCAGTTCGTCCTCGATGGTGATGATGGCGATGTCGCCCGAATCAGATGGGCCGGCCCCACCTCCGCTGGCAGGCGGCAGGGCGTCGTCGATGGGTTCGTCGGTCAAGGAAATCGGGGCTCAGACAGCCGGAATCGGAACGTGATCCTCTGTCGCGTTTTCTAGCATCCGGGGGGCTGTTAGGCAAAGTTTCACAGCCGTTTTCCCCTGTCTCCAGACCCGCCGACCAAGGACGAAATCATGCGCCCCATCGCTGTCGCCGCCGCCCTGGCTTTCGCCCCCCTCGCCGCCTGCGCCAGCATGGGTTCGGACGGGGCTGCCGTGCGCGCCACGCCCGGCGATTTCGGCGAGGCGACGCTGATCAATGGCGAGGGCCAGAGGATCGGCCGGGCCCAGTTCCGTCAGGGCGCCACGGGGCTCTTGATCCGCATCGAGGCGACCGGCCTGACGCCCGGCTGGCACGGGGTGCACATCCATGCGACCGGCGAGTGCGCGGCCACCTTCACCTCGGCGGGGGCCCATGTGAACCACGGCGAGCCCGCCGCGCCGCACGGCCTGCTGAACCCAGACGGCCCCGACGACGGCGACCTGCCCAACATTTACGCGGCGGCGGACGGCAGCGTTAACGCCGAGGTCTTCACCACCCGCGCCCGCATCGCCAATGAGGGCCCCGGCCAGTGGCTGTGGGACGCCGACGGCTCGGCCCTGATCATCCACGCCAGCCCGGACGACCACACCAGCCAGCCGATCGGCGGGGCCGGC
>NZ_LJHU01000125.1 GCF_001295975.1 Brevundimonas sp. AAP58 | reverse complement strand
GGCTCTTGATCCACGGCTATGCCTCGCTGTGGGGTGTGGCGGATCTGAACGGGGGTGTGGTGGCGAAGGGGGCGTTCGTCGACAGCCTGAAGCGGACGGGCACCGGCGGGGTGCGGATGCTGCATCAGCACGAGAGCCGGGCGGTCGTAGGTGTCTGGGACGAGGTCGTCGAGGACGACCGGGGCCTGTTCGTCCGGGGACGGATTGCCGACTGGTCGGCCGAGGCCCGCTATGCCCAGGCGCTCAGCCGCGCTGGCGCGCTGGACGGGCTGTCGATCGGGTTCCGGACGGCGAAGGCGCGGCGGGAGGGGCGGCTGAGGGTGCTGTCGGGCGTGGAGCTGTGGGAGGTGTCCCTGGTGACGTTTCCGATGCTGCCGGGGGCGCGGTTCAGGGCGTCGTCAGGTACTCCGCCGGGAGCGGGAGCGTCGGGGTTTCGGCCTGCCAGTAGACGCTGACGACCCACCAGCGGGTCCCGTCGTTGAAGAGCTGGATGGAGTTGACGCCGCGCAGGAAGGGCTGGGCGTCGTTCTGGGCGCGGCGGGCGTCGTAGGTGGACCAGACATGGGTGACGGCGCCGAAGGTTTCGGTGCGCCGCGCGATCTCGCGCTCGTGGAAGCCGTCGCGGACGAGGGTCGGACCGGCGCGGTCGACGTAGTCCTGGGGCGTGAGCGGGGTGAGGACGCCGACGCCGTCGCGCTGGCCGGTCGGCATGAGGCGGGCCGAGGGGTGGAACAGGTTGCGGAAGCGGTCCCAGTCGCGGGCCTGGCCCGCGTCGCCGGAGATGACGGCGTAGAGGGCGGCGAGGATGGCGTCGGCCGAGGCGACGTCGCCGGCGTAGGTGGCGTTGGCCGCGGTCGCGGTGGTCGGCTCAGACGGAGGCGTCTGGGCCAGGGCGGGGGCGGCTGACAGGGCCAGGAAAGCGGCGGCGGCCAAGGTCGTTAGACGCATTGCAGAAGTCTCCCGTGAACCGGGGGAGACTGGCGCGAAGGAGCGTTCGGGGGAAGCTGGAAAGAGCGGGCCCCTCACCCTTTCGCGCGAGTCCGATCGCTGCGCTCTCGGGCGCTCAAGCCCTCTCCCGACCGGGAGAGGGAGTACAAGGGGAAACCATGAAAGAGATGAAGACGGCCTCGGCTACGCCCGAGACGCGTGCGGCGCTGCACGAGATGATGGCGGCGTTCGAGGCGTTCAAAGGGGCCAATGACGCCCGGCTCGCCGAGATCGAGAAGAAGGCGTCGGCCGATGCGCTGCTGGAGGAGAAGGTGGCGCGCATCGACCAGGCGGTGGGGCAGGCCCAGGCGCGGCTGGACCGGGCGCTGAGCGAGGCGCGACGGCCGGGGATTTCGACGGAGTCCGCGTCCGCCCCCTCCACCGCCTTCGGCGGTCCCCCTCCCCCGCCGGGCGGGG
>NZ_LJHU01000124.1 GCF_001295975.1 Brevundimonas sp. AAP58 | reverse complement strand
CCCCCCGGACGCCGGTCAGCATGAAGGCGTGGGCGATGCGGCCGGTGGCGAAGGCATTGGTCAGGGTGCGAACCATCGCCTCCTGACCGATCAGGTCCTCGAACGTGCGGGGACGGTATTTGCGGGCGAGGACGGTGTAAGCCTCGCCGTCGTTCTGATGGGCTTCCGAGGGTTCCACGACCGGGGCGGGCGCGGCTTTCGGAGCCTCGGCCGTTGGAGCCGGAGCCGGCGCGCCGAACATGTCGTCGGTGTTCTCGTCGCGCTCGGGGGCGTCGTCATCCTCCGCCCAGGGCGGATCGCCGGAATCAAGGTCGACGTCGGTCATGGCGCGAACCTACCGCGAACGCCCCCGTTGATGCGACTCCGAACGCGCTCAGGCAGCGAGATGCCGCGCGTCGAGCGGTAGCGCCATGAAAAGGGGGAGGTGGAGACCGCGACCCGAAGGGGAATTCGTTGTGGCTGCTGCCTTCCGGCCCTGACCAGGTTGGCGAAGCCTTCGCCCGCGATCTCCGAGTCCCATATGGCCCGGGCGCGCCACGGGATCAAGGCACCCCCTCCCCGACAGAAACGAACGCCGCTAGGAAGCGGACATGGCCCTCCCCGCCCTGAACACCTTCGCCGGCAATCCGCTGGACCGCGCCGGAGACCGGCGCAACGACCCCGACTGGCTGGCCGAACAGGGGGCGAATCCGGAGGCCCTGGCCATGATGCTGTGGCAAGGGCGGCCGCTGCTGGAGGAGACGGCGAACGGGCCACGTCTGGCCTGGACCGACCTGACCCGGGCCCGGGCCATGGTGGACGAGGCGGATCACGAGCTGTTCCTCGGGCTTTGGAAGGGCGCGCCGGTGTTCGCGGTGGAGTTCGAGGGCACGGCCGATCCGACGACAGGGCCGGTGGAGGGGCTGGGCGTCTTCACCGAGCTGCGCGAGGCGGCGGCGGTGCTGCCCGATGCGGACGCGGCGATGGCGGGAACGGCGCGCAGCCTGTTCGACTGGAGCCGGCGGCATGGCTTCTGCGCCAACTGCGGGCAGCCGACGACGCTCATCTCGGGCGGGTGGAAGCGGAGGTGTCCGGCCTGTGCGACCGAGCACTTTCCCCGCGTCGATCCGGTGACGATCATGCTCCCGGTGTTTCAGGATCGCTGCCTGCTGGGGCGTCAGGCGGCCTGGCCGAAGGGGCGGATGTCGGCGCTGGCGGGGTTCCTGGAGCCCGGCGAGACGATCGAGGAAGGCTGCGCGCGCGAGATCGCCGAGGAGGCCGGGTTGAGCGTGACGGCGGTGCGGTATCACTCCAGCCAGCCGTGGCCGTTCCCGTCCCAGCTGATGATCGGCCTGATCGCGGAGGTGTCGGACGATCAGGCCGCTCCGGATCAGACCGAGCTGGAAGAGGTGCGCTGGTTCACCCGGGACGCGGCGCGCGCGGTGCTGGCCGGGGCACACGAGGTGAAGGCACCGCCCAAGTTCGCGATCGCACGGACACTGCTCGAAGCCTGGGCCGACGAGAGCTAGACCAGCGCCCGCGCTACCTCGAGGTCCGACGGGTTGTCGACGGAGATCGGCGCCTCCTCGACGGTCGCGGCCCAGATGGACAGGCCAAGCTCCAGGGCGCGGAGCTGCTCCAGTTTTTCACGCTTCTCCAGCGGCGAGGGCGGGGCGGCGCAGAAGCGCTTCAGGGCCTCGCGGCGGTAGCCGTAGATGCCAATGTGCCGCCAGACGGGGCCGTCGCCGAAAAGGGTCGAGCGCGTGAAGTAGAGGGCGCGGGCGTGGCGGCGGCCCTCCTCGATCGCCAGTACGGCCTTGACCACATCGACGTTGGCTCGGTCAGAGGCATCGAGCTCGGGCGCGACCAGGGTGGCGATGTCGCAGCTCGGCTCGCCGTGCAGCAGGGCGGCGCAGGCCGTGGCCAGACCCGGATCGGCGAAGGGCATGTCGCCCTGGAGGTTGATGACGGCGTCGTACTCGCCATCAGGGTCAAGCGTTTCAAGCGCCGCGAGCGCGCGATCCGAGCCGCTGGGCAAGGCGGGATCGGTCAGGACGGCGCGGCCGCCCACGCCCTCGATCACCGCGACGATCTCCGGGTCCCCGGCGGCGACGGCGACGGGAAGGCCCGATAGCACAGCCTGCTCCCAGGCGCGCACGATCATGGGCTTGCCGCCGATGTCGGCCAGAGGCTTGCCCGGCAGGCGGGTCGCGGCCATGCGCGTCGGGATCAGGATCAGGGGCGTCATTTATGCGTTTCCCATCGTGCGACGCCGCGCCGCCGAAACGGGCGGCCGGGCCGGTTGCGAAGGCGGCGCTAGCGTGTCAGAGACCGCCCCGCAAGACACTCGCCCGTTTCGCCACTCCCCGGCGCGGGCCTCTAGACGGGATGCGACGACGCGGATGAGCGGCGATCTGAAGTGGAACAAGATCATGGGCGCGGGCCTGGCGACGGCCTTCGCCGTCCTGGCCCTGCAGCAGGTTTCGGGGGCGATCTATGCGCCCGAGGAAGCCGAGAAGATGGGCTACTTCATCGACGTTCCCGAAGAGGCCGAAGCCGGAGCCGCCGAGGCCGTCCTGCCGCCCGACTGGGGCACCCTGCTGCCGGTCGCCGACCTGGCAGCAGGTGAAGCCGCTTACGCCCGATGCGCCTCTTGCCACACCATCGATGCGGGCGGGGCCAACGGCATCGGCCCGAACCTCTACGGCGTCGTCGGCCGCGGCGTGGGCGCTCATCCCGGTTTCGCCTTCTCCGAGGCCATGGTGGCCCACCGCTCGGTCGACCCGACCTGGTCGCTGGACGCGCTGGATCAGTTCATCAACGCCCCCGCCCGCTATGTCGACGGCACCAAGATGTCGTTCGCGGGTCTGCGCGACACCACGGCGCGGGTGAACCTGATCGCCTATCTGCGTAGCCAGGGTTCAGAAGGCTTCCCGATCCCCGCGCCCGATCCGGCGCGTCAGCCGGCTGCTGCGGCTCCTGCCGAGGGCGCGGTTGCCGCAGAAGGCGCGGACGCGGCTGGCGTCGATCCGAACGCTGCCGCGACGCAGGCCGGCGACGTGGCGGCTCCGGCTGCCGACAGCGCGCCGGCGGCGTGATCTTCTAGAGAATGCGTCTGAAGCGGGCGGCCTCAAAGCCGTCCGCCAGATAGCGGGCGTCCGCTTCGGCGAGCATCTCGATGACAACCGCGCCATGATGGCCGGATGCGTGCACCACCCGCGTCGCGTCAAGCATCAGGGCTGAATGACCGGTCCAGCTCTGGCCCGGCGTCGTGTTCAGCCAGATCACGAGGTCGCCGCGCCGAGCATCGGTTCGGGCGATAGATTCACCCAGCTCGGCCTGTTCATGTGAGCGCCGAGGCCCGGCGAAACCACAGGCGAGCAGGGCCTGTTGCACCAGACCCGAGCAGTCCGTCGCACGCGACGACCGTGCACCCAGTTCATGCGGCGTGCCCACCAGGCGTTCGGCGACCTCGACCGGATCGGTCTCGAACGTGCCGATGCGGCGCAGATTTCCGCTTTCCGCGCCCTCAACCACCAGGGCATTCAACGGCAGCTCGGCATCGACGGCGCGGATCGTTTGGGTTGGGCGCACGAGGCCCGGAGCCAGGCAGGCCAGATCGATCCAGCCGACGACCCCATCGCGGCGGGCCTGACCCCAGGCGCGACCGTCGGCTTCGTCCAGAACGTCGAAGGCCTCTCCGAACAGCAACTGGTCAATCCGTTCCGACGCAGTGTCGGCCCCGGCATGGATGTCGGCGACGGCAACGACGGCCCGCATGGGCCGCGTTGGCCGATAGGCCTCGGCCCGAACCATCCCTTCAAGCGACAACGCCGCGAGGTCGGGACGGGCCAGGAGCGGCGGGGCAGGGATGAAGGCGTCGGTCAAGCGCGGGCTCGGTCGATTGAGCCTGCATCCTGAACCGCGAAGGCGAAAATCCGGTTAAGCCGCGAGGCTGAATCAGGATTTTCCGTAGCGGCCCTTCAGCATGGAATAGGTCGCGCGCAGGCCTTGCGCCTCTCCACCTTCGGGCCAGCCGGGGCGGTTCCGGGGGTTCCAGGCGAAAATGTCCATGTGGGCCCAGGCGCCGGTCGTCGGCGCGAACGTCTGCAGGAACAGGGCGGCGGTGATGGAGCCGCCCTGCGCCCAGCCCGCGCTGTCGTTCCTCACATCGGCCAGTTCGCTGTCGATCGCGGCGCGATAGCCGGGCCACAGCGGCATGCGCCAGAGCGGATCTCGGACCTCAGACGCGGCGGCCAGAAGATCGGCGGCCAGCCCCTCGTCATCGGTGTAGAGCGGTGGCAGTTCGGGGCCGAGTGCGACCCGCGCCGCGCCGGTCAAGGTGGCGAAGTCCAGGGTCAGATCGGGCGAATGCTCAGACGCCCGCGCCAGCGCATCGGCCAGGATCAGACGGCCTTCGGCGTCGGTGTTGCCGATCTCGATGGTCAGGCCCTTGCGGCTCGACAGGATGTCGCCCGGCCGAAAGGCGTCGGCGGAGATGGCGTTCTCCACCGCCGCGACCAGCACAACCAGTCGCACGTCGAGCCCCGCCTGCATGACCAGCCGGCCGAGCGCCAGCGCATGGGCCGCCCCGCCCATGTCCTTCTTCATGTTGCGCATGCCGGCGGCGGGCTTGATGTCCAGCCCGCCCGAGTCGAACGCCACCCCCTTGCCGACCAGGGCGACCAGCGGCCGGTCGGTACGATTCAGGTTCCAGCCGATCTCGATGATGCGGGGCGCGCGGTGCGGCGCGGCGGCCCGGCCGACGGCGTGGATGGCGGGATAGTTGTGCTCCAGCAGGGCGTCGCCGGTCGTGACCGAGATCGTCGCGCCGTGGGCCTCGGCGATCTCGCGCGCGATGGTCTCCATCTGCAGCGGGCCCATGTCGGCGGCGGGAGTGTCGACCATCTCGCGGGCGAGCGCGCAGGCCGAGGCGATATGCAGCGCCTCACCCATGTCGAAGCCCTCGGGCGCGACCAGCCGGACGTCGGCGACGTCCTTCCGCGCCTTGTAGCGGTCGAAGACGTAGCGACCGAGCAGGAAGGCGAGCGCGGCGACCTGGGCGTCCTCGGGCGCAGCCTCCAGCCGATAGAGACCGCTCGGCAGCTTCGCAGACAGGGCGCGGGCGCTCATGGGATCGAAGGCTTTGCCCGCCCCGACCAGCACATGGTCGATCCCGCCGTCCGGGCTGGGGACCACGACAACCTGCCCCGGCCTGCCCTTGAAGCCCATGCGCTCGGCCCAGACACGGGCGGTCTCGGCGATCGCGCCTTCGGGGCCGACGAAACGGACCGGGACGGCCCCGGCGGCCTCGGCCGAGTCGGCGGCGGCGATGGGATCGGGCGAGAGGGCGGACATGGCGGGCCTTTTTCGGATTAACCAATGCTTGACGCGAAGCGCCGAGTCTTCAGCAGAAAGACTTACCGGATCGGTCCGCCCCATGTCGCTGAACCGCGTCGCAAGCTCAATCCTGATCGCCGCCGCGTGCTGTGCGGCCGCGCCCGCCTTCGCCCAGACCGCGCCCGCCCAGACGGCGGCCGCGCCGGCGCCCCGCCTGCCCGCCTCGGCGGAGGAGCGCGCCGCCTACAATCGCCTGGATCCCCTGGCCCGCTCGGTGTTCTGGTCGCGCGAGATGGAGGTCAATCCGATGGACCCCGTCGCGGGCGTCGAACTGGCCGAGGCCCTGCGCCAGCTGGGCCAGCATGAACAGGCCGCGGCCACCGCGCGGCAGGTGCTGACGCTGCAGCCGGCCAACATCGAGGCGATGCTGGAGATCGGGCGGGCCGAGATCGCGCGCGGTCAGGCCTTCTATGGCATCGCCCCGCTGGAGCAGGCGCGCGATCTGGCGCCGAACGACTGGCGGCCGCTGTCGCTTCTGGGCGTCGCCTATCAGCAAGTGCGCCGGGCCGAGGACGCGCAGGCCGCCTGGCGGGCGGCGCTCGCGATCTCACCGGACAATCCGGATGTCCTGACCAACGCCGGCATGGCGCTGGCCACATCCGGCGACGCCGCCGGGGCCGAGGCCATGCTGCGCCGCGCGGTGGCCCAGCCGACGGCCACCCAGCAGATGAGGCTGAACCTGGCGATGACGCTTGGCCTGCAGGGCAAGATGCCCGAGGCCGAACAGATCATCCGCCGCGAGCTCCCGCCCGAGCTGGCCGAGCGAAACCTGCAGTGGTTGCGATCGCAGACGCCGGTCCAGTCCGCCGCGCTTCCGGCGGAACAGGCCAGCGCCCGGACTTGGGGCTCGCTTCAGGCCAACTGAGACCGATCAACCGTCGCGCCGCGCGTCGGCCAGGCGGACCCGGGCGCGCAGATGGGCGTCCTGAGACACGGCGGTGGCGATCTCATTGAACCGCTCGGTGCTCAGGCCCGAGCCGGTGACGGCCGCGGCCATGGCCTGGGCCTGCTCCGGCGTCGGCGTCGATCCGTCCGACGGCGCGGCCGCGCGCACGTTCACCATGGCCGCCGAGAACTGATCGACCTCCGCATCGGTCACCCCGGCGGCGACCGAGCCCGGGGCGGAAGCGGGCGTGTCCAGAAGCGCCAGCCGGGCCTGAAGCACGGCGTCCGACGACACCCGAACGGCCAGGGCGTTGAACTCGTCCGGGGTCAGGCCGGACGCCTCGACCGCGCTGGCCATGGCGGCCTGCTGCTCAGGGCTCGGAGCCGACCCGTCGGCGGGCGCGGCGGCGCGCACCTGGACCATGGCCGAAGCGAAAGCCCGCAACTCGGCGTCGCTGTCTTCGGCCTGAATCGCGGCAAAGGCGGGCGCGGACGACAGGACGGCGGCGGCGGAAACGGCGGCGATCAGAATGCGACGCATGGGAAATCCTCGTCTTTTCAATATGAAGGCTGGGGAGGTCGCGGACCCTAAGGAAGAGGGTCCCGGGGTGGCCAATCACACGTCCTGACGTTTCCGTGAGGCACCGCGCTTCACCGGGAGGTTCACAGGCCCTACATTGGGCCCATGATCGACGACCTCTACAGCGCGCGCATCCTGACGCTGGCGGCGAACCTGCCGCACGCGGGACGACTGGCCGCGCCGGAAGGCACCGGCGAGCGGGTCGCCAAACTGTGCGGGTCGAAAGCCATTGTCGACGTCGTGCTGGACGACGCCGGGCGTGTGGTCGACTTCGCCCAGGACGTGAAGGCCTGCGCGCTCGGACAGGCGGCGGCAGGGGTGGTGGGCGAGAGCGTGATAGGGGCTTCGGCCGACGATCTGCGCGCCACGCGCGACGCCATGCGCGACATGCTGAAGGCCGGTGGCGAAGGCCCGATCGGGCGGTTCGAGGGCCTGCGGGTGCTCAAGCAGGTCGCGGATTATCCGGCGCGGCATGCCTCCACCATGGTCGCCATCGAGGCGACGCTGGACGCCGTGGATGCGGCGCACGCATCCCGAACTAGGCTCGCCGGCGCCGCCTGACGGCCCGGTTGCAGACCCCGCCCGCGCGAGGGATAAGCCCGGCCCATGGCCCGCTCCGGCAGTCTTTATGAACGCGGCGTCCGCGCGGCCCATCGGGGCTACAAGCTGACGCTCAGCCCCCTCTTCGGACAGTCCTGCCGCTTCCTGCCCACCTGTTCCGATTATGGCCGGGACGCCCTGATCCAGCACGGACCCATCCGGGGCGGGTGGCTGACGGTGCGGCGACTGTGTAGATGCCATCCCTTCGGAGGGTCGGGATACGACCCGGTCCCTCCCGTCGAGACCAGAGACCCATGATCCAGCTGACCTTTCCCGACGGCGCCACGCGAGACTACCCCGCCGGTTCGACTGCGCGCGACGTGGCGGCCG
>NZ_LJHU01000123.1 GCF_001295975.1 Brevundimonas sp. AAP58 | reverse complement strand
CAACAACTGCGGCAAGGCCCTGGCCATCGCCCGCGAGGCCCGCGACATGCACGGCGGAGCCGGCATCACCGGCGAACTCCACGTCATGCGCCACGCCATGAACCTGGAAACCGTGAACACCTATGAGGGCGCGCACGACGTCCACGCCCTGATCCTGGGTCGCGCCATCACGGGCGAGAGCGCGTTCTGATGCTGGATCGGCGTGGTGCGATTGGTGGCTTGACTATCGCGCCGATTGTCGCGGCCGCCCGGCTTGCACCTTCCTCGACGGCGACGCTGACGGCCGCCGAGCTCATACGCCTGGCGCACGACGCGGCCGGCGGACCCACCTGGCTAAGGCCCCGAAGTCTCACCCTGACAGGCCAGGGTCGATTCTGGCCCCAGGGGACGCATGCGGGCTCGGTCGACATCCCCGACTATCGGATGTGGCGGGTCTATCCCACCGAAAGCACTGAGGCCCATGCCGCCAACGGCTGGGTTCGCATCGACGCGCGACGTGCGGACGGTTCCGTCTACTTCCAGGCCGCATACGATGGCGAAACGAGCTATGATCAGAATGGTGTCGTTCCCGGCGCTGAGGCCAGCCGCGAATGGTCCGAGAATTTCGGCTTCGGCATCATTCGGTTCGCTCTGGACGAGGGTTTTGCCCTGCGACGTTTGCCCGACGACACTGCCGACGGTCGCCCGATACACGTCGTTCGTATCGCCGACCCTTCGGGAGGCGAGACCCTGTTCGGCATAGCAACCGACGACCACTCTATCCTATGGCTCGGGTTTGAGACTCCCCGGGGGTGGCATGAGCGGTGCTACTCGGACTTCTATCGCAATCCCGGGGTGTCGTTCACCCAGCCCGGTCGGGTCAGACTGTTCTACGACGGCGTTAAGCAGAACGAGATCCGCTGGACGGGCTACGCCCTTAACGAGGACCTGCCACGCTCCCTGTTCCGCATTGCCCGATAAAGGGTCCGCTGCGCCCACTCGAACGAATGCTTTCCGAGAGGTGGTGTCAGGCTAACGCCAAAAGGTCTCCGCAAAGTTGGCGTAAGCCGCTGTTGGGGATGGATTATTGTGAAGTCGATCTTGTTCAAACGTCACCGATTTCCGGCTGACGTGGTCGGCCACGCTGTGTGGCTGTACTTCCGGTTCGGCCTCAGTTTTCGGGACGTCGAGGAACTGCTGGCGCAGCGCGGGATCGAGGTCAGCTATGAGACGATCCGGTGCTGGACGATCAAGTTCGGACCTCTGATCGCCAAAAGACTGAGGCGTTATCGGACGGGTCCATCGCCGCGCTGGCACCTGGCCGAGATGGTCTGCTGGATCGGCGGAAGGCGGATGTATCTGTGGCGCGCCGTCGACGACGAGGGCGAGGTCTTGGACTTTGTGGTCCAGCGCCGGCGGGACACAGAAGCGGCGCTTAAACTTTTGGAGCGCCTCCTCCACAACCAGCCGGTCGAGCCGCAGACGATCACGACCGACGGCCTGGCGTCGTACGGCGCAGCGCTCGATCGGTTGGACATAAGGCGTTTGCACCGGCCGGG
>NZ_LJHU01000122.1 GCF_001295975.1 Brevundimonas sp. AAP58 | reverse complement strand
CCCCCTCCACCAGCCTTCGGCTGGTCCCCCTCCCCCGCTACGCGGGTGAGGATTTGGCGGGAACGGGTCGGGGGCTGCGTCAACCCGGATAACCGCAGCCCCGCCCCCGTGGTCTCGTCAAGCCAGAAGCCGACGAGGCGGATCGCGGCCCTCTAGGGGGCGTTCATGACCGACGCGCGACGTTGCGGCGAAGGTTTCGGGTTGGAGCGGAGCCCGCGCTCACGCAGCGAGACTCCGCGAGCCGAGCGTAGCGCCCTTCTCTAGATGTAGCGCCGCAGCGAACGCGCCAGCTCGTCCTTGCCATTCTTCTTGAGCGCGGGCTGGAAAGCGACGCGGGCGTGCTCGACGCAGTAGACGCCCTCCGACGCCCGGCGGCCGCAGAAGCTGAACTCCGGCGAGGACGGATCGCCGATCGGCCATTTGCACATGTGGGCGCCGAGCGTCATCACCGTGGCCGTGCCCGGCAGCTCCTGCACGCTCTGGACCGGCGGCGTCGGGGCCACGGGGCGCGGCTGGGCCGCCTCGATCCGACGCGGCGCGGACGGCTGGGCCGGCGGCGTGGTGCGCACCCGGGCGGGGCGGAAGGTCGTGGCGGCGCGCGCCGGCTGCGACGGCGTGGCCCGGCCCGACAGGCCCAGGCGATGCACCTTGCCGATCACGGCATTGCGGGTGACCCCGCCACCCAGCTGCTTGGCGATCTGCGAGGCGGACTGCCCCTCCAGCCACAGCTTCTTCAGCGCGCCGACGCGATCCTCGGTCCAGCCTGCGGTCATGCCACCCTCCGGGTACGAAATGATTCAAGATGTGGCGCCTGGAGCCTCCTCCCGGCCCCCTGACCCACAACTAATCGTAAACGACCCATTAACGGGCGCAAGATGTGCGAATCAGTCCGTCCACAGGAACCACATCTTGAATCGGCGTTCGGCGAGGGCGGGCAGCGACCCGGTGCGTCCGCTTCTGACGTGGCGCGCGTCTAGTCTCTCTGGAAAGCGCCTCCGGGCCAGACCGGCGGGCGGATTGGAGAAAGTGGAGTCTGTTTTTCGGGACTCCAAACGACAACGAGGGAAATCAATGACTTGGCATTGGAGTCCATTGGAGTTTTTTCACCGCCCTTGCCTTGGCGGGCCGCACCCAGCATCTGACCGCCCATGACGGACCTCGCCTCCACCCGGCCTCCGGGCCTGCCCACGCCGCGCCACTACGCCGGGATCAACTGGATCGGGGTGCAGACGCTGTATCTGCGCGAGGTCCGCCGCTTCTGGAAGGTGGGAGCCCAGACCGTCGCCGCGCCGGTGGTGACGACGCTCCTCTACATGCTGGTCTTCGTCGTGGCCCTTCAGGGGGTCCGCCCGCCGCTCCACGGCACGCCCTTCGCCGAATTCGTCGCGCCCGGCCTGATCATGATGGCGATGCTGAACAATGCCTTCGCCAATGCCTCTTCCAGCCTGATCCAGGCCAAGATCATGGGCACCTCGACCGACTTCCTGACCCCGCCGCTCAGCCCGCTTGAACTGACCATCGGCTTCTCGCTCGGCGCCGCCACCCGCGGCCTCGCCGTCGGGCTGGTCACCGCCGTCTGCGTCCTGCCCTTCGCCAAGCTGGGCATCGCCAACATCTTCGCCATCGTCGGCTTCGGAGCGGCCGCCTGTCTGTTCATGGGCATGACCGGCGTGCTGGCGGGCCTGTGGTCCGAGAAGTTCGACCACCTCTCGGCCGTTCAGAACTTCGTGGTCATGCCCATGACCTTCCTGTCGGGCACCTTCTATCTGGTCGAGAACCTGCCCGAGCCCTTCGCCACCATCAGCCACTGGAACCCGTTCTTCTATCTGATCGACGGCTTCCGCTACGGCTTCATCGGCCAGGCCGAGGGCAACCTGATGATCGGCGTGGTCATGAGCCTGGTTCTCACGGCCGTCATGGCCGTCGCCTGCTGGCTGGTGTTCAAGTCAGGCTGGCGGCTGAAGAGCTGAGCCGCTAACCCTTCCGCATCTTTCGGGGAGGTCTCCATGCTGTTCCGCTCGCTCATCATCGCCGCGACGGTGTTCGCCTCCCCCGCCTTCGCCCAGGATGACCTGTCGCCCGAGGGCCAGGCGATCGAGACGGCCATCCAGGCCTACGCCTCCAAGACGAACGACGAACGCCGCGACGTCCTCGTCCAGCAGCTGCGCGCCGCCGGTTACCAGCCAGAGCTTCAGGGCTTCGAGGGCGGCACACCCCGCACCGGCCCCCTGCCCGGCGCCAACGTCGTCGTCACTGTCGGCGAGGGCGAGAAGGACATCGTCCTGACCGGCCACTTCGACGCCGTGCCCCTGTCGGACGGCGTCATGTCCCAGGGCGTCATCGACAACGCCGGCTCCATCACCCTGATGATCGAGGCGCTGGACCTGATCTCCGACCGGGTCGCCCAGACGCCGTCGCCCTACCGCTACGTCTTCGTCTTCACCGATCAGGAGGAGCTCGGCCTGATCGGCGCGCGCAAATGGCTGGAGGGCCATGACCGCAGCCGCATCCACGCGGTCATCAACCTCGACGTCAACGGCTACGGCGAGACCCTGATGTACGGCGAGAACGTCGGCGAACAGTCCGCCTTCGTGCTGGCCGCCATGCGCATGCAGTGCGCTGAACGCGCCGTCGACTGCATGGCCTTCCCCGTCTATCCGCCCAGCGATGACCGGGTCTTCTCGGCCGCGGGCGTGCCGGTCATCTCCATCGGATCGCAGGACGCCGTCGGGGCCCACCAGATGTGGCTGGCCTTCAACGGCGGCGAGACGACCGGACTGGCCGAAGGCTTCGTCCCGCCCGTGTTCCAGCGCATCCATTCGGCCGGCGACGACATGCAATGGATCGATGGCGACGACATTCTGAGGAACGCGCGCTTCATCGCCGATCTGGCGCTACGTCTTTCGCGGGACAACTGATCCGCCCACGGGCCGCGCACGGTGTTGACTAAGCCGTCCCCCCGACGGACAAGTCACCGACCCTGAAAGTCCCGTCGCGCCCGCGCCGGGGCTTCGTTTCTTTTGGAGGTAGGTCCGTGTCCGGTCACTTGATGGGTGTCTACAATCGCGCGCCGCTCGAAGTGGATCGCGGGCGAGGCGCGCGCCTGTGGGCCAAGGACGGGACCGAGTATCTGGACTGCGTCCAGGGCATCTCGACCAACGGCCTGGGTCACGCCCACCCGGTGCTGGTCGAGGCGGTGAAGGCCCAGGCCGAACAGCTCTGGCACGTCTCCAACATCTTCCGCATCCCGGGCCAGGAGGAACTGGCGGATCGCCTGACCGAGACCAGCTTCGCCGACGTGGTCTTCTTCACCAACTCGGGCACCGAGGCCGTCGAGTGCGCGCTCAAGACCGCGCGCAAGTATCATGCGGCCAACGGCCAGCCCGACCGCATCGACATCTACGGCTTCGACGGGGCCTTCCACGGCCGCACCTACGGCGCGATCAACGCGGCGGCCAACCCCAACTACACCGAGGGCTTCGGGCCCAAGATGCAGGGCTTCCACCAGCTGAAATGGGGCGACCACGAGGCGCTGAAAGAGGCCATCGCCAAACCCGAGACCGCCGCCATCATCGTCGAACCGGTCCAGGGCGAGGGCGGCTGCCGGGCCATGCCCGACGTCTGCCTGCGGGGCCTGCGCGAACTGTGCGACCAGCACGGCGTCCTGATCATCTTCGACGAAGTCCAGTGCGGCATGGGCCGCTCGGGCAAGCTGTGGGCCCATGAGTGGGCCGGCATCGCGCCCGACATCATGGCCATCGCCAAGGCGCTCGGCGGCGGCTTCCCCATCGGAGCGTGCCTCGCCACCACCGAAGCCGCCAAGGGCATGACGGTCGGGGCCCACGGCTCGACCTTCGGCGGCAACCCCCTGGCCATGGCGGTGGGCCTCGCGGCCTTCAACACCATCAACACGCCCGAGGTGCTGGGCAATGTCGCGGAGATTTCCGGCTACCTGAAGCAGCAGCTCCACGGCCTGAAGGAACGCTTCCCCGACATCATCGAGGACGTGCGCGGCAAGGGCCTGCTGATCGGCCTGAAGCTGGTCCCCAACAATCGCGAGTTCATGGCCATGGCCCGCGACGGCCAGCACCTTCTGATCGCCGGCGGCGGCGACAACTGCGTGCGCATGCTGCCGCCGCTCAACCTCACCCTCGACGAGGCCCGCGAGGCCGTCGAGAAACTGGAACGCACCTGCGAGGCCGCGCGCGGCAAGATGGCGGCCTGACCGGCATGGTCCGCCACTTCCTCGACATCCATCGGCTGGAGGCCGCCGAGCTTCGCGCCATCCTCGACGACGCCCATGCCCGCAAGGCCGCCCGCAAGGGCTGGCCCCAGGGCCGGCCCGACGCCGACGCGCCGGGCAAGGACCGCGTGCTGGCGATGATCTTCGAGAAAAACTCGACCCGCACCCGCTTCAGCTTCGACGCCGCCATCCGCCAACTGGGCGGGGCCTCCATCATCGCCAACGCCGGCGACATGCAGCTGGGTCGCGGCGAGCCGGTCGAGGATACCGCGCGGGTCCTGTCACGCATGGTCGACGCGGTCATGATCCGCGCCAACAACCACGAGGACGTCGAACGCTTCGCTCGCGTCGCGACCGTGCCGGTCATCAACGGCCTGACCGACCGCTCCCACCCCTGCCAGATCCTGGCCGATCTCCAGACCATCGAAGAGCATCGCGGCCCGATCTCCGGCAAGACGATCGCCTGGGTCGGGGACGGCAACAACGTCTGCCACAGCTTCATGCACGCGGCGCCCAAGTTCGACTTCCACCTGACCGTCGCCTGCCCCGCCGAGTATCACCCCAACCTGCACGATCTGGCCAAGGGCGGCGTCCACGTCACCCTGACCAGCGACCCGAGGGACGCCGTGCGCGGGGCCGATGTCGTCGTCACCGACACCTGGGTCTCCATGGGCGACGGCGACTATGAGGCGCGGCTCGAGGCCTTCGAGGGTTACGGCGTCGACGACGCCCTGATGGACCTGGCCGATCCGGAGGCTGTCTTTCTCCACTGCCTGCCCGCCCACCGGGGCGAGGAAGTCACCGACGCCGTCATCGACGGCCCTCGCTCGCTTGTCTGGGACGAGGCGGAGAACCGCATCCACGCCCAGAAGGCCGTGCTCGCCTGGTGCTTCGGCTAGAAGACGGGCGCGACCGCGCTTGCCGCAATGTAGCGGAACAAGCGGCGGGGTGTGGCGTTCAGCGGATGAGGCCTCTATCTACGGCAAAGCTGACAAACACGGAGCGCGCATCATGGCGACCAGCAAGGCTCGGGAAGACATCAAGAACGACCTGAACACCCTCAAGGAGGATCTGAAGGTTGGTGCCCGCGAGGAGGCCGCCCGCCTCAAGGCCAAGGCCGCCCAGGCCGAAGCTCGCCTGCGCGAGAAGGCGGCCGAGGCCGATGCCCGCATCCGCGAGCGCACCGAGGTCCTGCGCGAGCAGGCCCGCGACTACTACGACCAGGCCCGCGTGCGCAGCCGCGAGTACTACGACGACGCCGCCGAACGGTTCGACGAGGCCCAGCGCTACGTCACCGAGCGGGTGCAGGAGCGTCCGCTTCAGTCGACCGCCATCGCGCTCGGCGTCGGCGTCGTGCTCGGCCTGCTGCTCGCCGGTCGCCGTCGCTGATGATCGGCAAGAGCGTCGTTCGTAAACTGTCGGCGGCCTTCGTGGTCGCCGGCTGCGCCTTTGTTGCCGTCGTGGCGCTCGGGGCGACCGTCTACTACGCCCTGGCGCTCGTTCTGCCGCCGCTGGGGGCAGCCGCCGTCACGGCCGGTCTGTTCGCCCTGATCGCCATCGTTGTCGCCGTGGCCTTTCTCGGTAAGGCGGGGGGGCTGAGCGAAGAGGAAGAAGAAGAACCCGAGGGTCTAGGCTCCCGTGCCTATGCCCTGTTCCGCCAACGCCCGATTCTGGGCACCGTGGCCGCGCTCGCGGGGGGCTATATCTTTCTGCGCAACCCGGCGCTGGCGACGATGGTCGCAGCGGCCTTCACGGAAAAGTCCCATGGTCGGCGACGCCGATACTGAGGGAACCTCCCGCAATCCATCACGTTTGAA
The DNA here is from genome assembly GCF_001295975.1 of Brevundimonas sp. AAP58. GTDB lineage: Bacteria > Pseudomonadota > Alphaproteobacteria > Caulobacterales > Caulobacteraceae > Brevundimonas. The sequence goes on along the minus strand of NZ_LJHU01000122.1, from coordinate 6,347 downwards.
GAACAGCGGCATCGATGGCGGTGTTGCTGTTTTTCTTTCTGGGTCCAAGGAGGGGCATCATGCTTCGCTGGGCGATCATTTTTCTGATTGTCGCACTCGTCGCGGCCGTTCTCGGCTTTGGCGGTATCGCCAACTTCTCGTTCGAGATCGCCAAATTCGTGGCAGTCATTGCGCTTGTGCTGTTCATCATCTCGCTGGTGGCGAACGGAATGCGGGGACGGGGTGGGCGCGTCTAGCGTGATCCACACGCCATAGATGGAAAGGGCCGCAGCGTCGCCGCTGCGGCCTTTTCCGTTTCAGACCGCCGCCGCCTCGCGCGCGCCCGGCAGGGCCGGATCCGGGGCCGACTCGCGGTGACGGGTGTCCTGCCGACGGGGCAGCCGCCAGGTCTCGGCCGGCGCGAAGCCGGACCCGTCCCAGGCGATCACCGTCACGACGATCTCCCTCGCCGACCATTCGATCTGGTTGAAGCTGGGCGGAGCGCCGCGCTCGCGGTGCGACAGCGTCCCGCAGCCGATGGCGTAGGAGCATCGATCCGACAGGTCGATCGGCAGGGCGAAGGGCACATGCACATGGCCGGTCGTGATCAGGTCCACGCCCGCCTCGGCGAAGATGGCGGCCGCCGCGTCGCCGCGCTTGACGTCGCCGGTCATGGGCGCGCCGATCATCTCGATCAGGGGATGGTGGCAGGCAAGAATGCGCAGCGCTCCGACCGGTGCCTGACGCAGGGCGGCCGCCGCTCGCCGCGTCTGGTCCAGATCGATGACGCCCTTGGACCAGTTCGGTCGAGCCTGCCAGCCGCGGGCGGTGACGACACCCCGCACCATGACGGTGTCCGACACGAACTCTCCGTCATGCGCCGGATAGCCGGTCGCGGTCTCGAACGCGCGCCACGGATGAAACAGCCGGGCCGCCAGGCTGTAGTACGGCACGTCGTGATTGCCGACGATCACGAACCGCGGCTCCGGCATCGCCCGGATCCAGTCGGCGGCGGCTTCGAACTCGCCGGGCAGGCCCTTCTGGGTGATGTCGCCCGTGATCAGGATCAGATCGGACGGCTGGGCGTGTGCATAGTCCAGAGCCGCGGCGCAGGCTCGCTTGTGCTCGACCCCGAAGTGGACATCGGAAAACTGGAGCAGCCGACCCTCGGCCATCAGACGCTGTCTTCGGAGGCAGGCGGCAGCGGTGCCAGGGCGCGGAAAGCCTTGGGGACAAACCGGACGGTCGTGTCCGGCGGCAGAAGGGTCGGCTCTCCGTCCAGAACGGCGGGAATACGCGAGCGGGCCCGGATGCGGATGCGTTTGGCGGACTGGGTCGCCACCGACGGGTCCTGACGCCAGTCGCTGAACAGGGCGGTCGCGGCCAGGCGAAAGGCCTCCGAGGCGTCCATGGGATTCATGGCGGCGGCTTCCAGTCCGACCGGCTCTTCCATGGCCTTGGAGATCATCGGGCTGATGAGCGCCAGGGCCTCGGTCCGCCGCATCTTGCCGCCATCGAGTTCCACACGAATCTTGCCGGAGAAGGCCCGACGGAATGCACGGCGGGCATAGGACCAGGCTAGGCCAAGCTTGCCGGTGCGCATCGCCTCCCGCGCCGGAGCCCACAGAGCAGGCGATCCGAAGATCCCCGCGCAATAGAAGCTCTCATTCAGAACGACGCCGCCCGACACAAACTGTTCCGAGCCGTTCTCCAGAGCCTCGCGCAAGGCCTGCTTCCAGTCGGTCGTGCCATAGAGCGCCTTGGGCAGCATGTTCATGGTGCCGCCGGGTAGAGGCGCAATAAGGGGGCCGTCCGGTCCCGCCTTCGAGGCCACGGCGCGCGCCGTTCCATCGCCGGCGAGGACGACCAACACGTCAGGCTTGCCAGCCAGGGCTGCATCCACCTGATCGTCCAGCGTGGCCCCCACGAGCTCCACCACCTCCGACTGGAGATCGTATTCGGCCATGATGGCGCTCGCCTCCTCGACCGCACGCGGCCCAGTCGACCCCGACAAGGGGTTCACCAGCACGATCGCGGATCGGATCAGCAAATGGGACGTGAGAGCACGGGGTGCCTCAGCGGCGACGCTCGTCCCGTCGGACGGTTCGGCCGCAATGGCGTGGTCAGAGGGCATGACTTGATCGATCACACCCGCCGAACGCGCCCGTCAAGCGCCCGTTCCGACCAAGCGTGACTATTGCTGCCGAAGGTCCTCGGTCGTCGTGGCGGCACTGGCTCCCAACGCATCGCCAGCCTTCTCGGCCGCCTCTCCGGCCGTGTCCGCGGCTGCCTCCGCCGCTTCCGGGGTCTGGCCGGCCAGCTCGCGGGCCGCGTTGACGCCGGCCGTGATCCATCCGTCCATCAGGGCACCGCCCTCCGCCAGAGACCGCTCTTTGACACCAAGGGCCGCGGTCAAGGCTCCAAAGACCGCCAGAAGGGTCACCAGCAAGCCGACCAGACCTCCGACCCCGGCACCCCGGCGCTTCTTGCGGGCCCACACCGGGCTGGAATGGCCGTCGGAATCGCGGACCGGTTCAGGAATACGCATAAGCAAAACCCCCTGCACAACTGACGCTCTGCCGAACGACGCCCCTCGCGCGCTCGACAGCCCAGTCTATGTCATCGTTAAGAGGCAGCATAGGCGTGGAACCTCGGCTATAATCCAGCGTTCTCGCTCACGGGGCGAACATCAGGGATGAAGGACATACCCATGAACAAGGCGATTATCGCGATCGGGGCGGCGGGCCTCATGGCCACGGCCTGCGCCAGCGACCCTTACGGCTACAACAGCGGCCCGAATGAAACGGTCCGTCAGGGTGCCATCGGTGCCGGCATCGGCGCGGTCGCCGGCGCCATCATCGGCAACAACGTCGGCTCGGGCAACGCCGCAACGGGCGCGGCCATCGGTGCCGTCGTCGGCGGTGCGGCCGGTGCCATCCGTGGGTCGAACCAGGACCGGGCCAACCAGCAGCGCTACCGCGACAACCGTGGCAACTACTACTACTGCTACGACAACCGCCAGGACGAGTGCTACTGGGAGAACGGGCAGCGTCGCTACTAAGATCCCGTTCGGTTTGAGTTTTAAGGGCGGCTTGTCGCGAGGCAGGCCGCCTCTTTGTATTGCCCTTCGTAACGACCGTTCGCGGTAGGGCGAAGAGAACGCGGCGTCCCGTCGCCGTGGCGCATCCTGCCGACAGCGGCTAGACAGATCGCCCGCCGACCGGAGAGCCGACGCCCTTGCGCCTGATCGCCCTTCTTCTGCTTTGGATCGGACTGGCGGGCGCCGCTGTCGCCCAGCCTGCGCCGAGCGCCGCACCGAGGGCGGTCGAGACGGGTCCGAAAAGCACCGTTCGCATCGAGGCCGAGCTGGTGTCGATGAGCCAGTGGGCGACGCCGGGCGGCACGGCCATCGTCGCCATCCGCCAGCAGATCGAGCCCGGCTGGCACACCTACTGGCGCAACCCCGGGGACTCCGGCGGACCGACGACCCTGACCTGGAACCTGCCTGGCGGCGTCGCAGCCGGTGACATCCTGTGGCCCGTGCCGGAGCGTCAGCGGCTCGCTGACCTGATGAACTACGGCTACTCCGGCCAGGTCTTCCTGCCTGTGCCGATCGAGGTCCCAGCCGATGCGCGGCCCGGGACGACCCTGCCGCTGATAGTGCGCGCCCTGTTTCTCGTGTGCAGCGACGAGATGTGCGTACCCGACGAGCTGATGTTGCGGCTGGACCTGCCCGTCCGCGACGGCGCGGCTCCCCTCGATCCGCGCTGGGGCGAAGACATTCAAACGGTGGTCGAGACTGCGCCGCGCCCTGCGGGCATCACGGCGCGCGCGACCCTGTCGGGCCAGACCCTGACGCTGACCGCGACGGGCGGCCCACTCACCCAGAACGACGGCGACCGGGCCTGGTTCTTCCCGTTCGACACCGGCGTCATCCAGCATGCTGCGCCCCAGCCCGGCGAGCGTGGCCCGAACGGGGTGACGCTGAACCTGCAGATCGGCGGAGCGCTGAGGACCGGCGGGCTGACCGGTCCGATCGGCGGCGTCCTCGTCACCGATACCGGGGCCTGGGAGATCACGGCCGAGCCCGGACCGCCCCTGCCGGGCGCGGACGGCGAGGGCGCGCTCGACCTGTCGGAGGCGACGTCCAGCGCGGCGGGGGTGGACTGGCTGGTGTTCGGCCAGGCGGCGCTGTTCGCCCTGCTCGGAGGCCTGATCCTGAACCTGATGCCTTGTGTCTTCCCGGTGCTGGCCATGAAGGCGGCCTCGCTGGCGAAGTCGGCCCATGCTCCGGCCGAGGCCCGACGCGACGGCCTGCTGTTCACCGCTGGCGTGCTGGTCAGCTTCCTGATCCTGGCGGGTGTGCTGCTGGGCCTGCGCGCGGCGGGCGAGGCGGTCGGCTGGGGCTTCCAGCTGCAGTCGCCGGTCATCACGGCGATCCTGGCCCTGTTGATGCTGGCGGTGGCGCTGAACCTGTCGGGCGTCTTCCATGTCGGGGCGGGATTGCAGGCGGCGGCCGGGGCCGGGCCGCTGTCGAGACTGCCCGGCGGAGTTGGTGCTTTCTTCACGGGCGTGCTGGCGGTGGTGGTGGCGGCGCCCTGCACCGCGCCCTTCATGGCGTTTGCGCTGGGGGCCGCGCTGGTGATGCCGGCCCCGCTCGCCCTCATCGTCTTCCTGATGCTGGGGCTGGGTCTGGCCCTGCCGTACTTGCTTGTAAGCCTGTCGCCCCGGCTGCTGGCCCGCCTGCCGCGCCCCGGCGCCTGGATGGAGCGGCTGAAGGGGGTGCTGGCCTTTCCCATGTATGGCGCGGCGCTATGGCTGGGGTGGGTGTTCCTGAACCAGGCCGGTGCCGACGCGCTGGGCCTGCTGTTCGGCGCGGCGCTGGCGCTGGCGCTCGCCGCGTGGCTGTTCGGACAGGCGCAGGCCTCGGGCGGACGCCTCATGGCGGGCGTCGCGGTCGTTTCGCTTCTGGCCGTCGCGGGCCTGTCCTTCGCCGCCGTCCGCGCGCCGCGCGTGGAGGCCGGATCGACCGCGACCAGCGCCGCCCTGCCGTCCCAGCCGTGGTCGGAGGCGGCGGTCTCTGCCGCGACGGCGGAGGGTCGCACGGTTCTGGTCAACTTCACCGCCGACTGGTGCGTCACCTGCAAGATCAACGAGCGCGCCGCCCTGTCCTCGCCGCGCGTGGCCGAGGCGCTGACCGAAGCCAACGCCGTCTATCTGGTCGGCGACTGGACGTCCCGCGACGACGCCATCACCCGCGAGCTGGAGCGTCGGGAGCGATCCGGCGTGCCGCTCTACATGGTCTTCAGGCCCGGTCAGGCGGAACCGGAGATCCTGCCCCAGCTTCTGACCGAGGGCGTCGTCATCGACGCGCTCGCCGGATAGGTTCACCCCCACGACCTGAAAGGAGACGACGCATGAAGACCCTCCGCATCCTCGCTCCCGCGCTGGTGGCGCTCGCTCTGGCCGCCTGCCAGCAGGCCGAGGCGCCCGCCGCCGAAACGGCCGCCACGCCCGCCAGCGCCTCCGAGGCCGACGCGACCCAGGCCGGCCTGGCGCCCGCCTTCACCCTGACCGATGCCGAGGGCAATCCGCGGTCGCTCGCCGACTTCCGCGGGAAGACGGTCGTGATCGAATGGACCAATGAGGGCTGCCCCTATGTCCAGAAGCACTATTCGACCGGGGCCATGCAGGCGCTCCAGCGCGAGGCGACGGCCGACGGCGTGGTGTGGCTGACCATCGTCTCCTCGGCACCCGGCAAGCAGGGGTACGTTACCGGCGATGCGGCCCGCGCCTATCGCGACACTCATTCCGCCGCCTTCACCCACCTGTTGCTCGATCCGACCGGCGAGGTCGGCAAGCTGTATGGCGCGGTCACGACGCCGGACATGCGCGTGATCGACCCCGAGGGCCGCATCGTCTTCGAGGGCGGCATCGACGACCGTCCGACCAACGACGTCGCGGACCTCGACGGCGCCAACAACTTCGTCCGCGCCGCTCTGGAGGATCTGGAAGCCGGGCGACCGGTGCGCACAGCTTTCGCCACGCCCTACGGGTGCTCGATCAAGTATCCTGAAGAGGCGTGATGAAGCCCTGTCTCCGCCAGGGGAGAGATGTGCGAGGGCTTCTTGCCGATCAGGCCGCCTGATCGCCGTCTGTGTGCAGCGACTTGGCCAGGTCCAGCAGGCGCCGGCGGGGGCGTTCGCCCAGCTGGTAGTAGGCCTGGATCAGGTCCAGCGTCTCCTTGCGGCTGAACATCTCGCCGCCCTGCGGGCCGGGGCTGTCCTTCTTTTCGAGAGCCTCGGTCAGGCCGTCGTAGAAGTAGCTGATCGGCGTCTCCAGGGCCTCGGCCAGCTGCCACAGGCGGG
>NZ_LJHU01000121.1 GCF_001295975.1 Brevundimonas sp. AAP58 | reverse complement strand
GCGGGTCGGCTGGTCCCCTCGGCGGGCGCCGCCGGTCTCGCCTTCGCCCCGCCGCAGGGCGCGCCGCTCAGCTTCGCCGACATCTTCGACCAGGTGTCCCCGGCGGTGGTGCAGATCGACGTGGAGACGCGCATCAACCGGCCGCAGGGCCTGGTTCAGATCCCCGGCTTCCCGCCCGGCTTCGGCTTCCGCCTGCCGGAAGGCCAGACGCCTCCGGGTACCGACGAGGACGAGGGACCGACCGCCCAGGGCGCGGGCTCGGGCTTCTTCATCTCGGCCGACGGCTTCATCGTCACCAACAACCACGTCGTCGAGAACGCGACGCGGATCACGGTCCGGCTGGCCGATGAGCGCGAGCTGGAGGCCCGACTGGTCGGCCGCGACGCCGACACCGATCTGGCCGTGCTGAAGGTCGAGGGCTCGAACTTCCCCTTCGTCAGCTTCGAGGAAGACGCCGATCCGCGCGTCGGCGACTGGGTCATCGCGGTGGGCAATCCCTTTGGCCTGGGCGGCACGGCCACGGCGGGCATCGTCTCGGCGCGCGCGCGCGACATCTCCGACAGCCGCACGCCTTACACCGACTATCTTCAGATCGACGCCGCCATCAACCGGGGCAACTCGGGCGGCCCGACCTTCGACATCTACGGCCGGGTGATCGGCGTGAACTCGGCGATCTTCTCGCCGACGGGTGGCTCGGTCGGCATCGGCTTCGCCATCCCGGCCTCGATCGCCAAGCCGGTGACCGAACGCCTGATGCGCGGCGAGACGATCCAGCGCGGCTATCTGGGCGTGCAGATCTCCAATTTGCTCGACGAGTACCGTGCGCCGCTGGGCCTGTCCGAGGATCAGGAAGGGGCCTACATCGCCGAGGTCACACCGGGCGGACCGGCAGCTCAGGCGGGTCTGAGGGAAAGCGATGTCGTCGTCGCGCTGAACGGCCAGCGCATCACCAGCTCAACCGAACTCACCCGCCGGGTGGGACAGGCCGCGCCGGGTGACACTTTGCGCCTCGAGATCATCCGCGAAGGTCGTCGCCAGACCATCAACGTCCGCTCCGGCACCCGTCCTTCGGATGTGAACGCCGGGCTGCCAGGACAAGACCAGAGCGAGGGCGGGGTCCAGCCCAACCGTCCGCAGGCCCCCGCCGGCGAGCTGGTCGAAGGCATGACCGTCGCGCCGCTGACCGACGCGCTGCGTGAACGCTATTCCATTGCGGAGGGTGTACGAGGACTGGTCATCACGGCCGTCGCCGAGAGGTCGGAGGCTGGCCGCGCGCAGGTGCCGGTCGGCACGGTGATCCTGCAGGTCAACGGACGACCCGTTGCCACGGCTGCGGACTTCCGTTCGGCGATAGCCGCCGCCCGCGCGGCCAACCGCGACAGCATCCTGGTGCTGTTCCGCACGCCCCAAGGCAACCGGCCGTTCGTCCTCGAACTCTCGGACAACTAACCGTCCCGACCCTGAACAAGGCTTAACTCCCTAAGTCGCCGCCGATGGGCTACCGTCGGCGGCGATTTTGATTCCGGGAGGGGCTCGCCATGAAGATTCTGGTGGTCGAGGACGACGCCGAAGCGGCACAGGCCATGGTGCGCGGCCTGACCGAGGCCGGCCATGTGGTCTCCCACGCCATCGACGGCGCCTATGGGCTGCTGGAGGCGCAGAAGGGCGACTGGGACGTCTATGTGGTCGATCGCATGATGCCCCGGCTGGACGGCATCGGCATGGTCGAGACCCTGAGGAAGAACGGCGACCAGACCCCGGTCCTGTTCCTGTCCGCCATGGGCGAGGTCGAGGACCGCATCACGGGCCTGAAGGCCGGCGGCGACGACTATCTGGTCAAGCCCTATGCGTTTGCCGAGCTGATCGCCCGGGTCGAGGCTCTGTCGCGCCGTCGCGAGACCGGCGGCGTCCAGACGGTGCTGAAGGTCGGCGACCTGGAGATGAACCTGATCGCCCGCACCGTGCATCGTGGCACGACCGAGATCGACCTGCAGCCGCGCGAGTTCCAGCTCCTGGAGTTCCTGATGCGCCACGCCGGCCAGTCGGTGACCCGTACCATGCTGCTGGAGAAGGTGTGGGAGTACCACTTCGACCCCCAGACCAACGTCATCGACGTCCACATCAGCCGCCTGCGCTCCAAGATCGACAAGGGCTTCGACCGGGCGATGCTCCAGACGGTCAGAGGGGCCGGATACAGACTGGAAGCGTAGCCGCCCTTTTTCCCTCCCCCTCGGGGGAGGGTGGCCGCAAAGCGGCCGGGTGGGGACGGCAAGGCGACACACAGGCAGTTCTTGGAGCTTCACGCCTCATGGCGATCATCGCCAAAGCCCGCGCGATGCGAAAGGCGCTCACTCCGGCTGAGGCCCGGCTGTGGGTGGCGTTGCGGCGTCTCCGCGCAGACGGCCTGCATTTCCGCAGACAGGCCCCGCTACGCGGCTACTTCCTCGACTTCTTCTGCTGGTCACGCGGTGTTGTCGTCGAGGTCGATGGCGGTTCGCACACCTCCCAGAACCGGGCGCGAAAGGATCGTGTCCGCGATGCTGTCCTAGCGCGAGAGGGTCTGCAAACGCTGCGGTTCGATAATCTGGCTGTAAGAGATCAGCTGGACGCCGTGGTCGCAGAGGTGCGTGCGGCTTGCCTTGCCCGCCCCACCCGGTCTCCGCTTCGCTCCGACCACCCTCCCCCGCAGGGGGAGGGAGAGGCTATGGCCTGACCGATGCGCCTCCCCTCACTCTTTCGCCGCACGCCCTTCCGGCTGACGCTGCTGTTCCTGGCGCTGTTCGCGGCGGCGGCCAGCGCGATCCTGGCCTATGTCTATGTCGCCTCGGCGTCGGAGGCCCAGGCGCAGGCGAGGAAGGCCGTGGAGCAGGAGCACGGCACCCTCAGCGCCATCTTCCGTGAACGCGGACCCGATGCGCTGAACCAGGCCCTGATCGACCGCATCCTGTCGGGCGGCAACTTCCTGTATCTCTACATGGAGCGGGACAGTTCCCGCATCACCGGCACCCTGGGCGTCTTCGCGCGCGACGAGGACGGCGGCGATACCGCCCAGGTCCTGAACGCCTCGCCGATCCCGAACTATACGGGCGGTGATGTCTGGTCGACCTTCCGCTTCACCGATACCGACCCCGAGGGTCGCGTGGTCCGCAAGGACGTCTATGGCCTCCAGACGACCCTCTCGAATGGCCAGATGCTGTTCGTGGGCAAGGACCTGGGGGACACCGAGGCCTACCTCGGCCGCCTGACCCAGGCGCTGTGGATGGCCATGGGCATGGTGCTGCTGCTGGGCGCGGGCGGCGGCCTTCTGATCAGCCGCAATGTCGAGCGCGCCATGGGCCGCCTGAACACCGTCGTCACGGCCGTGCAGGACGGCGACCTGAAGGCCCGTGTGCCGGTCAGGAACTCGGGCGATGAACTGGACGAACTCGGTGCCGGGCTGAACCGCATGCTGGACCGGCTGCAGGCCTCCATGGCCGCCATCCGGCACGCCGGCGACGCCATCGCCCATGACCTGCGCTCGCCGCTCACCCGCATGCGGGCCAAGCTCGAGGTCGCCTTGATCGACGCCGAAAGCGGCAAGGTCGACGGGGTCGATGCGCTTCAGGTCGCGCTGGACGAGGCCGATGCCCTGCTCAAGACCTTCAACACCGTGCTCGCCATCGCCCGGCTTCAGGCGGCGGCGGGCCAGGTGCCGGACGCCGAGGTGTTCGACGCCGCCGACCTCGCCGCCGACATGGCCGAGCTGTACCAGCCCGCCGCCGAGGACAAGGGCCTGGATTTCTCCGCCGAGATCGAGACGGGCCTGCATGTCCACGGAGCCCGCCCGTTCCTGGCCCAGGCGCTCGCCAACGTCATCGACAATGCGATCAAATACACCCCGACCGGTGGGGCGGTGAAGCTGCGGGCGCGGCGCCGCTCGTCGGGCGAGATCGAGTACTCCGTCACCGACACCGGCCCGGGTGTGCCGGAGGAGGACCGCGAGCGCGTCATCCAGCGCTTCGTCCGCCTGGACAACAGCCGCACCGAGGCCGGCTCAGGCCTGGGCCTGTCACTCGTCGGTGCGGTCATGGAGGCCCACATGGGCCGCATCCAGCTGGATGAGGGACCGGGCGTCTATGGCGGCTACGGTCCGGGCCTGCGCGTCGCCCTGATCCTGCCGCCCGCGAGCGCGGCGTGAGCGAGGCGCTCGGGCCGCAGTTGCAACCCTGCGGTCCCGTCGTCGACGCCGAAGCGGCCTCGCGCGCGCTTGAGCCGGTCCGGCAGGCGGCGGCTTCTAGCGGCTGGATCGAACCGCTGGAGGCGGCGACGCCCGCACTGGAGCCCGTGGTCGCGGCGTCGCCCTATCTCGCCGGGCTGATGCGGCGCTGGCCGGATCGTCTGGCGGCCATCCTCGAGGACGGGCCGGACGCGCGGCTGGACGACATCCTCGCCCGCACCGACGCTCTCTCGGGTGGGGCCGATGAGGTGAAGGCACCGCTCCGCCGGCTCAAGGGCGAACTGCATCTTCTCACCGCCCTGGCCGACCTTGGCGGGGTCTGGTCGCTGGATCAGGTGACCGCCGCCCTCAGCCGTTTCGCCGACGCCTCCGCCGCAGCCGCGCTTCGCGCCGTCGCCCACGATCAGCGCGAGCGCGGCAAGCTCATTTCCGCCGCCGACGACCCGCGCGGCCCTGTGCCCGGCCTGTTCGGCCTGGCCATGGGAAAGCATGGGGCGAACGAGCTCAACTACTCCTCCGACATCGACATCAGCCTGTTCTGGGAGCCGGACATTCTCGTTCCGGCGCTGGCCGAAGGGGTGGAGCCCCAACGGTTCCTCGACCGCCTCGCCCAGGCCTTCGCCCAGCTGATGCAGGAGCGGACGGGTGACGGCTATGTCTTCCGCGTGGACCTGCGGCTGCGGCCCGACCCGTCCTCGACCCCGCCGGTCGTGGCCGTGCCGATGGCGCTCGACTATTACGAAGGCGTCGGCCAGAACTGGGAGCGCGCCGCCTTCATCAAGGCCCGCCCGGCCATCGGCGACCTGGCGGAAGGCGCCGACTTCCTGAAGGCCCTGACCCCCTTCGTCTGGCGCCGCAGCCTGGACTATCAGGCCATCCTCGACATCCAGTCGATCAAGCGACAGATCCACGTCCACAAGACCGGCGAGGGGCTCGAGGCGGCCGGCGCCAACCTCAAGCTAGGGCGCGGCGGCATCCGCGAGATCGAGTTCTACGCCCAGACCCAGCAGCTGATCCTCGGCGGACGCGACCCGTCGCTCCGATCCCCGCGCACGGTCGACGCCCTGGCAGCGCTGGCCGCGAAAGGGCACGTCCCGGCTGATGTCGCGGCCGAACTGACCGCGTCCTACGAACGGCTCCGCGCGCTGGAGCACCGTGTGCAGATGCTTGATGACGAGCAGACCCACATCCTGCCCCAAGACCCGGCTCGCCGCGCGGCCGTCGCCGCCCTGTCCGGCCACGGCGACCTGACCGCCTTCGATACCGAGGTCGAGGCCCTGCTGGTCGGCGTCAACCGCCGCTACGGCGACCTGTTCGAGGGCGAGGAGCAGCTGTCTTCGGAGTTCGGCAGCCTCGTCTTCACCGGCGTCGAGAATGATCCCGAGACCCTCGCGACCCTGGCGCGCATGGGCTTTTCTGACCCGGCGGCGGTGTCCGACGCCATCCGCTCCTGGCACCACGGCCGCATTCCCGCCACGCGCTCGGCGCGGGGGAGGGAGCTGTTCACCCGGCTGGCTCCCCGGTTGCTGACGGCTGTCGCCAGGACGGGCTCGGCCGATGCGGCTTTCCGTCGTTTCTCGGTCTTTTTCGCGGGCTTGTCGGCGGGCGTGCAGGTCCAGGCCCTGTTCCTGAATCAGCCCGAACTGTTCGAGCGGATCATCGGGGTCATGGCCTTTGCCCCGAGGCTGGCGCGGACCCTCGGACGCTATCCCGCCGCGCTGGATTCCATGCTGGACGCGCGGTTCGAGACCGAGCTGGGCGTCAATACCGGCCTATTTGATCAGATGGCGGCCGAGGCCGGCGAGGCGGGGGACTTCGAAGGGGCGATGAACGCCGTGCGTCGCCTGCACCGTGAGCAGGTCTTCCGCATCGCCATGCAGTGCCTGTCGGGCCGGATCCGGCCGCAGGTCGCGGGACAGGGCTTCACCAATCTGGCGGACGCGGTCATGCGGACCCTGTCGGCGGCGGCCCTGGCCGAGACGGAGCGGCTGGGTGGGGCGATGGCCGGGGCGGTCGCCGTGATCGCGCTCGGCAAGGCCGGCTCCGGCGAGATGACGGCGGCGTCGGACCTGGATCTGATGACCGTCTATGACGCTCCGCCGGAGGCGACGTCGGCGACGAAGGGCTGGGCGGCCGATGTCTTCTATGTCCGCTTCACCCAGCGGCTGATCTCGGCCCTTTCGGCTCATACAGCCGAGGGTGGGCTCTATGAGGTCGACATGCGCCTGAGACCCTCCGGGTCCAAGGGTCCGGTGGCGGTCAGGCTGTCGGGGCTGGATGGCTATTATGGCTCGGAGGCCGCGACGTGGGAGTTCATGGCCCTGACCCGGGCGCGGGTCGTGTGGGCCAGCGACCCGGCCTTCGCCGACCGGGCCGCCGGGGCGATAGAACAGGCCCTGCGCCGCCCCCGTCCCGGCGTCGACGTGGCGGCCGACGTCCGGGCCATGCGCGACCTGATGGCGCGCGAGCGTCGGCCAGAGGGCTTCTGGGACCTGAAGCTCGCGCCCGGTGGCCTGGTCGATGCCGAGTTCGTGGGCCAGTTCCGGCAACTGCAGGCGGCGGCGTCCGGCAGGCCGCTGGTGGTGTCGACGCTGGCGCAGCTCGCGAACGATCCGCCGCTCCATGACGCCTGGCGGCTCCAGCAGAGGCTGGCCCAGCTGCTGGCCTGCGCCTTCGATGATCGCGCGGATATAGAGGCCGAGTCCGAAACCTTCCGGGCCCGCCTGGCCGAGGCGGCGGGTGAAGCGGATTTCCCCGCCCTGATCCAGCGACTGGAACAGGTGCGCGCCGCGGCCCGTGACGCCTTTGACGCCGCCTTGCCGCCTCTCCGCGACGGATAGCCGGCCGAGCGCCGTTACAGCTTCAGTGGGGACACACGGGCGCGGGCCACGCCGCCGCCCATCGGAGAGACGAGACATGAAGATCAAGACCCTGACCCTGGTCGCCGTCGGAGCCCTGGCTCTCGCCGGAACCGCCAGCGCCCAGCAGCAACGCGGCCTCGGCCGCGCGGACACCGACGGCGACGGCCGCGTCAGCCAGGCCGAGTTCGTGACTGCCCGTACCGCCCGCCTGACCGAGGCCGACGCCAACCGCGACGGTCAGGTTACCCGCGAGGAGGCCCAGGCCGCCTGGCAGGCCAACCGCGCCGAGCGCCGTAGCCAGATGTTCGCCCGCCTCGACACCGACCGGAACGGCTCCATCAGCCAGGCCGAGTTCGAGGCCGCGCGCCCCGAGCGTGCCGGACAGCGGGCGAACCGACGCGGCGGCCCTCGGATGCAGGGCCAGCAGCGCCGCGTCGGTCGAGCCTTTGCCCAGGGGCCGGTTCAGATCGAGCAGGCCCGCGTTCGCGCCTCCGAGGCCTTCGCCACGCTCGACGCCGACCGTGATGGCTATCTGAGCGAGATCGAACGTCAGGCCGCGCCCGCTCGACTGCGCGAAGCCATGCAGGAGCGTAGGGCGGAACGGCGCGCCCAGCGTGGGGCGTCGCGTCCGGCGCCCGCTTCGGAGTAGGGTCGGTGACGGGACTGGCCGGGTTCGCCCGGCCGCTCCTTTCGCGCGGAAAGGGACCGATTGGCGGCCGTTGTCGACCCCGACGAGGATCTGGTGCGCCGCGTGGGTCAGGGCGATCCCGCGGCGATCCAGGCCCTGGTGGCGCGCAAGCTGCCGCGCATGCTGTCGCTCGCCCAGCGCATGCTGGGCGACGCCGTCGAGGCTGAGGACGTGGCGCAGGAGGCCATGATGAAGGCCTGGAAACAGGCACCGCGCTGGACGCCAGGCAAGGCCAGGTTCGACACCTGGCTGCACCGGGTGGCGCTGAACCTCTGCTACGATCGGCTGCGTCGTCGCCGCGAGGTGCTGGTGGACGCGCCGCCGGACCGGCCCGATCCGGGTCCTGCGCCCGATCGCGGCCTGCTGGCGGCCGAACTGGGCGCGCGTGTGGACACGGCGTTGAAGGCCCTGCCTGAACGCCAGCGCGAGGCCATCGTGCTGTGCCATTATCAGGAGCTGGGCAACATCGAGGCGGCTGGGTTGATGGGCGTCAGCGTCGAGGCGCTGGAGAGCCTTCTGGGGCGGGGTCGCCGGACCCTTCGTGCGACGTTGGCCGATCTGGCGCCGAACGCCCCGGAAGCGGTAGGAGGACAACCATGAACGCGGACCGGATGCGAGACCTGGCCGAGGCCTGGGGCGGCGACCTGCGTCGCTGGCCGTCGGCTGAGCGCGAGGCGGCTGAAGTCTTTGCACGCACCCAACCGGACGCAGCGGAACGCGCCCTGTTCGAGGCGCGCCAGCTGGACGCTGCTCTCGATGCTGCCCCGCGCGTCGTGGTTTCGACCGACTTGCGCGACCGGGTGATCGCCTCCGCCCACGCGGCAGGTTTGAAGGCAAGAGCGGCCTGGCCCGGACTGCGTCGTCTGCTGTGGATCGGCGGGGCCAGCTGGGCGGCGGCGGCCTGCGCCGGGGTGGTCTTCGGGATGACCCTGACCCGTGATCTGGAGCGTCAGATTCAACTCGACCTGGTGCTGGAACAGTCCCCGGTGGGCGGGCTCGACGACATCACGGTGCTGGGATGAGTTCGCGCCTGCTCGCCATCGTCCTTGGGATCGCCCTGGCCGTTTCGGTCGGGATCAATCTGTTCGCGGCCACGGCGGCTGTGACCGCCTTGTCGGGCCAGAGGCAGATCGAACGCGCGCTGGATCAGCGCCGAACCGATCAGTTCCGTCCCTCGACCCGGGAACTGCTGGATTCCCTTGATCCGGAGGTGCGGCGCACCGTCAGACGGGGCTTGCGCGATGCCGGACTTGCGGCCCGACCCGACTTCCAGGCGGCGCGTCAGGCGCGGGCCGAAGCGGTCGAGGCGGCCCAGGTCGAACCCTTCGACCGGTCACGTGTCGAGGCGCTCCTGACACAATCGCGCGAGGCCGAGGCGCGGGGCCGGGCGCGTCTGGAAGGCGACGCCCTGGCCCTGATGGAGACGCTGGAACCCGAGGACCGCCGGATCATCGCTGCCATTCTGGCCGGCCGTGCCCGGGGCGGCGAACGCCGTGACCGTGAGCCTCGTCAGGAGCGCACGACCCAGCCCTGATCCCTATCGGAACGGCGGCTCGTCGAAGGCGCGGAGTTTGCGGCTATGCAGGCCCGCGCCCTCGTTCCTCAGCAGGTCCACGGCCTGGATGCCGATCTGGAGGTGCTCGGAGATCGAGCCCTCATAGAAGCGGTTGGCCTGCCCCGGCAGCTTGATCTCGCCATGCAGCGGCTTGTCCGACACGCACAGCAGCGTCCCGTAGGGCACCCGGAAACGATAGCCTTGTGCGGCGATGGTGGCGCTCTCCATGTCGATGGCGACGGCGCGCGACTGGTTGAAGCGCAGCGCCGACTTGGAATAGCGCAGCTCCCAGTTCCGGTCGTCGGTGGTGACCACGGTGCCGGTCCGCAGCCGCTTCTTCACCTCCTCGCCCGGCATGCCCGAGACCTGTTTGGCGGCGTCGTAGAGGGCGCGCTGGACCTCGGCGATCGAGGGGATGGGGATGTCCGGCGGCAGGACGGCGTCCAGCACATGGTCGTCCCGCAGATAGGCGTGGGCCAGCACATAGTCGCCGATGGTCTGGGAGGGTCTCAGGCCGCCGCAGTGGCCGATCATCATCCAGGCGTGCGGCCGGGTGACGGCCAGGTGGTCGCAGATCGTCTTGGCGTTGGACGGCCCCACCCCGATGTTGACCAGGGTCACGCCCTCCCAGCCCGGCACCTTGAGGTGATAGGCGGGCATCTGGTGCTTGCGCCACGCCGCGTCGGCGATGGCGAGATCCGGATCGGGGTTGCTGCGGTCGATGACGACCCCGCCGGCGCACGACAGGCTTTCGTACGGGGAGTTCGGATCGGCCAGCTGGGCGCAGGCCCAGCGCACGAACTCATCGACGTAGCGGTGATAGTTGGTGAACAGGATGTAGGACTGCACATCCTCGACCGGGGTGCCGGTGTAGTGCCGCAGCCGCGCCAGAGAGAAGTCGGTCCTCAGGCCGTCGAACTGCGAAAGCGGGAACTCCTCGGTCAGGTCGAACAGGCCGTCGGAGATCTCGTCGCCGATGTGCGACAGGTCCGTCGTCGGGAAATGTCGCGCGATGGCGGCGGTCATTGACCGGTCCAGCACCACGTCGGAGCCATCCAGCACATAGGGAAACGGGATTTCCTGCTCCGACGGCTCGACCTCGAAGGTCGCAGCGTAGTCGGCTTCCAGCAGACGTAGCTGTTGCAGGAGGTAGGGGCCGAACAGGTCCGGCCGGGTCACGGTGGTGGAATAGACGCCGGGTCGCGAGATGCGGGCATAGGCGCGCTGGGCCAGGTTCTCGGGGCGCTCGCCGAACCAGCGCATGCGCAGGCGCGGATAGCAGAACAGGCCTTTCGCCCTCAGCGCAGCGTCCGGTGTCTGCCCGGTCTTCAGATAGGTCCGCACCGCCTCCCGCAGATTGGCGACGGCCTGGTTGTAGAGGGATTGGAGGCGATCCAGCGCCTCGGGCGCGCTCAGCGCCCTGGTCATGTGCTCTGTCATGGCCTCCTCTAACGGAGGATCGTGACCTTGGCGAGACGGGCCTTGCTACTGTCGCGCTTGTCCCCGGGCTCTGTCGAAGAGAGCGGTCACCGCCACGTTGTCCGCGAAGCGGGCGCGCAGGGGGCCTTCCTCTGCATCCAGGGACTCACAGCCCAGACGGGTCACGGCTTCGCCGATCTGGGCCCCGCGTTCGGCATCGTAGGGCTCCTCTCCCGCCCAGTGCTGGCACTGCTGCTGGCGCGCGATCCATTGCAGGACGTCGGGGTCGACCGACTGTGCCACCGTCAGGACCGCATCGGTGACGGAGACATATCCGGGAACCAGGCGATCACCTTCGACCTTGAGATCGACGCCTACCTTGCCGCCGGTCGGGCAGCAGTTGGCGTCACTCTCCTGCCACAGGCTCGATTCAGCCATCAGGTAATCCCACCGGAAGCTCGGCCCCTTCCAGACCGCGAGACCGGGCGGCAGTGTCTCGGCGAGGTCGGCCAGCCAGGAGCGCGCATCGATCTCGGTCGGGGCCGCGGATGACCCGTTCCAGCGGAACATCGTCCCGACCCATTGCATCCCCGTGCCCTGGCCGTAGGCGGGCAGGGCGACATAGGTCCCTTTGGCCAGGGCTTCGCCGTTATCGTCCCGCGCCTGATGCACTTCGGGGTCCATGACGCCGAGCGGCCCGAACAGCCACATCACCGGCTTCAGGCGCTGACCTTCGGTCTGCAGCACGATCAGGGCCTCGGACATGCCGACATCGTCCGACGATCCCGACTGGGCCTGGAAATACAGCGTGGTTCCGTCGGGCAGGGCGAGACTGCCGATCCGCTCGACCGTGCAGCCCGCCAGTGCGGTGTCGACGCAGGTCGAGGCCAGGCCCGACAGCGCGGGGCGGGCGGCGCGGATGGCGCTGTGTCGACGGGTGGCCAGCTCCAGCTCGTTCGCCCGGAACCGTTCGAGATCCGCCCGTTCCTCCGTGTACTCGGTCCACTGCGCCCGCCACTCCTCCTGCTCGAGCCGCAGCGTCGTGGGTGTTGGCGTGACCGCCATCGCCCGGCGGTAGGCGCCCTCCACCGTCTCCTGGGCCACTGCAGCGGGAGCGACGATGACCGAAATCAGCAGGGCGAGGATGGCGAGCGGACGCATGACATTCTCCGGCGAACAACGTGCGCCGACTGTGTCGAGCATCGGTCCCAGTGCCTAGAGGGGTCCCAGCGTCCGATGGAAAAAGTCAGAGACCTCCGCCAGCACCGGAGCCTTCTTGCGGAATAGCGGTGAGAAGGTCGCGATCAGGTCCTCGTGGGTCAGGTCCGGGTAAAGCCTGAGCTCCGAGCGCGCGCCGAGCGCGCGCAGCTGGGCGTCCAGCAATATGGAATCCTCGTCATGCACGGTCACGTCGGCCGTGCCATGCCCCAGCCAGACCGGGGGCGCATCGGGCCGGGCAAAGGTCAGGGGCTGGGTCTGCAGCGGGTCCTCGACGTGGCCAAAGGCGTTGATGGAAGCCGCCACGTTGAACGGCAGGAACTCATAGGGACCGGCCAGCCCCGCCGCCGCCCGGATCGTGTCCGGTCGACTGGTGCGGGCCATGTAGCGGCGATCCAGGGCGACCAGCATGGCCAGATGCGCCCCCGCCGAGTGGCCCGCGACGCCCAGCCGGTCAGGGTCGCCGCCCCACGTCGGGGCCAGCTCCGCCGCGCGCGCGGTCGCCATCGCGGCGTCCTCGACGAAGGTCGGGAACACGACGTCTGGCACGATGCGATAGTCGGGCAGGGCGACGACGAACCCTTGCGCCGCCAGGGCCTGCGCCGCCCAGCCGTACAGGTCCTTGGAGCCCGAATCCCAGCCGCCGCCGTAGAAGAAGACGATCGTCGGCAGACCGGAGGCCCCGTCGGGCGCATAGACGTCCATCGTCTGGCGGGCTTGGTCGCCATACGCCACCGACCGCGTGATGCGCCGCACACCCCGGTCGCGCGGACCGACAGCATTGAGCAGCCCCAGCGGGCTGCAGGCGGCGGCGAGGATGCCAAGGGCGGGAGCGATCAGGCCTCTTCGGGTCATGGCCGCAGATACGCACAACAGGCCCATCCGGCTCAATCGCGGGTCTGCGACACGCCATCGCGGCCTTTCGCGACAGTCCCAAGCCCATGACGAAAGAGCGAAACTTCATCTGTCTGCGACACAGTTGTCTTATTTTCTTTACATTGCCGGAAATGGGCTCATTATTCCTCCGGACCCTGAGCTTTTTCGGGCCTGAGGAGGAGCCCGCCATGAACCGTTTGACCCTGTCCGCCGCCGTCCTGACGCTGGCCGCGTCCGCCGTGACCCCCGCCCTGGCCCAGGAGCGGGTGAACCTTCCGCTGCGGGCTCCGGACGGTGCCGAGCGCGTCGTGATGATCTGCGAGACCGACGCCGCCACGCGCCGTGCCTTCCGCCGCGAGCATGGCCAGGCACCGGAGTTCGTCACCGCCGAACAGGCGCTGCAGGCCCGCGCCACTGGCCAGGTCTGGGCCGCGCCGCGTTGCATGACGGCCCGCGAGCATGCCCGCCTGGTCTCCACGCTGACGGCCTACGCCGCCGTTCGCTGAGGCCCTGACTACCCCTGGGCGCCGCGGATCGCCGCGGCGCCCGCCGGGGGGGCGATCACGGCGGCGAACAGCGCATAGGCCGTCAGCAGCGCTATCGCCGGCCAGGGGCTCAGCCCCTCCGCCGCTCGTGTGAGAGCGCCCGCGCCGAACACGACCGGCGGGATGAACAGCGGCAACACCACGATCGCGATCAGCAGGCCGCCCCGCTTGGCCCCCAGCGCCAGGGCCGCGCCGAGCGCGCCGGTGAAGGCGAACCCCAGCCCCCCGATCAGCGCCGCCAGTGCGGTCAGAAGCGCGAGCTCCGGTGCCTGACCCAGAGCCAGGGCTGCGATGGGTGCCGCCAGCGCCAGCGGCAGCCCCGTCGCCAGCCACTGCGCCAGCGCCTTGATCCCGACCACGGCCTCCAGCGGCAACGGGCCGAGCGCCAAGAGGTCCAGCGCCCCGTCCTCCAGATCCCGCTCGAACAGCCGCTCCAGCGACAGCAGCGATGCCAAGGCCAGCGCCAGCCAGGCGATCCCGGCCGCGACGGGTCTCAGCGTCGTCAGATCGCCCCCCGCCGCCAGCGGCACGATGGTCGTCAGACAGGCAAAGAACCCGCACGCCAGCAGCGGCCCCCCGCCGCCACCCCAGGCCAGGGCCAGCTCGCGTCGGAAGAGGACGCCCGCCGCGCTCACCGGCAGGCTCCCAGATCCAGCGACCGTGTCTGGATCGGCAGCGGGTCATGCACCGCCGCCAGGATCAGCCCTCCACCGTCGAGGTGACGCCGCATGACTTCGCCTGCCGCCTCGCGCCAGCGCGCGTCGAGCGGGCTGAGCGGTTCGTCGAGCAGCCACAGCGGTCGGGGCGCCGCGATCAGGCGGGCCAGCGCCAGACGCCGCCGCTGACCCGCCGAGAGCTTGCGGACCTCCAAGTCCAGCAATGGCTTCAGGCCCATGACTGAGACCGCTTCGTCGATCGCGTTGCCGCCGAGCCAGCGCGCCTGAAAGCTCAGCTCTTCGCGGGCCGTCCGCGCACCCTTCAGACCCTCCAGATGGCCGAGCATGTGCATATGGCGACCCCGCGCCTCGGCCAGATCGAGGTCTACGCCGTCGGAGGTGGTGAGGCCGATCTCTCCGGTCTCCGGCCGAATGAATCCCGCGATGGCGCGCAGCAGCGTCGTCTTCCCCGCGCCGTTGGCCCCCGTCAGAGCGACGGCCTCGCCGGCGTTGAGGGTCAGGGACAGGTCGCGGAACAGCGTGCGCTCGCCGCGGGCGAGGGTCAGGGATGAGAGGGCGAGGCGGGTGATCATCCCTTCTCCCCTTGCGGGAGAAGG
>NZ_LJHU01000120.1 GCF_001295975.1 Brevundimonas sp. AAP58 | reverse complement strand
CAAAACAAAACCCCCGCCCTCGCGTGGAGGACGGGGGTCGTCGATGCGTCAGTCCCGAAGGCTTACGCCGCCAGCTTTTCGGCGTGCAGCGCGCGCTTGGGGATGTCGTAGCGGTCGTTCTCCATCACCTGGGTCCAGGCCTTGATGAAGGTGTTCAGGAACACCTCCTGGGACTGGCCCTCGGCGAAGACCTCGGCGATGGCGCGCAGCTGGGAGTTGGAGCCGAACACCAGGTCGGTGCGGGTCGCGGTCCAGCGCTGCTGGCCCGTGGCGCGGTCCGTGCCGACGAACAGCTCGTCCGACGTGTCGTCCACCTGCTTCCAGGCCGTCGACATGTCGAGCAGGTTGACGAAGAAATCGTTCGTCAGCTGGCCCGGACGGTCGGTGAACACGCCTTCCTTGGCGTCCTTGTGGTTGACGCCCAGCACGCGCAGGCCGCCGACCAGGGCCGTCATCTGCGGAGCCGTCAGACCCAGCAGCTGGGCCCGGTCGATCAGCAGTTCCTCGGTCGGGACGTTGAACTTGACCTGCAGATAGTTGCGGAAGCCGTCGGCGCGGGGCTCCAGAACCTTGAAGCTTTCCGCATCGGTCTGCTCCGCCGTGGCGTCGGTGCGGCCCGGCGTGAACGGCACGACGACATCGTGGCCGGCGGCCTTGGCCGCCTGCTCGATGCCGACCGAGCCGCCCAGCACGATCAGGTCCGCGATGGAGACGTTCAGGCCGGACTTGGCCTTGATGTCCTCATAGACGGCCAG
This sequence comes from Brevundimonas sp. AAP58, assembly GCF_001295975.1. Lineage (GTDB taxonomy): Bacteria > Pseudomonadota > Alphaproteobacteria > Caulobacterales > Caulobacteraceae > Brevundimonas. Next base: position 514 of record NZ_LJHU01000120.1, on the reverse strand, counting down.
GACCTTCGACAGCTTCTCGGGCTCGTTGACGTCCCAGCTGCGCTGCGGCTCCAGCCGGATGCGCGCGCCGTTGGCGCCGCCGCGGTGGTCCGACCCGCGCCAGGTCGCGGCCGAGGCCCACGCCGTGCGCACCAGGTCGGCGACCGAAAGGCCGGACGCCGCGATATGGTCCTTCAGCGTCTTGACGTCGGCGTCGGTCAGCTTCGGTCCCGTGTGGGCCGGGATCGGGTCCTGCCAGATCAGGTCTTCGGCGGGAACTTCCGGCCCGAGGTAGCGGATCTTGGGACCCATGTCGCGGTGGCACAGCTTGAACCAGGCGCGCGCGAACTGGTCGGCGAAGTAGGCCGGATCGGCCCGGAACTTCTCCATGATCTTGCGGTACTCGGGGTCGACCTTGAAGGCCATGTCGGCCGTGGTCATCATCGTCGGGACCTTCTTGCCCGGCGTGTGCGCGGCCGGGGCCAGGGTCTCGGGCGGGTTGCCGACCGGCTGCCACTGCTTGGCGCCGGCGGGG
>NZ_LJHU01000012.1 GCF_001295975.1 Brevundimonas sp. AAP58 | reverse complement strand
CCTCGGCCCCGCCCTGGATGAAGACCGAGTGGTTGTTGCCGTACAGGATGTCGCTGCCGTGAACGATGCCATTGACCGTCAGTTGGAAGGCTCCGCCTGGCGTCGTGGCGAACAGGAAGGTCGTGCCGCCCTGACGGATCAGGGAGATGGCAGAAGTGTTCAGCGCCGTCAGGTCCAGCCGGTCCGATCCCGTCTGGAAGTCGGTGATGAAGTCGCCCGCGCCCTGCGGAGAATCCGACGTCGCAGCGTAGCGGAACGTGTCCGCTCCCGATCCACCCGTCAGAACATCGGCTCCGCCGCCGCCCACGATCACATCATTGCCGCTCGTGCCCGTCAGGGTATCTGCGCCGGCCGTCCCGGAGATCTCCGAAACCGTAGCGGTCTGGATGATGTCCCCGATGACAACCGAGCCGACCACCCGCACCGCAAAGTTGCCCGATGCCGACTGCGCCGAAACCAGAGTGTAGATACCGTCCTGGGTAATCGACACATTCGTCGGCAACAGAGCCGAAATGTCGATCCTGTCCACCCCGCTCTGAAAATCCTCAATGATGTCAGGAGCAATCTCAGCCGTCGACTGCGATTCCGCCGCCGTCAAATACAGGAAAACGTCCGAACCACCACCACCCGTCAAACTGTCATTACCCAATCCACCAACAATAATGTCGTTGCCCTCACCACCAATCAGTTGATCAATACCTTCCCCGCCGTCGATGATGTCGTTACCCGCGAAGCCTTGGATGACGTTACTCGCGCTATTGCCGGTCAGCACGTCCCCGAAGCTGGATCCCAGCAGTCCTTCGATTGATTCATACACATCGCCTGCTGCCTCGCCGGTCTGGGACCCACCAGCCAAAGACGCGGTTACGCCCACGGCGGCTCCGCCAAAGGTGGCGAAATCAAAGCCTGCCCCGCCGCGAATAACGTCAGCTCCTATCCCGCCTTCCAGGATGTCATCGCCGCCACCGCCGTCGAGGGTATCGTTGCCGACAAGACCCAAAAGGTAATTGGCTGCGCCATCGCCCGTGAGGTCATCATTGAGGTTTGTACCCGCAACATTCTCGATGCCGCTGAAGACATCGCCTGCTGCGTCTCCGCCCGAGCCTCCCGTCACGAGTGAAAGGGTCACCCCAGCGGTGGCGGTGACATAGCTGGCGAGGTCCGTACCGGCGCCCCCGTTGATCTGGTCCGCTCCGGCACCTCCCAGGAGCACGTCATCGGCTGCACTACCGTTCAGGATGTCGTTTCCGTCGTCCCCGTTCAGCTGCGTACCGAAGCCCGCCGCGTTAAGGACATCATCTCCGCCCAGCCCACGAAGAACGCTACCGTTAGCATTGAGCGCTGTTAGAGTATCGGCAAAGTCGCTTCCGTTAAGTTGCTGTATGTTCTGGTAGGTATCGCCAGCCGCATCGCCCGTATTGACAGACGCGTTGGCAAGCGATGCAGTGACACCTGCGTTCGCTGTGGCGTAGCTCGCAATATTGAAGCCCGCTCCGCCGTCGAGGGAGTCGGCCCCGGCACCGCCAATCAGCGTATCGTCCCCGGCGACTCCGGCGAGCACATCATTCCCGGCCTCACCTCGCAGTGTATTGGCTCCGGCGTCACCAACGATCGTATCGTTGAAGGCGCTGCCGAGGATGCCTTCTATACCGTTGTATGTGTCACCGACTGCGATCCCGGAGTTGAACTGGGGGGCTTCCATACTGACGGTGACGCCAACTGTAGAGTCGGAGTAGACTGCCAAATCAAGACCAAGACCGCCGATCAGTGTGTCGGCCCCGGCCCCGCCGACAAGTAGGTCGTCCCCGTTCTCGCCCTGGAGCGTATCGTTGCCACCTTCACCGAAAAGGGAATTGTTGGCGGCATCACCGCCGAGGACGTCGTTGAAGGCCGAACCGATCATGGCCTCGAGGTTGAAGTAGGTATCGCCGGCTGCATCCCCGGTGTTTGCGTCTGGAGAACCCAAGAATGCCTGCACTCCGGCCAGAGCGCTGGTGTAGGCAGCAGCATCAAACCCGTCGCCGCCATCGAGCCGGTCGCCTTGCCCGCCGCCGTCAAGCGTGTCGTCGCCTGCTCCGCCATAGAGCTGGTCGACGCCGGTATTCTGGTAAACCGTGACATCCGGGTCGCCGATGATGTTATTGCTGCCCGCGTCGCCGTATAAAATGTCGTTGAAGGGCGAGCCGGCCAGATCGTGTCCGAACAGGCCGAAATAGGTATCGCCGGCTGCGTCTCCAGTGTTGATGCTCGGGTTTTCCATCGAGGCGATGACGCCCGATAGGGCCGTCTCGTAATCGATCAGGTTTCCCCCGGTTCCGGCATGTAGCTCGTCAGCTCCTGAACCGCCAATCAAAACTGTGTAAGTCGCTCCTACACCATAGAGAATGTCGTTGCCTGATTGCCCCTGTAGCTGATTGATGAAATCGCTATTGCCGTAGATGACGTCGTTGAATTCGGACCCGATAACATCTTGGATATTAGTATAGCTGTCACCAATCGCCCACCCCGTGTTCGCGGCTGGGTTCACCAGAGAGATCGTTAGGCCAGTTGGAGACAGGAAATAGCTGACCGTATTCTCGCCAGTTCCACCGTCCATGATATCGATGCCGAGTGAACCAACCAGCGTATCGATGCCTGCACCACCGTAAAGATAGCTGGTGGACCCTACACCGCCGAAAGCAAAGATCGTATCGTCTCCACCCTCGCCATAGAGGCGGTTGTTGAGCCCATTTCCTGAGATGTAGTCTGCGTACGCAGAACCAATGACGTTCTCGATACTGCTGAACGTGTCGCCAAGGGCTTCGCCCAATGGGTCTCCACCTCCGCTGATGAAGACTCGAACGCCCGACGTGGCGTTGGCGTAAGTCACTGTATCGATGCCATTGCCGCCGATTAGGGCGTCGGCACCCAGTCCACCCTCCAGAAGATCGTCGCCGTCTCCCCCGTCCAGCGTATCGTCGCCAGACGTGCCCACCAAAACATCGTTGCCGGCGGTGCCGTTCAGCACAACCGCCAACGGTCTGTCGGATCCGGACTGATAGAGACGCTCGTGCTCAACTCGGAGCAGGCCTGGTTTCTTCATCCGGTAGGCCATCAGAAATCTCCGCTACGCGTGTTGGTTATGTCCGGACAGTGGGAAGAATCAGTAAATGAAAGTCATGACAATCTATCAACCGAACGCAGATCAGCCAACGATCTCGGGGTCCAGAACGAGACTGTGCTCTCGAGCGACAGCAAGGACGCCGGAGTCACCCGGTGACAAGTCCAAAAGAATCTGAGCATGACGCGTTGCGGCGATCCGGTCTCCGGCGCGAAGGGTTGCGACCATCAACTCAAAACGGATTGTCCGGTTCTTCGGGTGGCGCTCAACAGCCGCGCGAAGCAGCCTGCGCGCGGCATGGGGGTCAGCCCCTCCCAAGATGCGCGCGCGCATCAGTATCGCCTCCGGCAGATGACGCACCTTCGCTCCGAGCGCCAGCGCCAGGCCCAGATCCCGATTAGCCCCAGTGCCATCGCCAATCTTTTCGCGACAGAGGGCGGAGTGCATCAGCGCGTAGGCGGGTGTAACCGGTAGGTCGTCGCCGGGAGTATTCTCTTTTTGCGCCATCAAATGCAGAACGACTTCCCAGCGCTGGGAGGCGGTCGCCCAGTCTTCCCGACGCTCGGCGACACCGGCTAGGCCCACGGCAGCGCGGATGGCAAAGAGTGGGAAATGTGAGGCAGAGTGAAAGGCCGCCTCGGCCTGATCAAAATGTTCAAGTTCGGCCTGGGTGTTGGCGAGCTGTAGCAGTATCGCGGGGTTGGCTGTGTCGAGGGCCGCCGCTTTCTTGAGATTTGAAAGAGCGTCGGCCCAGTGTCCGCGCGCCTGTGCGGCCCTGGCTCTGTTCCGAAACGGCCGGGCCAGTCTGCGTCGAAGCTGTCTCATCATGATGCGGTCCGCAGGGTATCGATCGCTGGACTCTTGACCAGGGCCTTGACGCGCCGAGCTAGCCCGACCTCCTCAAGGAGGTTGTTCCACAGGAGGCGCTCTCGTTTCGCCGTCTGGGCGGCCGTCAGCACAAGAGGTTCGCCGTAAGTCACATCCAGCATCGCGTCGAAAAATGCCTTTGGCTTATCGGCGACCAACACGCCGGGCTCATCTGCCAGATCTTCGAAAGACCGCATGGCCGTCGAAGTCGTCACCACCCATTTGCCCGAGACCAAAGCTTCCGCGGACTTCAGATTGCTGCCCCCGCCGGAGAAGATGGGTAGCAGGAAGCCCTTGGCCTCCCGCCGCAGCCAGGTCAGTTCCTCGTCGCTTGGGCGGGCGAAGAAATGAACTCGATCCTGGTAAGAGTCATGATGAGGGGCATAGAGCCTTGACTGAAAAATCGCGTCAGCCGCGCCCCCGCAGACTGCGAGCAGCTTCTCTGGCGGGAGACCGTATACGTTGTTTGCCAAAACGAACCGCTCGAACCCCTGGACGTTTGGCGGGTAAGCGCTGCCGACAAACAGAAGATAGCGACCACGCGCCATCTCAGATCCATCGGCGGGCCGACGGGCGACCGTCTGACGATCTGTGCCGTTGCGCGCGATCAGCGGGCGACATCCACGCGACAGGCTTGCATAAGCCTCTGCGTCCGAGGTTGAGACCGTAATCACCAGGTCCGCCTCTTCGGCGAGCTGTGTTTCGATGGCCAGGGTCATCGCTTCAACCTCTGCGATCCGGCTCCAGGACACCCCGGCGGACTCCAGGATTTCTCGCTTAAGAGGCGGCTCGAAGTTGTGCGAGGAATAGACCAATGCGGCACCCGCCAGCACGCCCTCGTCTCGCAGCCGTCGCACCAAAGGCCACATGAACGGCTGCTCAAGCTGTATGATGTCGGGCTCGAAAGATTCGATCAGCTTACGGAAGTGCAAGTAAGGCCCGTTTTCCCGGGCTGCGAACTCCCCGCTTCCGATGTCGTCAATGAACGGTGTCTCGCTGAATATTCTCCCAGGTGATGAGTAGGGGTAGTCCGCCTCGGATACGTCGTTGAACGCATAATGGCGGGAGTCGTAGATGCAGGCGTGCAGGTACTGCATACCGTGCCGCAGATAATGCATTCCAATTTGGGATGTGCGTCGCTGGCCGCCGTGGACAGGCCTGCGAATGGGATAAGTGCCGAGCGCCAGGATTTTCATCGAGCCGTCTCCATCCAGCGTTCAAGGGAACGATAAAAACGTCTGGCCGACTCATCCCAGGTAACAGGCGCGTATTCCGAACGTGATCTGCGTTCCAAGTTCGCGACCATTTCGTCGTCGTTAAACGCGGTTGCGATCGCACGTGACCACTCCGGCAGCTCGATAGGGTCAATGTAGAGTGGTGCGTCACCTCCGACTTCACGAAGAGAGCCCGCATCGCCAGCGATACAGGCCTTTCCAAGCGCCATAGCTTCGACGAGAGACAGGCCGTATCCCTCATAGCGAGATGGAAAGACCACAAAGCGCGCGTTTTTGTAGAGTTCTAGAAGATCTTTATCAGACACGGCGGAAAGAAATAGCACTCGATCCGCCAGAACCGGATTAGTCTTGATTTCCTGCACTAAATTCTCGACATTCCAGCCAATTCGCCCAACGAAGACGCACATAGCCTCGTCCGAGATCTGACCCGTGCGGATGCCGTGCTCAAAGGCGTCAATGATTGTGCGGTGGCTTTTCCGCGGCTCAACCGTCGAGACATAAAGAAGAAACCTGCGGTCTTTAAGGGCCGTCGGAAGCCTGCCGGAGGCGGCGTCGTCCGACACGATATCGCAACCCAGTGGCCAGTCATCCATGGGGAAGACCGGCATACGAGATTGCTGCAGATGGTTCTCCACATCGCGTCGCGTCGTGGCCGATATGCACATGGCGTAATCGGCGGTCCAGAACAGCTCACCAAAGTATCTTTTCAGAAGATCAACATAGAATGGAACCACATATTGAGGATAAAGGAGGGGAATGATATCGTATATTATAGAAACATATTTGAAATTCGCCTTTTTCTTGAGGGAGCGGATCTTCCGGACGTCTTTATACTCCCAGTCTAGACCGCCGTTGATAATCCAAGTGTCGCGTTTCAGGGGGACAGGGCGTGCCAAGACGCTACTGACGCTCACCAGTCTGGTGCCCGTTTCGCTGTTGATCGATACGAGTGCGTTGGCTGCCCGGCCCTCAAGGATTTGCGATAGGGGGACGTCATGGAGCTTGCGCCCGAGACGAGCGATCGTTGCAGGAATGGACGGACCATCAGGAATGGCAAGGCCCACTGATGCCGTGGCGGGCTCGTCAGAGACAGTCATTGCCTCTACAGCATCGCGGGAAATCCAGCACTTGCCCGCGAGGACACGGTCGGCGAACGCAGGGGCCAGTTCGTAGTATCGTCCCGTCGGCCTGTGAAACAGGCAGTACTGTACAGGAAGGACGCAATGATCGGCTGCGCGCTTCGCTATTTCGCGCTCCGTGCGCGTGATGCCTACAGGAGCACCGCCCCACGATACGGACGTAGTGAGGTCAAAGTAAATCTTTGGCATACGTTGCGCTCGCTCGGCTCAGGGGTACGGGCGCGAGGCGATCAATCAGAACGCAACCTAGTCCATGCCCCGTAACTTTTGCCTAGCGATGGAGCCTCAGTCTGGCAACAAGGCGGTGCCACTTACCACCATTCGTGTTCGATCCCTGGGAACTGAGCCTTGAACGGGTCAAGGTTGCCTTGATCCTCAGGATACAGCATCGACGAGCCTTCGGGTGTCAGTGTGGACGGCAGGAAGAGTTTATCAGGCTGTTCCGTCGGCGCGGCACTTGTGCCCCAGATGATATCTGTATCGAGCAGCGTAGTGTTTGACAGCTGGATCAGCATATCGTTCGTGCCGTCTCCGCCAAGATCTACGAAGACAAAACTCCCTCCGTTGGAATAGGCGATCCCGAACCGGTCTGCAGCTCCAGTGCGGACCGCACTCAGGTCGAGTTTGTCTACGCCGGACAAGAAATCCAGGATGGTGTCAGCGGCCGACAGGCTGGAGTCTGAGGCGGCTCCGTAGCGGAAGGTGTCCGCGCCAAGGCCGCCGGCTAGAATGTCCGCTCCCCCGCCCCCTATGATCACATCAGCCCGGTTGCCGCCAACAAGAGACTCTGCTGAGGCGGAGCCACCAAGGAACACACCGTGGGTACCCTGGTAGGAGAAATCCGAGGCATTGACGGTGCGGCCCGCTGCCACAAGCTGCATGGGCCCTTCGGCCGTCGCGATGAAGACGAAACTGGATCCATCCTGCCGAAGAATACTGATCGCGCTGGTCGAGAGTGTCGTAAGGTCGATCTGGTCAATGCCCGTCTCGAAGTCGAACAGATTATCGTAACCTGCTGCGTTCGAGTCGGTGATCGCTGTATAACGGAAGATGTCGGCTCCCGCGCCGCCGCCCAGGGCGTCGCCCCCGCCGCCACCAAGGATCACATCATTGCCCGCACCGCCTTGGATGCCGTCACCTCGGGTACCTCCGATCAGGGTCTCCGAGCTGTTGGAGCCCACAAGATAGATGCCATGCGATGCACCGTAGACTAGGTCGGCAGCGTTGACCGTACGACTCGCAGCTACGATCTGAAGCGACCCGGTCGTGGTGTTGCCGAAGATGAAACTGCTTCCGTCGAAGCGGATGATACTCAAGGCGCTGGTGGACAGCGCACTCAGATCTATTACGTCGACACCGGTTTCGAAGTCATAAAGGTTGTCGTAAGCTGTGGGTGTGGAGTCGGAAGCAGAATTGTACTGGAAGGTGTCGGCACCGCGGCCTCCCGCCAGGGCGTCGCCGCCGCCCAGACCGATGATGACGTCATTACCGGCTCCGCCGATGATGCTGTCAGCTGCGTTCGTGCCGGTGTAGATGCCGCCCGCGACCGCAGGCTGGCCGTCGATGTCGGCCATAGTCACAGCTCCGCGCACGCGAACCGAAAACAATCCCTCAGCCGTCGCGGCGTTAACGATATTGAACTGGCCATCGCTGGTGATGGTTACCGATGTCGCAGACAGGCCAGTAAGGTCAATACGGTCGATACCTGTCTCGAAGTCCTCAATGATATCCGTCGTCGTTCCGGCATCCGAGAAGGAATCGGCCCGTGAGCTGAAGCGGAAGACATCAGCACCGCCTCCGCCGGTCAGACTGTCTGTGCCTATGCCCCCAACCAGAATGTCTGCTGCGTCGCCGCCTATCAGGGTATCGTTTCCACCGTCCCCGAAAAGAGAAGATCCGGAAATCGTCAGAGGTACGACCGCGTGGTTGGCGACCGATACGTGCAGGGTGTAGGTCCCGCCCGCTGGCGGCGCGACGCTTACCACATCGCTGCCGCTGCCCGACGACCAGCGGCCTACCGCGACATAATAGACGCCTGACTGGGTTGCAGTGAACGTCAGCTGGGAGTCTGTGGGGTTGCCGCCATCCGGATTGGCATCATCATTGAACGCCACCGACGTCTGATCGGGACCATAGAGCCGCAAGGTGCTGTCGAAGGAGGCTCCGTCGATGTCCAGGGTGATGCTCGATCCCGCCGTCACGGTGAAGGCGTAGTATTCAAACCCCCCGTGGGCGGTCGCGACCACCGTCGCATGGGGAATGGTGGTCGAGTTGGCGATCGACGCGCTGGCCAGCAGATCAAAACCATCGTCAAGCGACACGGCCTGGCCGAATCCGCCGTTGGCCAGCCCCGATCCCTTGACGATATCGGGCGCGCCGCCGGTTGCCGCGCCGGCACCGGCGATCAGGACGTCATCTCCCGCACCGCCCCGGATGGTATCGTTGCCGCCGTTTCCATCCAGACGATCGTTGCCCGCGCTACCGATCAGCACGTCGGAATAGATCGACCCCCTGACCTGCTCGATCGAAATCAGTGTGTCCGATCCTGCGCCGCCTGACGCGGTACCAGTGGCGAGGTTGACGGTTACGCCTGCCGTCGCGCTCCCGTAGTCAGCGGTATCTACCCCCGCACCCCCATCAAGCGCGTCATTGCCCAGCCCTCCGACAAGGGTATCATTCCCATCCTGACCATTCAGCGTGTCGTTGCCCGATCCACCTTCCAGCAGGTCGTCGCCCGCACCGGCATTGATGGTGTCATTGCCACCACCGCCGTTCAGTTGGTCGGCAAACGCCGTTCCCGCCATCACGTTATCGGTGATGTCGCCCCCGACAATAAGCCCGCCAGTCGGTGCCGCGGCGATGGTTTGGTCGGAAAACCGGAGGAACTCGACATTGGTGATCGTGTCAGTTCCTTCGGGGCCCGTGACCGTCCCAACCCGCCCATTCCAGGTCACGGTGTAGGCAGACCGCGGGCCGCTGAACACAACGGTGTCGATCCCCAGACCACCGTCAATCACATCATTGCCGGCTCCGCCCGTCAGGGTGTTGTCGGCAGCGTTTCCAATGATTGTGTCATTGCCGTCGCCACCGATGGCGTTTTCAATCACAGCACCAAGCGCGATAGAAACGTTGCCGATCAAGGCTCCGACGTTCGAGAACGATCCCTGACGCAGGTCGATGACTTGGTTCTGCGAGTAGCCGGAGAAGTCGAAGGTGTCCTGGCCGCCCGCATCCCAGACCGAGAAGATCAGCGCCGATCCTGAGCTAATGGCCTGGAACCAGGATCGCCCCGCGTTTGAGTTGAACCCATAGACCGTGTCTCCGGTCCGGGTCGTCATATTGGCACCGTACAGGCGCTGGGCCGCCGCGATGTCGTCCATGAGCGGTGCCGAGGCAAAGCGCCCACCGAAAGAACCGCCTGTGTTCGTTTCCGAGAAGTAGCTCATCACCGAGTACTGGCGGCTGTCCTCATAGTAACCCGCATTCGCGGAGTAGCTGAGGCTCTGTCCCGGCCCGGCGTTGTAGGCCGCAGGATGTGACAGACCGATCGCGTGGCCGATCTCGTGGGTGAGCACCTGAAACCCATAGCCGAGCGGCACTGGCGTCGCGTTGTAGCTCAGAGAGCTATTGATCCAGATGTCGCCGCTATTGGCCGAAATCGCCCGGTTGCCGGGCAAATAGGCGAATGCGGCCGCGCCGTCCGAACCAGAGCTGTAGTTGCCGAACAGCATGGTCGCGCTGTTCGAGAAGCCATCGCCGTCATTCACCCGGTTAAAGGTGATGTTGGCCACGTCAGACCAGCTGGCCAAGGCCAGCAGGGTGATTGCGATCTGTGTGTCCGAGAACCGGCTGAAGCCGGTCGTGTCATCGGGCATCGTCGCGGGCGCGGTCGAGCGGAAGGCAAAATCGATCGTCGCCGGCTGACCGAGCCCGGTCGCCCAGCTGAGGTTCGTTCGCGTGAGCTGCGCACCGGCCTCTACGATCGACAGGGATATCTTGCCGTTTGGTGTGCTCGTCCCTCGGTCATCCCCATTCAGAAAACCGAGGGGGCTCGTTCCGTCGTCGAAGATGGCGTGAAAGTGACCGCAACATCCACAGATTGGGTAACTGTCGACTTCCCCGAACGACCGCGCCTCGAAGCCCCCCGCGCCACTGCTTGTGCCCGAAGCCGTGCTGATGTCCGTAGTCAAAGCGCCGCGCGTAGTCTGACTGGCCCACATGGTCCCGCATCCCTGGGAAGTTGAACTTTGTCGAGACGTTAGAGACTGGCCCTTCAACCACAAGAAAATTCGCTCTACCCTGCCGGACAAAACATGGTGAAATGGGGTACACCGTCCCCAACCTGCTGACAGCGCGCCCCAAGTTGATGTGATGCGGCTGAAGGCGCTAGCTCGGGCCAAAACCAGGGCGTCCCTGGCATGCTGGGCCTGACGACGTGATATGAGCGCGCTGCCAGTATCACGAGAGGCCTTCACCTGACGCCTGACGTGCTCTAGGTGAAGAACCCGCCTGCGAGCGCGGGGCCGTCAGACGGCCACAGCGTGATCAACTGCTCCTGGACTCAATGCTCATGCGATCATCGGCACTCTCCTCCGAAGAGGTCACCGAGGAGCTGGGTGCCTCAACAGTTGATTTGAACCTGCCTTTGCTGGAGACCGACGTCTTTCGCGGTTATTTGGCCGAGGACGTCGCGCGGATACGAACTATCGCTCCGGCCGATGTTGTAGCAGATCCGGCCTTCTTCACCGACGCGATGGGGGTGAAAGTCTCCTTGGATTACTGCCCGTGGGTATGGGACCGCACCGGTTATGTGGAGCGTCGGCTGCCCATTCCGACGGATACCTATCTTGGCGAGGCGATTGAGTACGCAGGCTTCGCTATGGCGGTCGAGCGCGCAGCAGGTCAGGATCAGTTATCCGTTGTGGAGCTGGGAGCCGGATGGGGGCCTTGGGTCTCGCTTGGGGCCGTGACTGCGGCGCGGCTGGGTTTTGCCAAGGCAAGCATCGTCGCCTTTGAAGCTGATGCAACCCGGTTCGCGGCTATGCGCAGGCACCTGACAATCAATGGCGTGATTGAGGCAGATGCGCCCGATTTCGGTCGCCAGGGTCGTTTCGAATGGCGGCTTCATCACGCTGCGGCACACTCGGAGAACGGCGCTCTTTACTGGCCGGCGAACTCGAATGTTCATGACGCGGGTATGGCAGCGATCCATGAAGCGGGAGCTGTCCAAGACTACCGCGGCCAGACCATCGACACGATTGAGGTCAAGGCCGTGTCTGTCACTGAGGCGATCGATCACCTGCCGGTTGTCGACTTCATGCATATCGATATCCAGGGCGGCGAGGCCGATCTGATCCCCTGTCTGCTTGATGTCCTCCAGCAGAAAGTGCGCGTCCTGTTCATTGGAACGCATAGCCGAAAAATCGAGGGCGATTTCATCGACCTGCTCAGTTCACGCGGCTGGGGCCTGCATCGGGAACGGCCGTGTCAGTTTTACCCTTTGTCCGACGCTCCGACCCTCATAGGGCGCACCTACGTCGACGGCGCGCAACTTTGGATCAACTCGCGGCTTTGATCATTGGGTTTTCGGGCGGCGACTCGCCACGTCTTAGTGACACGCCCTGTAACCGTTGAGCCAGTTGGCTCCGCAAACGCGCTGCGCAAGTCTCAGGTGAGAACTGGGCGACGTGCTCCAGCCGAGCCACGTCAAAGTCGGTGATCGCCATGGGGCCGGCGTCGACCCGCAGAACCCTCATCGCGCCGCTCTTCTTGCCGTTCAGTAGCGCGCGTCCGACGTCCGCTAAGCTCTCCGCCAGATCGACCGGCGAGTCTGTCCTGGCAAGGCGGCCCAGACCGCCCGAGATGTGGCGGAGATTGCTGTTGGCGTAAGTCACCGGCACGCATCCGGCGGCCATCCCCTCGATGACCGGCACACAGAAGCCCTCGTGGCGCGACGCCGTTGCTATAATGTGCGCCTCGCGGTAGGCCTCGCCCAGCGTCGCGGCTTCCACAGCTCCATCGATGCGGACCAAGTCAGAGAGCCCTTCAGTCTCAATCAGGCGACGCAGGCGACGCAGATATGCCGGCGGCGAGTGCCGCGTGCTGCCGATCAGCCGGGCAAGGAAGGCGACCCCATGTGTCCGGCGCAGGATCGCGAGAGCGGCGATCAGATCTTCCAGCCCCTTGGACGGCACGAAGCGCCCGACGTAGACGATGCGTAGTGGGCCGCGGCTCGGCTTATCGGTCGTCGTGGCGACCGCGAGCGGCGACACCGGCAGCGGCATGACCCGGACCTTCTCGGACGGTATTCCGTGGCGGATGAGTTCCTCGAGGTTTTCTTGGCTGTCCGCCCAGAGTTCGTCAGCCGACACGAAGTTTTGGATCTGACCGAGCGACATCTCCACGATAGGCCGGTCGCGGTCGTTGACCAGGGCCTTCGGAGTCACGTTGTGGAAGCGTACAATCTGCGCGGCCTGGCCATTCCCAATCAGGATCGCGTCAAACAGTTCATTGTAGATTGCGAACACGTAAACGATGACGTCGGCCTCGCGAAATCGATCGTTCAGGAGCATGTCGCCGAGCGATTTGACGGCCGTCACGCCAATGTCGTTGCGATCGCTATGTCTGGCGATCAGCGTTACTTGGGCATCGGGAACAGCGTGCAGATCCTTCATCAACGCCATGGTCGCGTTTCCAACGGCGTCGTGCTCAAGGACGGTTGGGCAGACAACGACTATCTTCATTGAGGCCACCTGGCTTGCGCGGTCACGCGCGCGAGCGGCCGGATTTGGCTGCGCGAGGACCCGCGGCCCGCGGCACGAGTGAGTCGGACGACCGTTCATCCATCCTGTCGAGCCTTGCGCTGAGTTCGTCGACCTGGGCTTGTAGTCGTTCGACCAGTAGGGCGAGCGCTTGCACCTCATCGTTTCGGCCTGCCGCTACATGGGCGGCCTGACGGGCTTCACTGACGGCCGCAAGAATCTGCGGCAGGTGCTGGTTCCAGCCTCCGACCAACCGATCCATGTCGCGCTCGAGGCTGGTGATGCGTCCGTCCGTGCCACCAGAAGCGGTGGACCGGTGAAACGGAAGGCTGTCGCTCGTTGTCGTGCCGGGCGATGCGAGCCCGAGTCCAATCCTCAGCGGTTTGGTAAAGCGTGCGAGCCTTTTGGACAGGGAGTGGGAACTCACGGACAATCCGAACACTGTGGCAACCAACCTAGCACTGGCGTGTGTGAGTGAACTTTGCAATGTCCAGCCACACTAGCCAGAGCCTCCCGGGATCATGTTGGGAACACGACCTCGAACTCGGCTTGCGCGCTCTCGAAATCGGGCGGGCGGCCGATGTCCAGCCAGTACTCGTGGATCGGATAGGCCCCGACCATCGCTCCCTCCGCCGCCAGCGAGGCCAGCAGCTCGGGCATGTCGAACGGACCTTCCGCCGGAACGCGCGACAGCACCGAGCCGTCGAGACAATAGACTCCGGCGTTGGCCAGCCAGCGGAAGGTCGGCTTCTCGCGCAGCGCCGTCATCCGCACGCCGTCGACCTCGGCCACGCCATGCGGCGCCTGGAACGCATGTTCGCGAACGCACAGCGTGGCCAAGGCCTGGTTCTCGACATGGAAGTCGATCAGGTCGCCGAACGCCATGCGGGTCAGGACGTCGCCGTTCATCACCAGCATGGGCTGATCGATCGGATCGGTGACGAGCGACAGCGCCCCCGCCGTGCCGCGGGGATGATCCTCGCGCAGATAGCGGATATCGACGCCCATGCCGGACCCGTCGCCGAAGTGGTCCTCGATGACCTCGGCCAGGTAGTTCACAGCCAGCCGGAAGCGGTGGAACCCCTGCGTCTGCAGCCGCTCGATGATGGTCTCCAGCAGCGGTCGACCTGCCACCTTCAGCATGGGCTTGGGGCAGGTCTGAGTCAAAGGGGCCAGCCTGACTCCGCGCCCTCCCGCCATGATGACCACCAGATTGTCCCGCCGGGCTCCCGCCGACACTGCGTCGGGATAGAGGCCCACGACCCGGTCGTTGCGATCCAGCACGGGGGCCAGGCTGACCCCGCGTTCGGCCAGCCGGACCAGGGCCTCCTGCTCGGATCCGTCCAGCCGCAGGGCCACGGGCGAGGCGTTCATGACCGCATCGATACGGTCCTCCATCGTCAGGCGGCGCATCAGCCCCCGGCGGATGTCGCCGTCCGAGACTGTGCCCAGCAGCCGACGGTCCGGATCGACCACGACCAGCAGCTTCTTCCGGACCGAGTCCATCCGCTCGATGGCCGCCAGCAACGGCGCGTCCGGCGCGATCAGGTTGCCGGTGATGTCGCCCCCGCCGGTCACACCGCATACTCCTCAGGGCGATAGAGACCCGGGTTCTCCCTCACGAACGCGACGACGCGCGCCAGCCCCTCTGCGATCGGGACACTCGGGGCCCAGCCCAGCCGCTCGCGCGCCAGGCCGGCGTCGGCGCACAGCCGCTCGACCTCGCTGGCGGGTGGGCGCAGGCGGCTGGCGTCCTCTTCCACCGTGAATTCCATCCCGGCGGCCCTGGCGATCAGGGCGGGCAGGTCGCCGACGCGCGTCTCGATCCCGGTTCCGGTATGCACCGTCAGCCCCTCGATCCCCGCCACCGTCCCGGCCCGCAGAAAGGCGTCCGCCGTGTCGTCGACATAGACGAAGTCCCGCGTCGGCCGGGTGTCGCCCAGCCGGATCGACCGCCCGGCCAGCAGCTGGGTGGTCACCGTCGGGATCACTGCGCGTGCGCTCTGGCGCGGGCCGTAGGTGTTGAAGGGACGCAGCGTCACCACGGGCGTGGCGAACGACCGGTGGTAGCTCTCTGCCAGCTTGTCGGCCGCGATCTTGGAGGCGGAGTAGGGGGACTGCCCCACCAGCGGATGGGCCTCGGTCATGGGCACGCTCTGGGCCGAGCCATAGACCTCGCTGGTCGAGGTGTGCACCAGCCGCCCGATCTCCAGTTCGCGCACCGCCTGGAGCACATTGAGCGTGCCCAGGATGTTGGTCCGGACGTAGCTCTCGGGCGCGAGATAGGAATAGGGAATGGCGATCAGGGCACCCAGGTGAAACACCAGATCGGTCCCGCGCACGGCGTCGAACACGCTGTCCCGATCCGCCAGGTCGCCGCGTTGGACATCGATGTCCCTGCGGATCGGCGACCGGTCGAGCCAGCCCGCTTCGCCGTCGGAGGTATAGCGCACCAGCGCCCGCACCGACGCTCCGGCCTCGACCAGCTTTTCGCACAGGCGGCTGCCGATGAAGCCGCCCGCGCCAGTCACGAGAACATTGCGGCCATCAAGGCTTGCGCGCTTCGGGCCTGCGATCGAGGTGTCGGTCATCGCCGGTCGGTTCCGCCTTGCCAGACGCGGCCGCGCCGAACGCGCGAGGCCTTGCGCGAATCAGAGTCTAAAGGAGGCCGCATTGGGCGTCACGGAGCGGACCATGATCGGGCAGGAGGCCAGCGTCGGCCGCGTCCTCGGGATCGTGCCCGCACGCGCCGGTTCGCAGGGTCTGCCGGGCAAGAACACGCGCATGCTGGCGGGGCGGCCGATGGTCGCCTGGACGCTCGAGGCGTGCCGTCAGGCGACGGTGCTGGATCAGGTGGTCGTGTCGACCGATGACGAGGCGGTCGCCGAGATCGCGGCCGACATGGGGTTCGCACCGCCATTTCGGCGGCCAGACCATCTATCAGGTCCCGACGCCTCAGTGATCGACGCCATCGAACATGCCCTGACGACGCTCGGTGGTCGCTGGGACTATGTCGTTTTGCTTCAACCCACCTCGCCTCTGCGGTTGGGCTCGGACATCGATGGGGCGGTGCGGCTCTGTCATGAGACCGGTGCGCCATCGGTCATCGGGGTATCCCCGGTCCTGAAGCCACAGACCTTCTACGGCCGAATGACGCCCGACGGAACGTTTCGCCCCAACGTGCCGGAACCGGACGAGCCTGTGGTGATCAACGGCGCGGTGTACGTGGGCCGACCGGAAGTGCTGCTGGAGCGCCGCGGCTTCCAGGGCGAGGGCGCGCTGGGGTGGGTCATGCCCCCGGAACGAGGATGGGACGTCGACACCGCCTTCGACTTTATGATCTGCGAGGCCCTGTGGCCCCATGTGCGCGGAGAGGCGGCCGCCCCGCTGGATAGCGTCCGCCGCTAGGGTCGGTCCACGAAGGGCTTGCGGGCGAGGCCCCGGAAGTCGGTCCGCTCCAGGATCTCGACGATTCTCTGACCTGTGCGTCCATCGCCAAAGGGGGGCGGTTGCGACCGTGCGGCGGCCTTGGCTTCGGGCGCTGTGACGCGGCGGATGGCGTCGGCGATGGCATGAGGCTCCAGTGCGCAGTCGATCACGCTGGGGGGCTTCAGCCGCCCCTCCTGACGCGCACCCACATTGACCGAAGGTGTTCCGGCAGCGGGCGCTTCGATCACGCCGCTCGACGAGTTGCCGACCACGGCGTCACAGGCGAGCAGCGCCTTCAGATAGTTCACGGCGCCCAGCGACTCGACGAGCCGCACCTGCTGCGGACGTTCGGCGGCGAAGGCATCCAGTGCCGCGCGCACCGCGCCCGACCCGGCATCCGCATTGGGCCGCGTGATCAGCACGGGCCGATCCAGAGCCTCCGACAGGCCGTCGAGAAATACTGCAACCTGATCAGCGGGCGACCGCTCGCCCAAAGTCTCGGGGTGAAAGGTCGCCAGCAGGAAGCCTCGGGAGACATCCAGTCCTGTCAGTGCCTCGATGTCACCCGCGCGGGCCTCGCCGATCGCTTTCAGCGTATCGACCGCCGTCGAACCGACGCTGAACACCCGCTCCGGAGCCTCGCCCATCTGGAGGATGCGCTGGCGATAGGGCTCGGCCGCCGTGAAATGCAGCGCGGCCAGCTTGGTCACGGCGTGCCGGATGGCGTCGTCCACGGCTCCGGCGGTCCGGTGGCCACCCTCCAGATGCAGGATCGGCAGGCCGAGCGGAACCGCCGCCGCCGCCGCCGCCAGCACCTCGGTCCGGTCGCCCAGCATCAGCACGGCGTCCAGTTCCAGCGCCCCATAGGCCGTGGCCGCGCCCGCCAGCGTCGCCGCCATGTCCGATGCGACCGACGCGCCATCGTCACCCGCGAGCGGAACGGGGATCCGGCCGTCGGCGCGGCGTCCGTCGGCCTCGATCTCGGACAGGGTCGCGCCGTGCCGCGCCGACAGATGGGTCCCGCCGACGATCAGCCGGGGTTCCAGCGTCGATGACGCCTCCAGCGCGATCAGCACGGGGCGCAGCAGGCCATATTCGGCGCGCGTGCCTGTGAAGACCCCGATCCGCCTCACGTCTCGATCCAGTCGCCAACATTGTAGTCGCGCTTGGCTGTCCGGCCGATGAGATCCCACAAGGCCGACGGAGGAGCGCCGCCGCCCGCGCGCTGCGGGGCGATGTTTTCAGTGGACAGACTGTCTCCGGCCCGGATCTCCCGGATGGCCACCAGGCCGCGCCGGGCCACCGCCATATTGCCGACTTCGGCCTCGACCGGTGCCTTGATCTCCGAACCCAGCATCTGCGTGACCCGCCGCGCCCCCCTCACCAGCACCGCCATTTCGACGGGTTCGAGCGAAGCCTTGTGATCCGGTCCGGGTCGCGTACGGTCCATCGTCAGGTGCTTCTCGATGACCCGCGCGCCGCGCGCGATGGCGGCCAGCGCGGTATCGGTCCCCAGAGTATGATCGGAATAGCCGGGAACGACTCCCAGAGCCGCATAGGTGTCCAGCACACGCAGATTAGCCTGGTCGTGGGGCGCGGGGTAGGCGGTGACGCACTGCATGACGACCGTCCGCCCAAGGATGGTTTTCGCTTCCGGCGTCTCATACGCGTGACGAACCGCCTCGAGCGACGGCCTCTCGTTCGCTTCGGTCAGCCATCCGAACGCGACGGTTCCAAGGGCGTCGCGGACCTCCTGGATCGTCGCCATGCCGGTCGACAGGAGCATCGGCCGACCGAGCCGCGCCAGATCCAGCAAGAGAGGAAGGTTGGTGAGTTCGCCCGAGCCGACCTTGATCCGGTCCATGCCGGTCTCGTCGATCAGGAACCGCGCCGAGGCGGCGTCAAACGGCGTGGAGAGGAAGCGAATACCGCAAGCCTCGGTTTCCCGCGCGATCCGCTTCCACGCCGACAGGGGAAGCGCCAGCCGTCTCAGCATGGTGGCCTGCTCGGCGCCCTCGCCGGCTTCAGCTTGATAGGCTGCGGTCGGAGCCGAGGCCGTGGCGAGCTCATCGGGGTCAAACGTCTGGAACTTGACGGTATCGGCCCCGGCGGTCGCTGCAGCGGCGACAAGGCGCAAGGCCTCGTCGAGGTCGCCATCATGATTGACGCCCGCTTCAGCAATGATCTCGCAACTCGCAGCCGTCTGGTTCATGCGCGAGGCATAGCCGCGTTCGCACCGCCTACAAACCTGTGTGCGCCTCGCGTATTCGCCCAGAATCGGATCGACACGACACAGTTTGCCGATTTCTCCTGTAGCTTCAACGCCACGCTCCGGCCGCGACGGTTGCGCCCGGCCGCGAGCCTATCGACCTTGTCCTGCAACGCTGTTATGACCCGTGCAAGGCGGTGAGACCGCCCCATGATATCAATTGTGGCTGCGGAGGGCTCACACCCATGCGTTTCAAGACCTTTTTCCTGGCTTCCAGCGCGGCGGCGGCTCTCGCCCTGTCGGCTGGTGCTGCTTCGGCTGAGCCGGATGGGTGGTATGGCGCGGTTGACGCCGGT
>NZ_LJHU01000119.1 GCF_001295975.1 Brevundimonas sp. AAP58 | reverse complement strand
GCAACACGGCGGCGGCGACGGCCGCCTCGTCATTGGCCAGCCGCCGGATCAGGCCGCGCGGCGCGTCGGGCGACAGGGCGAAACGGGCCGACAGCTCGGCACGCACGGCCGTTTCCATCTCGGCGGTCAGGTCGGACAGGACCGAGTCGTAAAGCGCGTCTTCGGCCGCCGTGCGCTGGGTCGAGCCGAAGAAGTGGTCGGTCAGTTCGCGCAGCAGGGCGCGCCGCTTCTCGGACGACGGTTCCTGGGCCAGCAGGATCAGGTCGGGCAGGCGCGAGCCGGTCTCGACGGGTTGCATGTCGGCAACGTCGCTCATGGCAGGCTCGGATCGGCGTTGGCGACGGGGATGAGGCGGCCCTGGGCGTCGCGGCGCGGCGGCTCCATCTCGGGGGGCGCGGCGAGATCCATCGCCACGCTGTCGAAGAAGACCGGATCGGGCATGACCGTGGGATCCGGCTGTCGCCCGGCCGCGCGGTGGACGGAGTAGTACCGGGCCGGAGCCTGGCCCGTGGCGCTGGTCTGCGCCGGGGCCTGCTGGATCGGGGCCTGCTGGACGGGGGCAGGCTGGGCCGGGGCCTGTTCAGCGGGTGCGGACTGAGGCTGCGCGGTCTGTGTCGGGGCCGGCGCGGCACCCTGGGAGCGCAGGCGGAAGATGGGGGCGTCCGGACGAGGCGCCATCGGATCTGCAGCGCTGGCCGTCGTGGGCGCCGCCGCCGGGGCGGAGGCCGATGCGGTGTAGACGGGCTGAGCGACCGGGGCTGGAACGGGAGCTTCGACCCGGGGCGGTGGCGGGGCGACGGGCGCTGTGCGGGCGGGTGTGGTCATGACCGGCGGCGGCGGTGGGGCGGCCGCCAGCTCGGTGGTGGCATAGGCCAGGGGGTCGGGGTTGCCGGGCGCGAAGGACGGGGCGACGCGCGGGCCGATCCAGGCGCTGGCCGGGGTCAGGCCGCCTTCGGTGATCGGGATCGGCGGGTTGAATGGCTGCATCTGCGGCCGGGCGAGGCCCTGGGACGGGGCGACGCGACGCGGCAGGATGTCGGCGCGCGCGGCATTGGCGGCCATGCGCGGCGGGGTTGTCGATGTCGTCCGGTTGGCCCAGGACAGGTAGCGCGATCCGGTCGGCGGGGCTTGCGTCTGCGCCTCGGCGACGCCGCCGAGCGAGAGACAGGCCAGGGCGGTCGCAAGCCCGAGGCCTGCGGTCTGGGCGGTAGGGCGAGCACAGGTGATCGGCGGCTGGGCCAAGGCGGAGCTCCGGTCCATGACGGACAGGCCCAGAGCCTAGCCATCCGCGGCTTAACCCCGGACTAACGCGGGTTAAGGGGTCTCAGGCCCGCGAGGCCAGGACGCGGCGCTGGATCGCGGTCGTGGCGGCGTTGAGCATCAGACCCAGAGCCGCGAGGCAGACGAGCGCCGCCAGGAGCTCGGCGGTGCGCAGCCGATTGCCCGCCTCCAGCAGGCGCCAGGCCAGGCCTTGCGTGGCCCCCGAGCCGGACACGAACTCGGCCACCACGGCCCCCACCACCGACAGTCCGGCAGCGACGCGGACGCCTTCCAGCGCGAAGGGCAGGGCGGAGGGCAGGCGCAGGCGGGTCAGGCGCTGGAGCCGGCTCGCCCCGTGCAGGTCGAACAGGCGTTCCAGGTCCGGATCGGCGGACTTCAGGCCCGTCAGCACGCCCGAGAAGATGGGGAAGAAGGCGACGGCGGCGGCGAGCGCGATCACCGCCCGGTCGGCGTGGTCCAGCCCCGCCCAGATGAGCACCAGAGGCGCGATGGCCACGACCGGGGTGACCTGGAGCGCAATGGCGAGGGGGGCGACCGCCTGTTCGACCGGACGGCTGAGGGAGACCGCGATGGCGAGGCCTCCGCCCAGGACCGTGGCGACCATCAAGGCCTGAAACGCCATCCAGAAGGTCTGGAGCGCCGAACCGGCCAGCACCGGGGCGTTCTCGACAAGGGCAATGGCGACCGCACTGGGCGGCGGCAGGAAGTAGACGGGGACGGAGAGCG
Organism: Brevundimonas sp. AAP58; assembly: GCF_001295975.1. Lineage (GTDB taxonomy): Bacteria > Pseudomonadota > Alphaproteobacteria > Caulobacterales > Caulobacteraceae > Brevundimonas. Next base: position 121 of record NZ_LJHU01000119.1, on the reverse strand, counting down.
CCCGGCACGCGACCTCCCAGATCGCCAGCAGCAGGGCCGTCAGAAGGAGGCCGGGCAGGACGCGCATCATGAGCCCTCCCCCTGGAGGGGGGAGGGTTGGGAGGGGGTGGAGGCACGGCTT
>NZ_LJHU01000118.1 GCF_001295975.1 Brevundimonas sp. AAP58 | reverse complement strand
CAGGCTGATCGGCCGTCCGTTGGCGTCGGTTACGGCGTGCAGCTTGGTGTTCATACCGCCTTTCGTGCGTCCAATGAGCCGCCCGAGACCCCCTTTTTTGCCCGCAGGCTCGAAGCCGTGCGGTGCGCTTTGAGATAGGTCGCATCGATCATCACGGTGCGCCGTTCGGCGTTGCCACCTGCCAGGCCCTCCATCATCCGGAAGAAGACGCCCGCGTCGCTCCACCGCTTCCAGCGATTGTAGAGCGTCTTGTGAGGACCGTAGGCCGCCGGCGCGTCGCGCCAGCGAAGGCCGTTGCGATTGACAAAGATGATCCCGCTCAGGACGCGGCGATCATCTACCCTGGGCCTGCCGTGGCTCTTCGGGAAACAGGGTTCCAGCCGAGCCATCTGCTCGTCCGTCAGCCAAAACAGGTCATTCATGATCCAGACTCCTCAGGAGCCTGAATCAGATCGCGCGCCTTACATCAATGGGTCCTGACCCTAGCGGCCAAAAGTGAGGCTGGAAAAGATTGTCTCGAAATCGCCGCGAGGGTCATCCAGTAGCGGTTTCGTCCAGACCACATTGACGAGCCAGGGACCAGCAGTAGGGATGTCGAAGACAACGCGGCCAAACGCGTCGGTCAGCCCCGCCGCCGTCGCCTGCTCGTCGGCGGAAAGATCGATCAGTTCGACCTGGGCATCCTCAAGGATGCGCCCCTCGTAATGGACCACGAACCCCTGCGGTCCGCCATCGTTTGCATAGGGGTTGCGGTCGGGCACGATCTCCAGCGTGAGGCCGATGGGCGTCGTGGCGATCGCCTCGTCCTGGACGCTGGGTCCGCCCGAGAGCACGAGCGCCTTGGCCCGTCGGCTGTAGATCTCGCGGCCCGGGCGGTCTGACGTCCCCGCCCGGCGTCGGGCCTCGATCGCCGGTGTCAGCCCCTCTTCGCGCAAATAGGCTTCGAAGCGGTCGGCCGGCAACTCGCTGGTCGTCGGCGAGGTCTCCAGCGCCAGAGCGTGCAATCCGCCTGCCGCGAAGGACAGATCGCCTTGTCCACCCTGGCGCATCACGCCGTCGAGCCCAACGACGCCCTCCGCGCCCGTGGCCGTCAATCTGACGATGCGACGGATGTCCGCATCCCAGAGTTCGCGCGCCTCGCCGTGACCCACATAAAGCGACACCGTCACGCGAGAGCCAGTCTCGACCCGATAGGCGGAGGGTTGGATCCAGAAGTCGTGAGCGGTCGCCGACGATGCGAGGACGCCGGAGATGAGGGCGGCAAGGATCAGGCGCATTATGGTTTTCCTCAAGGATCAGATCTGTGGCGGCGTCCGATCATCGTAGAAGACCGGTCAGATGGGTCAGCCTTCGGTGGGTGAAGAGGCGGCGCGCCCCGACCGGCGCGCCGCCGTTTCGATGCCGGGTCGTCGGTCCCTGCTCAGGGCACGTCGAGCGGATCAGTGGTGATGCTGGCCGGGATCACGTCGGCCGACATTGGCTCCCGAGGGTCGCTGTTTGCGCTGGCGCGGAAGCTGAGCGCGAATCCCGTGCCGAACCGCTCGGCACCCATGGCGGGCGGCGACTGGGGCGGGGGGCCTATGATCGCCCCGTCGCCGCCGTCCGAACATCCTGCGGCCAGGGCCGAGCCGCCGATCAGAACGCTGGCTGCTGTGATCTGGCGAGTCAGGTTACGGCCCATCACTGACCTCCCCGCGGCGAACCGCGAAGCGGCGTGTTCAGATAGGGGAAGCGGTTCTGGAGCTCGCGCGCATTGATCGGGGCGCCATCCGTGAACTGAACGTTCCCGACCGGCGCGTTGGAGGTCTGGCACAGGCCCAGCGCGGTCTGCACGCCGTTGATCGGCACGGGGTGGCACAGGCGGCCCATAGCGACCCGCAGTGTGATGTCGACCGTATCATCTCCCGGTCGACGTCCGTTCGGATAGCCCGCCAGGTCGTCGCCGATGACTCCAAAGGTGCTCTGGGTCGCCTGGGGCGTCGGCGCGATGTTGGTGTTTAGCCGCATGATCTCCGCAGGCCGGACCGTCGACTGCTGATTGAGCGTCTGGATGCCCGTCAGGAAGGTCGCGACCAGGTCGTTGCGCGGGAAGTTGTCGGGCGCCAAGTCCGGAATGTTGGTTCCCAGCGTCTGGTTGACCGGACCACGGAACAGGGCGTTCAGGATGGCGGGGAAGGTCGGATTGGTCACGAAGTCAGCCAGGGCGGCGTCGCCGGTCGGCTCGGTCGCGTTGAATAGGTCCTTCGATGGCAGGCCGATGACTAGTTCATTCACCAGAGGATGCGACAGGCGGGAGACCTGGACGAAGGCACCGCCGTCGACGGTGGGATCGGTGTAGTTCGGCGTGGGATCGCGCAGCGTCGCCTGAGGAAGGCTGGCGGTAGTCCAGCCGCCGATGACGCCGTTTCCGGAGCCGACCAGGCAGGATATCGGCACCTCGATAGCAATCGAGGTGACATTCAGCTTGCCCACCAGATCATCGTTGGCGCGGCTCTGGCGGATGCCGCCGGGGAAGCCGGCGGTATCATTGGCACCGGGCGCGCTGGCACCCTCAATCGGGACGTAGTTCACCAGGTCGAACGACGGCCCCAAATTGACCGCGAAGGCCTCAGCGCGCTGACCCACGAAGACACGACCCATCCCGTTGCAGCCCGGGATGTTGGCGTTGGAGATGAAGCTATCGGCGTAGGCGGCGTAGTTGGGGAAGGTCTTGCCGCCGATGTTATCGACGGGCTTGGCGAAGGACTGGCCGCCGTTCTCGTGGGTCACCAACTGACGCGTACCAGTGCGCCGGTCGCCGCGGATGACGTTCAACGTATAGGATTCCAGCTCGCCCTGGTTTGGATCGTTGGAGGTGTCAATCGGCCCGATGGCCCGGAGCGGGATCGGCAGAGTGCGACCGCCGATGTTTAGCGTGATCCCGGTGTTGTTTCTAAGCGTATTGTTGAACTGAAACTGAAAGGTGATGTCTTCCTGAGCGTCGCCGTTGTTATCAACATGGATCTCGTAGATCGCGTCAGGGTCCATCGTGAAGTAGTTGGGACCGTAGCCCGGGCCCTGCAACGGCTGATAGTTGGCGATCAGAGTCACGAAACCGGCGCGGCCCGGTTCGTAGCTGCGGAACATATAGAAGTCCGTCCCGTCGACCTTGGGGCTTTCTGTGATCGCGGGAGCCTCGCGGTGACTAGAAGGCAGGGCGTTTGGGCTGGTCGCGGACAGCAGTGCGCACAATGCGCCTCCCGCCGTCCCAAGGCGCAGTGCATTTTTCATCGTGGCAATCCTTGTTTCGGGCGAAGATATCGGTCGAAGCGCAAGGCCGGTATTTTGCGGTTCTATGCGCTTTGTAGAGACGCTTGCCGCTTACGGGCGGATGCAACGGCGTCGAAAAAAGTCGGCAAGGCGGCGGGAATGCGGCGCAGTGTCGTTGGTCAACGCGCCCGGAACACCATAGGCGGCACCCCGCTGGTGGGATCAGCGAGCTCGGCCCAGCGCCATGATCCCGAGCCCAGCACGAGGACGATCGCGGATCGTGCCTGATCCGCTACGACTACGAAGCGGGGACCGTCGATCTTGGCGTCGCGGCAAATCGGCGATGCTTCGGACACGGCCTCAAGGACGACTTCACGGACGTTGGTCAGGATCGCCTGGTTTCGCTCTTCGCCTGTCGTGATCCAGTCCCCGTCCCAAAGGTGGATCGCCCGTGCGACAGACGCCGCGTCTCTCGGCATGGACATTAGCGCGGCGGTCAACCGCGGTTGCTCGGCAACCTTCAGGGCTATGGTTTCTGTGACGTTACAATCGCCATTCGCCGAAAGGGAAACAGCAGCTTGGGCGTCGAGCGAGCCGGCTATTATCTGAGGCGCGGCAAGCCGGCTCTCCTCGAGACCGACCAGTGCGAGCACTATACCTAGAACGTCCTCCGACGCCGGGTCGACCGTCGAACTTTCTGCGGGCGCCGGGGGTCGAGCGGGACCAACTGGCTCAATGGGCTCGGCGGGCTGGGGCGGCTGTCGCGTCTTAACCGTGTCCGGACGAACTGGAGCGGGATCCGACTCGGATGTCCGAACCGGTTCGACCCGTGTTGCGGCTTGAAAAGCCCGCCCGCCCGCGGGGGCGGAAAGCGTCAGCTCGATCACCGGGGGAGCATCGCCTCCGAAGGGCGGATTCGGGCGGCCAAGCCAGACGCCGATCACCATGTGCGTGAGCACCACAAACCCTACGATCGCGGCGTTTTTTCGAAACGAATGGGACTCGTGAAGTCGCCAAAGGCTTACCGGCCGATGTTTCGAGACAGCATCAACACGACTCCGCCACCGCCGCAAAAAGCGTTGCCGACGTTCGGTCAACCTACGGCCAAGTGCTGAGTTTTCATAGCCCATGGTAAAGCTACGCGAGACAGTTCAAGACAGACGCAAGCGGTGAAGTTGTGGTCCTCACGCCCAAAGCAGTGCTATCCGTGCTGTCGATTTAACCGCGACAAGTCGCGAGCGCCCCACCCTGCCTGAAATCATGCAACGGCGGCGGCCCACGCGGCCGCCCGCCTCGACGCGGAAGCGGCGAAGA
>NZ_LJHU01000117.1 GCF_001295975.1 Brevundimonas sp. AAP58 | reverse complement strand
GGCTCGAACCCGATTGCGCGGCCCGCCGGTCCGACCAACTCCTTGAGCTTCTTGAAATGTCTGCCTTGGTTCACGCCGACGTCGATCACAACATCGCCCGGCCTTACGAAGCGCTCGAACCCTTCGCTGAGAATTTCCTCGTAGTCTGGGACGATGCCGCCGATATGCTGCGCGCGCCAATAGGCGGCGGATTGCGCGGCTGAGGTCACGCCCCGAGCATTCGAGTCGCTTGGCTTCCGGAAGACATAAACCGCGTCGTCGCCACGGTTGGAGGCATCAAAACCCATGTCAGAGATGAACTGAAGGACATTGCCCCGCAACTCGGCGTCAGCGGTCTGCCAAGCAAAAATCGTACCGAAGGCTTCCAGATGGAATCCTGCCCGCTCACCAAAACAGCGGACTTGCGTCGGTGTTAGCTCCCGCACATTCGGATCGAACAGATGTGGAGTGTCACCTCTCATGACACGGGCGATGACATCAAGAGATGAGGCGTTGGGTGCGGTAACAAGAAGTGTTCCGCCCGGCCTCAACACTCGAAACGATTCACGCAGCATGTTCATGACGCCGCTATAGTTAAACGATGTTGCCAGCTCGGCTGTATCCTCCACCTCAGGGACGTCTTTGGTTTGGCACAACTTTTCTAGACACAGAACACTGTCGAAGGCGCAACTGGGAAGGTCGAAGCGGTATCGCAAGTCCTGCTCCAGAGGCCGGCAATCAACACCGAGGCACTCTACGGCGAACGTGCCCACGCGTGATATTGCCCCAAGCTCAAGAACGAGAGGGGACCGCTCTAAATAGGAACCAAAAAGGCTCGCTGTAGCCCTGTAGCGTTCTGCATGGGTTTGATCGTACCCGTCGAGCTTCCGATCACTACTAAACAAATCGTACCGGACGGCGTACATCTCCAAATTTTCGCCAGGAGCAGGTGGTGTTGGAGCCGTCGCCGCAGCTGCGTACACTTGGACTAAATCTAGCCAGCCCAGCACCTCGCCGGCCGTCTTGCGATTACCTGACTCGCCGGCCGATTGGGTCAAGTTCGCATCCATGATCTCTCCAGGGACGGTTTCGAGCATAAAGCACTGTGACTGCACAAAACCCGAGGCGTCGTAGCCCAGGTTAGCAGGCTACAGCAAGTTCGGCTCGCGCAGCAGACCCTCCCCCTGCTTCTCTCAGCGCAGGCGCTTGCTTCGGTCGTCACGATCGGTAATGGAGGCGCACGTGAAGTGGTTCGTCGTCCGTCCGGCGTCGGGGACCAAAGGTGAACACCTGATGCCTACCCCGTCGAAGATTATCAGCGCTCTCATGCTGAGAGAGGCGGTCACCCGCTATGGTCGGGAAGGGTTTGGCTTTCTCTGGGTGATATTCGAACCGCTTTTTTTCTGCGTCGGGGTGATCGTAATGTGGTCATTGCTGAGACCGACATATGATCATGGCGTTCGCGTCGCACCCTTCGTAATGACCGGCTACATGTGTCTGCTGCTGATCCGACATATGATGGGCATGAGCGTAGGAGCCATGCAGGCGAATACCGGACTGCTGTACCATCGGCAAATCACGGTGTTTCAGATCTTCGTCTCCAGAAACCTTCTCGAGTTCGCCGGGGCTACTGTGGCGTTCGTGCTCGTCTACATCGCGCTGCTTGTAGCGGGAGAGGTCGAGCCCCCCCATAGCTGGGCTTTGCTGTATGGCGGTTGGGTCCTGATGGGGTGGATTTCCTTTGGCATCGCTTTCGCCCTTGCCGGGCTGGCGCTGCGGTACGAGTTTCTGGAACGGCTCACCTCGGTAGTGGGCTACCTCATGATCCCCTTCTCCGGGGCGTTTGTGATGGCCGGGTGGATTCCGGAGCGCTGGCGCGAACTTTACCTGTTGATCCCGATGCCCCATGCCGTAGAGATGGTTCGGGGCGGCGTATTCGGCGAGTTCGTCCCGACATACTACGACCCCATCTACGCGCTCGCATGGGGTGCAGGGCTCATCCTGGTCGGATTGGTCGCAGTCGCAGACGCAAGAGACCGGATTCTCATCGATTGATAGAGGCGGCCAGGGACGGCTAACCCTTGAGATTTGAAATGACACCACCGAATCTAAGCTTTCTCGGGCCGATCGCCAAAAGCCTCGCCGATCTTCGGCCAGCGTTGCCTTGGTGGAAGAGGGTTTCGTGGCCGCCGATGATCGTGGTCGTGCTGCCCACGCTTATGGCGGCGATCTACTTCCTGATGATCGCGACGCCCCGATATGTATCCGAGGCACATTTCATCATTCGGTCCGCTGAGCAGGGGCAGCTGTCACCCATGAACTCGGCTTTGCAGGGCGTCGGTCTGGCGATGGCACCGGCAGACGCCTATGCAGTCCACTCCTACATGGAGTCGCGGGACGCCTTTGAAGCACTCAATAGGCGTTTCAATCTTCGCGAGTGGCTGGGGGCCGAGCGGGCGGATGTATTTTCGCGCTATCCGAGGCCCTGGGAGAGCAGTTCTGGAGAAGCGTTTTACGAGGCCTTTCAGCGTTACACCGTCGTAGGCTACGATTCGACGACCGGGATCAGCACCCTGCGGGTCGAGGCCTTCCGTCCGCGCGAGGCCCAAGCCATCGCGTTAGCCTTGCTTTCTGGCAGCGAGGAGTTGGTCAATCGACTGAACGAGCGGTCTTCTCGAGATGCGGTCGCCGAGGCCCTCATTTCGCGCGAGCGAGCCATTGAGCGACTGGCCGAGGCCCAAGCCGCTCTGACCGAGTTCCGCAACCGAGAACGGTTCATCGATCCCGAGATTACCGCCCGGGAGTCTTCCCAGTTGCTAGGTGGGCTCCTTTCAACGCTCGCCCAACTGCGGGCAGAACGTGCACAGTTGGCTCAGGAGGCGCCCAACAGCCCGCAGCTGCCGATCATTGACAGTCGGATCCAGGCCTACGAGGCTCAGATCGCCCGCGAGCGCGCTGCAATCTCCGGGTCCTCTGATTCATTGGCCCCAAAGATTGGAGCCTATGAGCGGCTCACTCTCGAGCGGGAACTCGCGGACCGCGAGCTCGCGGCCGCCAGCGCGGCCCTGACAAATGCCGAGCAGGAGGCGCGACGCCAGAAGCTTTACCTCGAGCGTGTCGTCGCTCCGAATGTGCCTGACGCGCCGACTGAGCCTAGCCGGCTGCTTTCGGTCCTGGTAGTTCTGATCTCGAGCTTGGTCGTCTACGGGATCGGCTGGTTTATCTGGGCCGGGGCCAGGGACCATTGGCAAGAATAGCCCTAGAACAACCCCCGGGGGTTGGGCTCCGGCTGGTCAACCTTTCCAAAACCTACCACGGGGCTCCGAAGCCGCTGTTCACGGCTCTCAACTTCGAGATGGGCCAGTCCGGTCGGCTGGCCATTCTCGGGCGAAACGGACAAGGCAAGTCGACGCTGATCAAGATGCTCGGGGGCGTGTTGGACCCCACAGAAGGGCGGATCGACTGGTTCATGCGGTCATCCTGGCCGATCGGTTTCGGCGGAGGGTTCCAGGGCAGTCTATCCGGTCTCGACAACATTCGCTTCCTCTCTCGGATCTACGGGCGCAACTACCGTGATCTGCTGGAGCGGGTTGAGGATTTCGCCGAGCTGGGTCGCTCTCTGCGGGAGCCGGTCAAGATCTATTCTTCCGGCATGCGCGCCCGATTGGCTTTCGGCCTGTCGCTAGCGATCGAGTTCGACTGCTACTTGATCGACGAGCTCGTGTCCGTCGGAGACGCACGGTTCCATCAAAAGTGTAACGACGAGCTTTTCCAGAAACGGGCGGGGCGCGCTTATGTCATGGCGTCACATGATATGTCTATCATCAGGCAGACCTGCGACAAGGCATTAGTTTTCGAGAGTGGAAAAATCAAACTCTTCGAAGACATAGAAGAAGCTATAGATATCTATACATGGCTTCGCGCAGTATGAGTAAGTTTTCTACACTTCTTATTCTGTTTGTAGACAGCGTCGCACAGGGTCGATGGCGGGGCCGGATCGCTCAAGCCGCGGCCAGTGCCGGGGCCGCAGTTATCGAGCATCCCGCCGGTGCTCACTATGAGCCGGCAAGTAACACGGTAATCCTGACGGACGACATCAACTGGACGATGTTGATAGCTCCTAGCGACACAGCATGCTTTTCGGACGCCGCGCTCCCGGTTGCTTCTAGCGCACGACCATCTATGGTCGAGCGTAGCCTTATCTTCGAACACTCCCGTCGTCTGGTGGTTGCGGCCCATCTCCAGGCGAGGGGTGCCCTAGTCTTCGGGCCCACGAACTCCATAGTTGACTTGCCTCTGATCGGTAAGGTCCATGCCGAGCCGCCCACAATGACAGCAGGTGTTTGCTCACCTTCACCGCTCGATATGTATAGAACGATTCCTCCATCTGTCGGTGCCGCAGCAGTCTGGAGCGGCGGGCTGTTCGCCTATCCGTCTAAGGACCAACTCGACGGCGGCGACCCGCATGTCGACCTCACCGGACGCAGTCGGGCGGTAGTACATGGGCCATATTACTATCTGACACCTGGTGTCTGGCGATCCGTGACCGACTTCACGATCGATCCTGAAGGAGGAGAGGCTCGCCTGCGAATTGAGTGGGGAACGGCACCGGAGATGACCGCGCAGAGCCTGACCCTGACTAGTCCAGGCAGATACCGTCTGGAGCTAGATCATACCTGGCAGGACTCAGGAGCCGCGCAACTGGTCGTGTGGACAGAAAGACCTCTTTTTCAGGGCAAATTTTACATCGAGGCGTGTCACGTCACTTGCCTGAGCCAGCTTCAGACGGACGGGCACGACGAATTCAACAGCCCCCGCTCCTGCATCTCTGGTTCGTAGGCGCTTTACATCGCGGGCCGAGAAAACCAGCGTCAGGCGTCAGATCGCGCCACCAGACATCACTTCACGCCAGCTGACAGCCAGGCGGCACTTGAAACCAGACCCGAACTCAGGTCGATTGACAGCCCCTGAAGCGAACGAAAGGCAAGACGTGTCCCGACGGTCCACCCCTGAGGATGTGAGGCGCTGCTATCAGTTGCTTTTAGGTCGCGATGTCGAGACGCCGATGCAGCTCATCTCGAGAGCACGACAGTCGGAAAAACCGATCGACTTGCTTGCCAGTTTTTTGCTGACTGACGAGTATCAGCAGCGTCTCGGAAAAGATTTACCGGTCGGTCTGGACGCGTCGATTCTTCTGCGCTCGGGTCGATCTGTGGAGCCGCGCCCAGGGTTCGTGAGAGACTTCATCGGGTGCTATACTCGTACAGATCTGGTGGCTTGGTCCGGGTCGTTCCTAGGCGAGCAACAGCCACCACCCTTCGTCGCCGACATGATTGGTACGGTGGCGGAGTGGGTCGGCTTGCTGGTTGCGGTCGAGAATACGGCCCGCGCCGACAGGGTGTTCAGAGTGATCGAAATCGGCGCTAGTTGGGGTCCGTGGGCCGCCGCGGCGGGCGTCGCTGCGCGCAATCTGGGCGTCCACGAAACCGTCTTGACCGTGGTCGAGCCAGTCCCTCAGTTGGCGGACAACGCCGCCCTGCATCTGGCCGACAATGGCTTTGTCGGAGGTCAGGCAGAGATCGTTCGCATGGCTGTGATGCCCTACTCCGTTCAGGCTCAGATCGAGATCATCGCTCATTCCTCTTTCGATTTCGGGTCCAGGGCCAGGCCCCTTTACAACACGATGCCAGACGTCGGGTGTGAAGAGGTAAAGGCGCTGACCATGGCTGAACTTTTGAGCGATCGCGATCACCAAGACCTCGCGGTCATCAACATCGGTGGAGGCGAAGAAGACTTGTTTGACACAGTCGATCTACGCGATTGTCCCCTCTCTACCGTGCTGATTTCAACCCATAGCCAAGAGGCAGATTTCAAGCTGTGGAGGCTGTTTTCTGCGGCGGGCTGGCGTAACCGGGTTAATCATCCGTGCGCAGTCCGACAGGACGATGCAAACCCGGCCGTACTCCATCTCTTGCGAGATGGAACCCAGCTATGGATGCGGCCCGCCTTGCCGTCCTAGGACTTCTGTCTGCCAGGAGGCCGAGGAGACCTACAGGTCGCCTGACCTTTTGGACCGCTTCACCCAAACGCGGCGGTGGGACGAACGGGACAGTCTTTCGCTATACATGCCGGAGCCGGAACTCCGATAATTTAGGCTACCTAGACCATGCCGATATATTCCTACTCGCAAGCTCATGAGGACGTAATCCTCTTTCGCGCGCTGAAGGATGTTGGCATCGGACACTACGTTGATGTTGGTGCCGGCGATCCCGCATTGCACTCAGTAACTCTGCTTTTCTATGAGCGCGGCTGGCGGGGGGTAAACATAGAACCTCTGCCGGAACAGTACCAGCACCTGCTTGCGCACCGCCCGCATGATGTGAATCTCTGCGCGGCCGCTGGCAGCAAGCAGAGCGAGATCACGCTTTACCGCACACGAGGCAATCTTGAGCTCTCGACGTCCGATCCGGTCAATGCCGCTCGTGCCGCGAGCGTCGGCTGCCAAGTCGACGAGATTTCGGTGCAGTCGGTCACTTTGAATGACGTTCTCGACAGTGTCGCTCTACACGAAGTGCACTTCCTCAAGATTGACGTCGAGGGTTCTGAAGCTGCGGTTCTGCAGGGACTAGACCTCAGTCGTCACCGGCCCTGGATCATCGTCGTGGAAGCGCACGCGCCTATGTCGCGGACGGAGACGCACGGCGAGTGGGAGCCAATGCTGTTGGCTGCCGCATATGATTTCGTCTTCTATGACGGCTTGAACCGATACTATCTCCGCCAAGAATCACAGGCCCTGCAGAGCCGATTCTACGGACCTGCGAACCCCTTCGACGACTACATTGATTTCTGGACCTTGGGCGATCCGTTGACCAATCCCGCCCATCCGGATCGTGACTGGGTTCGCGGGCAGTTGGCCAATCTGCATAAAGCCGCTGGCTTGGGCGCGTCCACGGACTTGCAGCGGTACATGGCGCGCCTGCCTGAGGGAGAGGGGGCAATGGAACTGAATCTCGAACGCCTCGCTGCAGTTTACCGTGCAGTACTCGACCGGGACGCCGATCCGGCTGGTGTCACATTCTTCTTGGAGGATCCGCAGCGGGCGTTCTCAGTCGAAGAAGCCTATCGGCTACTCATCGATTCGCACGAATACTCCGCCAAGCGTGTCCGCTCTCTTCGGCAGCTCGTCTAGACTATGCGATTTGGCAATTTCTCGGCCAGATGCCTTTGCACGGTGCATCTTTCTGGGTGTACCGAAGAGAGCTACCGCATCGGTCTGACGTCAGGAGCCCGATGTCGGTGCGTCGAGGTTGGCAGGTTGCCATCACGACCTAAAGGTCAGCTGGACCCAATCAAGATCATGCTGAACCGACGACTGTAACGGTCTGCTGCGACGTGGATGCCCCTCGCTCGGCATACCAACCGATCCCCTCGTCGAGCAGGTCGACCTTCAGAAGATATCGGCCGGGTTCACTCGGTGCTCTCACCTGGATCGCAAATCGTAGGCAACCGTTTGGTGGGATAACCTCCGGAACTGCCGTCCGCAGGCCGTCCCATTCGTGCGACGAGGCCTCGTTGTTCAGCCAGTGGTAGGACACAACGAGCTCTACAGCAGCGCTACCAAGAGGGGCAGAGGTAAAGTTGCAGATGGCGACGGGCAGAGTCTCTATGGAACCGGCAGTCATCGCTTCCATTCCATCCGCCACAATCGTTATGTCTCGAAGGGGCACAAACCCTGAGACAGAGCGATCCTTTTCCAGTTCGGGCTGGATAGAGGTGAAACCTCCACTTCCCAGTATATCTTCGGGATAACGACCGATATCCATCAACCACCCGCGAAGCATGACTTGGCTGACTCTGGCTCCAACTCTCCGGTTAATCCAGACCGAGTTATACCCAAGGAAGCCTACGCATACGAAGTCTTCAGCTTCCAGTAGCTGGTGTTTGGATAGCGTCGATTCTATGTCCCAGTAGTATTCTTCGGTTACGACGACATCGACTTCATATTTCCCAAAGTCCATTCCAAGCAGGACGTTATAATCCCAGCTCTCCGTATCGACTTTCAGTATGCCAATTTTCCGGGGGAACTCTTGCATCTCTAAGGTTGTTGAGAGGGTGTCGACCTTCACAAGATCGAAATCCTCCAAGCGAACAACGTCCATCCATGGGTCGGAGCGTTCGCTGAACGTGGCCACCTCGGACTTCGGACCGTCTATACCACGATACAGTTTGAGTTCGCCAGGCTTGTCCGAGCAGCCTTGCTGTACGATGGTGCAGTTGTCGAACCTTGAGTAACGCTCCCTTAGAGCCCGCACGCAAGCCGGCTGTGGCTCCACGATTAGCGTACGCCATCCGCGCTCGATGAAGGATTGCGAAACTTCCGCCGCCACATTCCCCCCGACATCGACGATGGCGGGGCTTATTTTGTGGGCGATCGTGTTCAGGAAGGCGACAATCTGGCGCTCTTCGTACTTTGGTATCTCAGTGGCTCTCATAGTGACTGCCCAAGCAATCTCCCTTGGTACTCAACCCCGCGACGGACGCCTTCTTCGAACGTGATGGTTGGCGTCAGGCCGAGTTTTTCTTGCAAGGCCGTGTCGCCGACGCGCGCAAACACGCCCTCTGGCTTGTCCGACGTACCGATAATAGTCGGATCATAGCCGACGACGTTGGCGGCGATTCTGGCGAATTCCTTGAAGGTTGTCTTTCGGCCGGTGGACAGGTTGATCGCCTCGCCATTGCTGACCTTGTTCATCGATTCCATCACGAAGCGGATAGCGTCGGTGATGTGGATGAAATCGCGCGACTGGTCACCGCTGCCCCATACGGTCAATACGTCCTGCCCCTTGAACTCCAGGGCCCTGCGGCAGACGCTGGGGAAAGGGTAGGTCAGATCCTGATCCTCTCCGTAACCAGAGAAGGGCCGGTAGCACACCATGTCCATGTCATAGTTCTTGTGCGCCAGCCGTGCCAGATACTCCCCGGTCAGCTTCGCCCAACCGTAGGACAGATCGGGCATGCCCAACTTCGTGTCGAAATCGATCATGTCCTCGGTCAGGATATGCGAGTTCTCGAACGTTTGCAGGGAGATCGGGTAGGCGGCAGAGGAGGAGAAGAAGACGTTTTTCTTCGGCCGCGTCCGCAGAGCCCAGCGGAAAAAGTCGGCGTCGATCGCCAGATCCTCGGCGACGGCGAGCGGGTCGTATTCGATCATCAGCCGGCCTCCCACCATCGCGGCGAGGTGGAAGGCGTAATCGAATGTCTCATCCTTTCGGAAGTACTCTCGGCAGTCTTGTTCGACCCAGGTGAAGCCCTTGTAGGTCGTCGGGTCGTAAAGCGGCCAGTGCTCCGGACGCAGGCCGCCGGTACGGGGGACGATCGGATCGACGCATACGACATCCCAGCCCTGCTCAAGCAGCGCGTGGCAGAGGTGGCGGCCGACAAAACCGGCTCCGCCGGTGACTAGCGCTCGCATCGGAGCCTCCTTGGGTTATCGTAGGTAAAACGGAAACAGGATCATGGGCGCGCGCACAAGGTGCATTCTGGCTCAGGCGTCCTTGGAGCGGAACCGCGCTGCCAGGCGACGGAATATCCGTGTGTGACGCCACGATCCTGAGGCATAGATTGACTGAATTCGCGCTCGCCGCTCGTCAAGTTCCGCTTCGAGCTGATCGATCCGCTGCTGAAGCGCTCCGTTCGACTCCAGTTCCGAGATCCTCGCCAGGAGGCTGTCCCGTTCGGAATGGGCGTTGGCCAGTTGCTGGTGAAGCTCCGAAGATCGGGACTGTTCGGCTGCCAGATCCATCCGGGCCGCATCCAGCTGACGACCGACTTCAGCGAGCGCTTCCTCTGACCTACGCAGCTCCATCTCGCCGGGGCGCTCGAAGCGGAGACCCTGAAGGCGCTCGGTGTGGTCGGCGATCTTCTGGAATTCCTTGGTCGATAACTTGATCATGTCGGCGAGCTTGACCTTGAGGTCGTCGCGTTCACGCCGGGCGGCTTCCAGTCGCGCTGTCAGTTTGTCGGTCTGATCCGACAGGACGTCTCGCGTCGGGTCGAGGGGGCGTGATTTGGATTTCTCTTGGCCGGCAGCGATCCGTGGATCTGCCTTGGCGGCGGATAACGTCCTGCCTCGAGCGGGGACGGCTTGCCGGTCAGCCATGACGATGTCCCACGAAAACCATCTCCAAGTCAGGGTTCAGGTAGCTAGCGGCGGTCGAGATATTGCTGACGATGTGAAACAGCGCCTCACACCCTGCAAGGCTGTAGCAGTCAGCGATGACCTCGGCCGCCATGGATGACGACCAGTTGCGGGAGTCCGCTGCCGTCAGATGCTGGATTTGATGCCCCTCACGCATTCGCTCGGATTCGTCCAGAGCCTCGAATGACTGGTCATGATCGATCGAGGTTCTTTTCACATCCGTATCGAAATAGAGGTTCGAGCCGAAGTGACGCTTCATGTCCTCGATCGTCGACTCCTGATCGGTCGCAAGGAAGATGCGCGGGTTCTTCAGCTTGCGTTCGGCGATATAGGCGTTGATCGCCCGAACATAGACCTCCGTGTGCGATAGGCGTGCGCCCGGTTGCTCGATAGCATGGCTGGGGTGACGGATGTGAACCGCCAATCGTTCGCCGTCGCCCAAAGCCGCCAGGTTACGGTCGATACGCTTCTGAATATTATCAAGCGGTATGATGTGCTGGGATACGATGCCGTTATACCACCTGCGCCACCGCTTGAACTCAGGCATCTGATACAGGTTGTAAGCGTTCGTGTATGTCAGCCAAGGTTCGCGGTACTCGTTGAAGCCATCGGCGATGACGGCTCCATCGTAGAGCCGATCGACGTCATCGTAGATAGACGGATCATCCACATCCGGCGACGGCTTGAATAGTTTGAGCCAGCCGTTGCCCTCGGTCCGCGAGGCGTAGCAGAAGCTCGTAAACTTGTCCGACCCAAAGAAGTCACCAATCGAGTCCGCCCGCCAGTCCGGGAGCACAACGCGATCCGGATCGTCGTCCTTCTCCCAGACCAGATATGACGCATACCGATTGAAGAGGGAGAAAAAGCCCCCATCGTTGCCAATGACAACCGTCTTGGCCGGACGCTGTCTAAAAAGCTCTACGTTACGAGCAGATCGCGCCACCCTGTCACCGTAAAACTGATGAGCCCTACGATAGAAGAACTCATGCGACGTCGAGATACCGGAGGGAGTGATCGTTTCCGGGCCTCCGCGCAGGCTGACGGTCGCGGGCGACACGAGCGAAAAGTAGCGTTCTCTCAGATCCGCCACAGTCCATCGGCGCGCTTTGTCCCGGTTGGCCAAGGCGCGCGCCGCATAGGCATCGCGCTGTTCGTAAACACGTCGGAATGCAGCCACCACGTCCTGAGGGTGCGGCATGTATTGCAGCCCGATGAAGCGCTCGTTGATCTGGGGATACAGAGCCGGGACGGGTACTTCGGCCTTCACGAAGGCCACCGAGTCGAGATCGCTGAAATCCTCGTGCGCGAAATGATCCGATAAGATTAGCGGCGTTCCCATCGCAACAGCCTCGCGTGCAGGGATCGAATATCCTTCGCCACGCGAAATGTTGATCACGCAGTCGATGTCGCGGACGAAGGTGAGATAGTCATCTTCGTTAACATTGCCTCGGACCACCTGGATGTTCGTTCCACGCCAGCTGGCGGCAAACTTGGCGGCCTCCTCTTCGCCGAGAAGGCTGTAGCTAAGCTTTAGACGAAGGGCGACGTCCGGGTTGTCCAGCCCAAACGCCTTCTCGAACGTCTCTGTGATCAGATCTACGTTCTTTCGAAAGTCGTAGGCCCCAACTGCACCGAATACGTAGGGACTGCCTCGCTTCTTCGGCCCAAGATTCAGGAACCTATCAAGATCAAGCGCAAGTGGGAGGTGAAATAACGGCTTGCAAACGCCAGAACTCTTGAAAACGTCGCGCAGAAAATCTGCCGTGACAAGAACGCCATCAAAGTGGACATTCAAGATATCAACCCATTCTTTAGGAATTCTTGTCGAGTCAAAGACAGAGTAGCAGTATTTTATCCGGGATACCGGGCACTTTTCGTAGTTTCGGTCACCGTGCCCGTTCCAAAGAACATCCGTGAATATTGAGACATCACCGGGATGGGCGTGGCCCTCGGCAACGCTTATTTTCTCGACCCAGGCGTAATCAACGTCGTCACCCTCCTCAGGTCGGGTATTCACGAACCGGACTGTGAGAGACGGATAGTCGGATAGCGCTTGCAGCCAGCTGTGGGTCAACCGCCCCATGCCGGTATGAGAGTTGCCCTTGCCGACGATTGTCACCAACATCGGACGAAGGAGCGAACCCGATTGGGCCCTCAGGACTTCCGTAAGCGACCGGGCGCTTGTCGTGCGATCTGTTTCCGCAGGCGATCTGGCGTTCTTCATTCTTGGGCCCTGAGATGCGCAGAGACGCCCGGACAGACGCTGCTGACCGGCTTTCTGATAGAAAACCTTTAACTAATCCCCGGTTGGGTATTCTTCATTGATTGCTGGCTGTCAACACCGCACCGGCCAGCTCGCCTATCGCCTGGATGTGACAGTCCCATGACTCGGATGGCAAAAGACCAGCTCGCAGTCCGGGTTCATGAACGAAACGGCGGTACTGACGTTACTCACGACATGCAAAACCGAAGCGCACCGCGACAGCAAGACGGCATCTCGGATGATCTGCTTGCCCAGTTCTGAGGACCAAGTCGCTGGGGAAGAAGCCTTTAAATGCTGAATCTGATGCCCCATTTGAGGTGATTGAAGCCTTGAGGATGCGAGGTAACGGGCATCATCATGCGGGTCAGTCCGATCTACATTGCTAAAATAGCAAAGATGATCGCCAAACTCCTCTGAAAACCGTTCTACGACGCTCTGCTGATCTGTTGCCAAAAATATTCGCCACTGGCGCGCTCCACGTTTGCCGAGACCTTTTTCGGATATCTGACGCTTAAGTGCATCTATATAAGCTTCAGTATGAGCGATTGCCGCTGACGGTTGCTCAACCGCATGACTTGGATGACGAACATGAGCGCCCAGCACGTGGTAACCGTCAGTCTCTGCACGTGAAAATGACACTATTTCTTTATTCAGATCTGACTTTATGTAGATGTGGTCTCTGTATACCTTGTTGTATTGTCGTCGAAAATTATAGAACCAAGGCGTATTGTATAGTCGATAGGCGTGCTTATAGGTCAGAAGCGGCTCGCGTGACTCATTAAAGGCAAAGTCTGGCAGGGATGCATGTTCATAAAGGACAGTCTCATTGTTCATGTCCTCTTCCGAAAGGCCAAACAGCGGTTCAAAAAACGCGGTCCAAACATTTCCGTCGTTCGGGCGACCGTAGCAGAAGCTCAGAGGCGGATTTTCCCTAGATCGTTCCATGAAGCGGCGGACGTCCCAATCCGGCAGCACCCATTGACAACGTGGATCCCGCAGGTCCCAAACAAGATGACTGAAAAAGGTGTTGAATAAGGAGAAAAAGCCACCGTCGTGGACCGGCACGACTCGCTTGCGGACGTGAGTCAGTCCGCCTGTAGATTGAAGCCTCTCTGCAGCGATCCTGGTGAACGCAGGTGGGCACGAAAAATGAGGCGGTTTGGGCGGATCATGACGCGCCGCGACGAGCCCGGGATCGATCAGGGTGGCGACCGACAGGGAGGCTTTGGAGAACGCATGACGTGCGGCAAGGCGACGCCGATCATGAACGGTCGTGGGGGCCTCATCTCCGGCCGCGTAATCGACGGCAGCCTGAAGCGTCGCGACCGCCTCGCCGAGTTGGACTTCTCGCTGCTCTCCGAAGATGCGGTTGTCGATTTCGATGTAACGCGCCGGCCGCCGTTGCGTCGCTTCCGCTAGGAACACACCGGGACAGTCCGCCAGGTCGGAATGCCCCCCCACCGCTGACAGGGCGAGAACCTTGCCAAGGGCCAGCGCTTCACGCGCGCCGATGGAGTAGCCTTCACCCTTGGAAAAGTTGGCGAACACGTCGAAGCTGTCACATAGTCGCGCTTTCTCCTCGGGAGACAGACTCTCCGTAGACAAGGTCACATTCGCCAACCCCAGCCGAGACATGTCGGCGCGGAGCTCGTCTATGACCGCACCGAAGGCCAGGTTCGAATGCAGTCGCAGCTCCATGCGGCCGGGGTTCCTCGCAGAGACCGCGGCGAAGGCCTCGATGAGAGTCTGGGTGCCCTTTCTCGGATGGAAGGCGGCGATCGAACCGACCACGATCGAGCGGCCGGGACGCTTGAAGGGGCGCCGGAGCAGCGGTTCCAGGTCCAGAGGGGGAGGCAGAACCGCCAAGGGGACGTCGACGCCGCTGTTGCGAGCGATTTCCACCAGATGCGGGCTCGTACAGAGCGCGCCGTCAAATCGCTCATTCAGAATGCGGACCCATTCGGGTGGCAGCAGGTCCGAGTCAAACACAAGCACCGCCAGTCTCAGCCCTTCCGACGGGGTGAGAAGGACTTTCTGGTCGTAGGCCCCGTTCCACAGAACATCTACATACAGGGATACCTTGATCGGTTGCCCTGCCCACAGAGGGATCTTCCGGCCGTTGGGGAGCAAGATTTCTTCCCCCACACTGGCGGGACCGTCGGTCGGGATCAGGCATACCGGCATATGCCGTGCCAATGCCTCGCAGAATGCGTAGGTCAGCGTCCCGATGCCGGTGTCGAAGCTGCATCGGCCAATGACGCAAACTTCAGCATTCAGATTGGTTTGTTGAACCATGACCTCTACCCCTGACCAGCCGTAGCGCGCACTCGCTCGGAGTCGCGTCGCAGGTCCGAGAGTTCAGTTTCCAAACGGGTGATCCAAGCCTCCAGCTCCGAAATGTAGACAGCACTGAGCCGAACGTTTTCCTCTGCATTTGCAAGTTTCGCCTGGGTAGAGGTCGGTGGCTCTCCGCTTCGGGGTAGAGACTCGAGATAGGCAACCTGCTCAAGCAAGCCTTGACGCTCCTGAGCCAACCAGGCGACTGTACGTTCGCTCTCGAAGAGCTCCTGGCTGTAGGCGTCTCGTTCCTGCCTTAGCGACTCTAAAACACCATTTAAGGTCTCACCGGCAGAGTGGTCTGATGGCCGCTTCATACTCGCCTCTAGAGCTTGGGCTTGATCCCCCGCGCACGATGGCCCCGCCCAACCGGTTGTCAAGGCAACTTAACCTTTCTTGGCGAGCCGCGAGCGACCATTGGCAAAGTCTAGCAGCCGGTGTTAAGCCCCCGCCATTACGTGGAAGAGGGTACAGATGGCACGCAGGGCGCTTATAACAGGGGTGACGGGCCAGGATGGTGCCTATCTCTCAAAGCTGCTGCTCGAGAAGGGCTATGAGGTTCACGGCCTCGTTCGCCGCAGCAGCCACTCCGAGGTCGACAATCATCGCCTGCGATGGCTGGATGTGCATGATGAGCTGCGCTTCCACGATGGTAACCTCGTCGACCTAGCGAGCCTCATTCGCGTGATACGCGAAGTGCGCCCGGATGAAGTGTACAATCTTGGCGCTCAGTCGTTCGTTAAAGCGTCGTGGCATCAGCCCCTCCTTACGGCTGAAGTGACAGCAAAGGGCGTCGGCAACATCCTGGAAGCCGTTCGTCTGGAGATGCCCGAAGCAAGATTTTATCAGGCCTCGTCGTCTGAGATGTACGGCCTGATACAAGAACCCAGACAGAATGAGACCACGCCCTTCTATCCGCGCAGCCCATATGCCGTTGCAAAGTTGTACGGGCACTGGCTCACTGTGAACTATCGTGAGAGTTTCGGCATTCACGCCTCGAGTGGCATCCTCTTTAATCACGAATCGCCCCTGCGAGGCTTGGAGTTCGTCACGCGAAAGGTTACTGACGCCGTCGCGCGCATAAAGCTTGGTCAAGCCAGCGAGTTGCCGATGGGCAATCTCGACGCTACTCGCGACTGGGGTCACGCCCGCGACTATGTGGCGGCCATGTGGGCCATGCTGCAACAGGACCAAGCCGATGACTACGTCGTCGCCACCGGACGCACCGTTTCTGTTCGAGAGTTGTGTCGTGTGGCGTTCGCTGTAGTTGATTTGAACTACGAAGATTATGTGCGACTAGATGAGCGTTTCCTAAGGCCTGCAGAAGTCGACGTGCTTCTGGGCGACGCGTCCAAGGCGCAAGCCAAGCTCGGATGGATCGCCACCACCACCTTCGAGGACATGATCGCGGAGATGGTCGAGGCTGATCTAGTCCGGCGCCGTCGGGCAAACGCCTAACCATGGGAAACCGAAGCGGAATCGTCGTGACCGGCGCTTCCGGTTTCATCGGCAGCCACTTGCTGCCGCAACTGGCGGCGGCCTTCCCAGGCCGACCCGTCCTTTCTCTGGGTGGACCGTCATCGAAGTCCCTTCGCAGGGTCGACCTTGCCGACCAGAGAAATCTAACGGCCGCTCTGGATGGCTTCGAGTTCGACACTGTGCTTCACTTGGCAGCGGAATCCAGTGTCGCCGGGGCGATCCGCGCGCCCGACGTGGTGTGGCGGGCCAACGCGCTTGGCGCGATAACGCTCGCCAGGGTGATTTCTGACCTGTCCCCAGAGGCGCTTGTCGTGCACGCCGGCAGTGCGGAATGCTATGGGGAAAGCTTCCTGACCGGGAAGCCGCTTGACGAAACCGCCTGCTTGAAGCCCTCCAACCCCTACGCCCGCTCCAAGGTTGCAGCGGAGCTGGCCTTGACCGACATCCTTCCTTCAACGGCCCGCGTGGTGCTCCTGCGCCTGTTCAACCACACAGGCCGTGGCCAAGACGAACGGTTTGTTGTTCCCTCCTTCGCCGCCCAGATTGCCCGGGCGGAGAAACTTGAGAGAGACGTGATCGAAGTGGGAGACCTTTCGGCCCAGCGCGATTTTGGCCATGTGGCGGACGCTGCGGCAGCTATGGTCGCAGTTGTGGCTGCGGCTTCGACACTCCCCCAGCTCAGCACCTTCAACGTCTGCACGGAGGTAGCTAGGCCGGTCGAAGATGTATTGAACGTGCTCCTCGCGGCAGCACGCCGCCCCCTGACGGCAAAGGTCGATCCAGCCAGGATGCGCCCCTCGGCGATAAAGGTCGCGGCAGGTTCGGCTGCGGCCTTGAGAGCGGCCACAGGATGGTCACCGAAGCGTACCTTCGAAGAGACGATCCTCGAAGTCTTGGCCTATTGGCGCCAAGCCGTCTGACAGTGGTCCTCACCCCGAAAACTGGATCGTTCGTTTTGAGAATTTTCCCGGTTTCGCGCTTTGTTGCGCGACCGGGAGGAACAGATGCGCAAGTCGAGGTTCAGTGAGCAGCAGATCGCCTTCATTCTAAGACAGGCGGAGGAAGGCACGACGGTTGAGGAGGTCTATCGCAAGGCCGGGATATCGGTCCAGACCCACTACCGGTAGCGGTCGACGTACGGCGGTCTGATGCCGTCGGAGATGAAGCGTTTGAAGCAGCTGGAGGAGGAGAACGGGCGGCTGAGGAAGCTGGTCGCAGATCTGTCTCTGGACAAGGAGATGCTGCAGGACGTCATCAAGCGAAAGCTCGTTCGCAGCGGCGCTCGGACCGGTGGCGCGCAGCCGCTCACCCTGATCGAAAGCGTCAGCTTGTCGACGCGGTTCGGGCGACCTGGCGGGTGTCGATCCGGCGTGCATGCAGCGTGTTCCGGATCGACACCTCGACCTACCACCACCAGGCCCGCAGCCCCGATCAGGCCCCCCCTTAGGAAACGGATCCGAGAGATCGCCGAGACGCGCGTCCGGTACGGCTATCGGCGCGTCCACGTCCTGCTCCGTCGCGAGGGTTGGGACGTCAACCACAAGCGGACCTACCGGCTCTATCGAGACGAAGGTCTTCAATTACGGAGGAAAGTTCCGCGCCGGCGGGTGAAAGCAGCGCTGCGCGATGATCGCGCGCCGCCTTCTGCTCCCAACGAGGTGCGGGCCATGGAATTGGCTGCTACGCGCCGCCCTTCGGGTCATGGCTGACCATGACCTTCGATGGCCGCAAGCTGCGGATTCTGACCATCGTCGATGCGGCGACCCGGCTCTGTCCGGCGATCGACGTGCGGGCGACCTATCGCGGTTCCGACGTCGTCGGGACGCTGGATCGGGCGGCAGCCGTCACCGGCTATCCCCGCACTATCCGGGTCGACAATGGGCCTGAGTTCGTGTCGCGCGACCTGGATCTATGGGCCTTCCAGCACGGCGTCACCTTGGACTTCAGCCGGCCGGGCAAGCCCACTGACAATGCCTTCGCCAAGTCCTTCAACGGCAAGGTCAGGGCTGAATGCCTGAACACCGCCTGGTTCCTGTCCCTCGACGACGCCCGCCGAAAATGTGACACTTAGCGTAGAGATTACAACGAGGAACGACCCCACAGCTCGATCGGCGATAAGTGCCCGATCGAGCTCATGAACGGTGCCGGGCCACATGGCCCGCCCGGCGCCTAACTACCGAGACGTTCCGGCGCAGCCCGGTCCAACATCGGGGTCAAGGTCAGAACCGGCCAGATTCTCATCACTGGCGGTCCAAGATCGGGGTGAGGACCACAAGCCTGCGGGCTTCCATTATGAACGAGGGACCAAAGGGGGCAGGTCAACGTCAATGGCGTGGAGATCGTGTCAAATCTGATTGATGGCGTCCAACTCGCTCCACATCTGTGCCCCCTGGAACAGTCTCAAGGAGCCAAGTCACCGGGATTTGCGAGGAATTGCAGGTTGGCCGTCCGGGTTGCAGCCCCTGCCTCGTCGTACAGGAACGGCAAGAACGCGTAGCGCTGCCCCCGCGTCACCGGGGCCACTTCGTGTAGAAGGGAGCAAGAAAACACCACCGCGCCGCCGACAGGGGGACGGAACGTAGTCCGACCGAACTCGGGAAACTTAAGGTCTCCCCCGTCGAAGTCCTCGTTGAGATTTATGGATACAGCGAACCGTCTGTGGGCTGTTCCCCGGGTCGTATTGTCCCTGTGAGGGCGGAAATAGCCCCCTGTCGCTGCATCGTAGCGTGACACCAGATAACGCTCTATCCGGGTCGCGGTGAACTGAAACGCCTTGGTTATCTCAGGCGCAAGCCGGTGGGCGATGCGGGCCCGCACAGCCTGGATCAAGGCTTCGTTCTGCAGCAACACGTCGGACCGCCGCTTATGACTGGTGTCGTGCACCAGGCGCGTCACACCATCGATTTCCCGCATGAAGCCCGAGGGACGACCACCCCTCGCATCGTAATGATCAATGAGAGTCTGGCAGAAATTGGGCTCAAACAGACGCGGGACGAGCAGCACCGGGGCATGGGACAGGGAGCCGCCATGGCGATCAGGATCAGGCAGGCGTTGGAGACCGTCAAGCAGGCGTGGTGCGTCTGTCTCGCCCACGACTGCCAGAACGCGCAGGCTCGGATCTAGCAGTACCCATCGCTGCTCGGGACCCGCCTGTAAGGGGTTCCCATCTTTGCGGGTATCGAACAGCCAGCGTATTCCCGGCAGCTGATCCTCAACCCGGCCACGCCAAGGGGCGCGATCCGGTAACAGGCCGAAGAAGCAAAGGTGCTCATCGTCGAATACGGTTCGATAGCGGCTGGCTTGGCCAATCGCTACGCGAAGTTGGTCGTCGTCAAGATCGCTGAAAAGACCCAGCAAAAGAAAGCGACCCGCCGCAGAATCGACGACGTAGTTGGGGTTTCTGACGCCGGGTAGACGCAGCGATGGAAAAGGATCGCCCACCGTCAGCCGCATCTATCGACATCCTTCACCGCGCACGACTTCAGAAACTGAGGCGATCTCGGGGCTTTTGATCTGTCAAGTCGCAGCGTACCCCGCCACTGGTTGGACTTGATGTAATCCTCACCCTCTTGTCACAGCGTCCAGAGCTCGATTGTCCAGAGGAGGGGATCAATACGCGCTCCAGATGACAGTTGGACCGATCATGACCGAACGCGGAGCGTTGTCTTGTGGTGCCCCAGCCTAGATGGCCGGGCTATGTCCCGATCAGGATCGCCCACCGCTGGCCGGACCGCATTCCACGCGACAGCCCTCCTCCATTCTTTAGAAGATCCAGTGGTTATCGGGTTGTGCTGGCATCCATGTGTCGAGGTCGAGGTCGAGGTTATCGTTCCAGTCTGGTTCGTCGGGCAGGGTGAACATGGTGCGCTGGTCCTGGCGGGCCGACGCCCATAGCCCGGCAAGGTC
>NZ_LJHU01000116.1 GCF_001295975.1 Brevundimonas sp. AAP58 | reverse complement strand
CTATCACACCTTCGGCGGCTGGAAGCGCTCGGCCTTCGGCGACACCAACCAGCATGGCATGGAGGGCGTGAAGTTCTGGACCAAGGTCAAGACCGTCACCGCCCGCTGGCCCGACAGCGACCTGGAACACGCCGACAGCTCTTTCGTCATCCCGACCATGGCATGACGTGATCGAATGACGCGCCTCACTCCCCTGAGGCGTCGTCCATCGCCCGGGTCGGCTCTGTCAGCCCAAACTGATTGCCGGTCCCCAACTGGGCACCTAGCGTCACCAGCATGGCCAAATCCACCAATCCGTTCCGCTACTTCGACAGCTCGCCTGAGGTGATCCGGACGGTGGTGATGATGTACGTGAAGTTCCCTCTGTCTCTGCGGAATGTGGAGGACCTGCTGGCAGAGCGAGGCATCGACATTTGCCATGAGACGGTGCGCCTCTGGTGGAACCGGTTTGGCCCTATGTTCGCCGCAGAGATCCGCCGGAGGCGCGTCCAGAGGATGCGCTCCTTCACCCACTGGAGGTGGCACCTCGACGAGGTCTACGTGAAGATCAACGGCGAGATGCACTACCTCTGGCGGGCCGTCGACCACGAGGGCGAGGTGCTGGAATCCTTTGCCAGCAAGACCCGGGACAAGGCTGCGGCTCTCACCTTCATGAAGAAGCTGATGAAGCGGCACGGTCGGCCAAAGGCCATCACCACTGACGGACTAAGGTCCTATCAGGCCGCGATGAAGGACCTCGGCAACGCCTCTAAACAGGAGGTTGGCCGCTGGGCCAACAACAGGGTCGAGAACTCACACCTGCCGTTCCGACGACGAGAGCGGGCCATGCTGAGGTTCCGCCAGATGAAGACCCTGCAGAAGTTCAGCTCAGTGCACGCCGCCTTCCACAACCACTTCAATCAGGACCGCCACCTCATCAGCAGAGAGACCTACAAAGCCCAACGCTCAGCCGCTCTGGCTGAGTGGCAGGCGCTCGCCGCGTAGGGTTCGCCTCCCCCTGCCCTACCCGCGCCGACTGGAGACGAGTTAGCGTTGGACTGACAGCACCGGTCGAGGCATTCCAGCGCGGACGGGGTGTGTTTGACGTCATGATTTTGTCGCCCAAGGCGGGCGGCGTAGGTCTCACTATCACCGAGGCCAATCACGTCATCCACCTTTCCCGGTGGTGGAACCCAGCTGTCGAGGACCAGGCTACTGATCGCGTGTTCCGCATCGGGCAACGGCGCGATGTCCACGTCCACCTCCCGATGGCGGTCCACCCCGACCCCGCGATCCGGGAGTCCAGCTTTGACCTCAGGCTGAACGCACTGATCGATCGCAAGCGTAAGCTGACGCGCGACCTATTCCTGCCGCCCGACGCCAGCGATGGGGAACTGGCGAACCTATTCCGGGAAGTCTCGTTTGGCGAACCGGCGGCCGACCAGGTCCTCGGCCAACCAAATGAGCCGCAAAGCATAGTAGAACTCCCGGAGCGCGCCGTCGGCGTCGCGATCGAGCCTGAGCAGCCGGCGGACAACGAACCCCTCCAACGGTCAACGCTGACCCTGCCCAAGGCACTCTCCAATACGGGCATCCGTCAATGGCGTGTGGGTGCCGGCGGCGAGCGCCCGACTAAGGACATCCTCGCGCTGTTCGCTGGCCGCGACCTCGTCGAGGTCTCCATCCGAGATCCCTATGCGCTGGCTCGTCGCTCTAGTCGCGAGGCGCAGGTGAGGTTTATCGAAGATCTGAAGGCCGTTGCTCGGACCTTGGAAAGCGTCACGATCGAGTACGCGGAAGAGGTCGATGGCGACGCGTCCGATCCGCAGAACCGCCGCGAAATCGGCGACCTTCTAAGTCGCCGCCTTTCTCCGATGCCGAAGCTCACATTGGCCCGACGTCGTAAGCGTTCGCGCGATGACGACTTCCACGATCGGTTCGTGGACATCGCGGTGCGTCATTCGGGTGGCACCGTGCGCATTCACGAGCTCGCCTTGGGCCGCGGTGTCGAGGCGCTCTATGACGATCGCAAGCAGTGCACGGTGACCTACGCACCTCCGGGCTCAACGTAGCCCCAGGCCAAATATTCTTCCGAAAAGCATCGGTTGCTAGCGTTTATTGACCAAGTGACGTCAATCCTCAACGTATCAGTTTCCACCACGGATCCCATGTCTGACCTCAGAGCAACTTATGCGGCAATCCACGAGAGCGTCGCCAACGCGGATGCCGCTGCGCCTAACCATCTTCGGGCTGAATTGACTGACCTGTTCGTGAACCATCCCGCAGTCCGCCCTCATGACCAGTGCCGGCCTGCGAACGCCAAAATGATCCGCTACAAGCTGACCAATGGCCTGAGCCTCGGCCACCAGATCGAGACGACGCCGCAACACCTGTGGTTCGCTGTCTCGAAAGCCGATCTCCCTCCGAGCCTGAGCGGGGCCAAGATCTACCCCGCGACGGTCGACGGGAAAGGCCGGCACTCCAACGTTAATCAGATGCCCGACCTTCGTGACAAGGCCGTCGTCCGACTGACTGTTTCCACCGTCGAGGAAGCCGAGACGCTCCTTAACCACCTCGTGGCCGACTGATCCTCCCTCGTTTCGGTAGACACGGATGCCTGCTTCGGGAGGCGGCCTTGCGCCTAAGCCCCCTTCCAGGAACGGCACCGTCAGTTCGCTGACTGCCAGCGCCATGCTGCTTGTTAGGTCAGACCGCGCTTGCCGTAGAGTCAGAGCGGCGCTCTCCTCTTGGCCTTGACCCGACCCCGGATGCCACCGCGCGTCCGGGACGATCCCGCACGAGGACAGCCCTCCATTGAACCGAGGTCTCACCCCGTTGATACAAGCGAAGCAGAGCCTCTGTCAGACTGGACGTGTCGCTTGGAAGGCCTCGCTCAAACCCGGCGACCCCGGCGAGATCGACCCGCGCCATGGACCAGGCTGGGAAACGCCGAAAGGGTATCGGTGCGCGCTGAAGGAGGGTGAACTCTGAATGACGCTCATCCGCGATCAGCGCGTTGACCAGCCGATCTAGCGCGGGCCGATGGCCCTCCAGGACCTGGACGTATTCTGATCCCCAACGGGCAAGGACGCCGCTGAGTCCGTTGCGGGCGTTCTTCCATACAGAAACCCGCAAGATGTCGTCGATATCTGTCGGCGACTGGGGGCGAGCCAGGCTTCGGTAGATCAGGCTCTCTAGGGACAGGCGAGCGGAGGGCATGCACGAATCCTGAAGGAAGGACCAAGGGAAGCCAGAGGTAACTGCCACAACGAACAATGATATCAGGCGCTGCCTCCAGTCGAGAGGGGGAGGCCATCGACGTGCTGCGCAATCGGCGCGCCGGGTCCTGACGCATCATGCCGCGACCGTGTCGCTCTTCACCAATGACATGTCGTCTTCACTGCAAAGACTGCCAAGAAGATCAAACAGCGCGTTAGCAGTGATGGGCTTGGCGAGATGGGCGTCAGCCCCAGCGTCCAGACTGGCTGCCACGTGATCGGGCAGGGTGTTGGCCGTCAGCATCACGATTGGAGTATGGACGCGTCTCTGGTCGGCTTCGATCCGACGAATGGCCTGGGTCGCCGCGATGCCGTCCATCACAGGCATCATCATGTCCATGAGGATCACATCGAACCGCTCATGCAGGAAGGCATCGACGGCCTGCTCGCCGTCCTCGACAGACCTCACGTCAGCACCAATTGAGGTCAGGAGCAGTTCCGCAACGCGCCGATTGGTCGGGTTGTCGTCTACGATCAGCGCGCGACCCGTCCCGAAGGCGGCATCATCGTCTACTTCCGAAGCCGACACAGGCTCCTCGGCCTCCCGAAGCGGCAGGGTGAACCAGAAGACAGCTCCCTCCCCCGGTCGGCCCTGACACTCCAGTTCGCCACCCATGGCGGCCACGAGTTGGCGGGATATGGCCAGGCCGAGACCCGTCCCACCGAACCGGCGCGTGATGGTGCCATCGGCCTGTTGAAAGCGTTCAAAGATCGTCGCCCTCTGATCGTCAGTGAAGCCGATGCCTGTGTCGGCGACTTCAAAGCGATAGCCGGATCCAGCTCGAGCAACGCGCAGAGTGACCGATCCGGTCTCGGTGAACTTGACCGCATTTGATACCAGATTGGTGAGCACCTGCTTGAGCCGCAGCCCGTCTCCCATGACCTGCCCCGAAACGTCCGGGGCAATGTCCGTTGCAAGCATCAGGCCCTTGGCCTGAGCCATGACTGACGAGAGATTTTCAACATCACCCACGACAGAGGGCAACGACATCGGGCTATCGCCAAACTCCATCTCCCCGGACTCGATGCGCGCCAGATCCAGGATATCTCCAATCAAGCGACGCAGTTGATCCGACGACGATTGGATGATCGAGATCAACTCTGTCTGATGGGCCGTCAGGCCCGTTTTCGACAGGAGGTCTGCGACGGCGACCACCCCATTCAGCGGCGTCCTGAGCTCATGGCTCATATTCGCGAGGAAGGTCGATTTGGCCGTGTTGGCGACCTCTGCTTCTACCTTTGCCGCCAGTAGTTCCGCTGCGTGCCGCTTCCTCGTCGAGATATCTCGGATGTTGGAGTGGATATGGCGGACACCCTTGATCTGTGTGACCGACATCCAGAGTTCGATCTCTACGGGACGGCCGTCCTTGGTCTGAGCGGTCAGCTCGATGCGCCGGTCAAGCCGACCCTTGCCACTTTGCCGCCAGTGCTCAAGCGCTCGATCATGCGCCTCGACCTGACTTGGAGGGCAGATGATGTTGACCTTCCGACCTAGGGCGTCTGCCTTGCTGAAGCCGAAAAGCCGCTCAGCCCCTTGAGACCAGTCCGTGATTGAGCCGGAATCGTCGCAGTCAATCAGCGCGTCTGCCGATTCCTCGAGGGAGTGCCGCAGGGTTCGAACCTGGTGGCGCGTGGCGAGGTCGGCACTCACGATCTTCGCCAGCCCGGAGAGACGCGCGTGCAGAGCAGGATCATAGGCGCGCGGAGTGCTGTCCAGCACACACAGGGAGCCGACCGCATGGCCGTTCACCAGAATGGGAATCCCGGCGTAGAAGCGCAGATGGGGTTCGCCGACGACGTAAGGGTTATCGACAAAGCGGAAGTCGAGTGTGGCGTCCTCGACCCACATCGACCGATCTGGATCGGCCACAACATGGGTGCAGAACGAGCTCCAGCGGCACTGATCAGGATCAGGGAAGTTGGCGACGCCGGCGAACCAGTTGCGTTCGCTGTCCACGAGGGAAACCAGTGCGGTCTCCACACCGGCCAGATCGCGCGCGAGGGCCGCAACTTCATCGTGCAGCGATACCCTGGGATGACCGACCAGTCCGAAGGACCGGACCATCTCAACCCTGTTGGTCTCGCGATCTGACATAGGTAAGGAGATCACGGTCTTGCGCCCTCGTTTGCGGCGAGCATGAATTCCGCGAGTTAAAGATTTCATCTCCCGCAGGGGTAGTAGTTTTGCTTATGCGAGGGGCGACACGATTACGGTGAAGCGTGGTCCTCACACTGAAATCTGGATTTATCCTCTCTCGTCTAGTTAATCACTGATGCCTGCGGTGGCAGGGCGATTTCCGATAAAACCCATTCCTCGAAACGAAACCGCCCGTTCGCCGACTGACAGCACCGTATTTCCCCATCGGGAATCCTGACGTCCAGACCCGGGCCACGGACCGCATCGACGAGGCGAAGCGTGGTGATGGCGCGGCCGACCCACATCCAGGCGACCGCCTCTTGAAAGCGTTGCCGGTCCCAGAAAAACCCGTTCGCCGAATCACGACGCCGTTCACCGAGTTGGGCTGGGCACGCCGCGCTCCACTTCGACATAGTCGGTTCCAGCCGACCAGCGCCACCTCCCCCTTCTCAGCAAATTCACTGGTCCAGCCGATGCGCCGGCATAGCCCGGCGGAGCGCCGTGACCCTCGATCAGGAAATCTCATGAAGCGCTCCGCCGCATCTCTTCTGTGCATCGTCTCCGTTCTCATGGGCGGACACGCCGCTCAGGCCCAGGACTACGTCCGCGTGTTCGAGGCCGTCGATCGGACGGTGAGAGAGAATTTCTACGATCCGCATTTCGGAGGGCGGGACTGGTCGGCCATCGTCGAGCGCCGCCGGCTGGAGCTTGCAGGAGTCACTTCGGACGCGGAGTTTCAGCGGCTTGGCCAGGCCATGCTGAACGAGCTGGGCGTCTCCCATGTCGTCATGCATGCGCCCGGCTCCAGCCGGCCCACCATGGGACTTGGCGCGCGCTGGGAGTTGATCGACGGCCGGACCATCGTCGTCGACATCGATCCGGCGTCGGGGGCCAGGGCGGCGGGCCTGCGGATCGGCGACCATATCCTAGATCCCTCGATGATCCGGGGGCCGCGTCAGGAACCCGCGCGCCTCGAGGTCGAGCGCTGCGACGGGAGCGTCGTGCAGCTCGCCATACCCCGCGAGTCCGCCTACTGGCCGCCCCGCGAGCGCACGATCTCGTGGAGCATGCTCCGCCGGGGGGATGGTCGGTCCGTCGGCTATCTGCGCGCCGATCGCTTCAGCGACGACGCCGCCGAACTGATCGA
Organism: Brevundimonas sp. AAP58; assembly: GCF_001295975.1. Taxonomy (GTDB): domain Bacteria; phylum Pseudomonadota; class Alphaproteobacteria; order Caulobacterales; family Caulobacteraceae; genus Brevundimonas. The sequence continues at coordinate 20,967 of NZ_LJHU01000116.1, read as the reverse complement.
CGCGGCCATGGACACGCTGGGCGCCACAGACGGGCTGATCATCGACGTCCGCCACAACAGCGGCGGCAACGCCTCGGCCCTGCGCCTGCTCGGCTATTTCACCGACCCCGGCCCCGGGATCGCCCTCCTGTCGCGACCGTTTCTGGAAACGCTGGACGGCCCGGTGGAGGCCAAGGACCTGACCGACATCCTCCGCGTCAGCCGTGCCTACACCACCGAGGCCATCTTCGAGGCGGTCGGCGAAGGCGACGGCGCCGTCATGCTCATGATCGAGGACCTGGGTGAAAGACGCTATCGCAAGCCGGTGGTCGTCCTCATCGGACCGGACACCGGCAGCGCCGCCGAAGGCTTCGCCTGGGGCGCACGCGAGCAGACCGATGCGGTTCTGATCGGCCGCGAGACGGCGGGCGCACTGCTCAGTTCACAGTCCTTCGACCTGCCGGACGGCTGGCGTGTGACGATCCCCGTTCATGGCAACTGGGGGCCGGATGGACGCGACTTCGGCGACAGGAAGGTTCCGCCTCACATCGCCACCACACTGACCCCAGACGCGGTCTGTCGCGGCGACGACCTCGATCTTTCCCAGGCCACGAGAACGCTGGAGCAGCTATGGCGAGAAGCCGGTTCGTGAATATAGGCGTGAAGGTCCTGCGGTGATCCACGATAGGCCTGTCACGCTACCCGTCTGGCGTCGTCAATCGTGGCACAGATGCCGACGCTCGCGCCCAACGGGTCGCCCCGTCAGGATCAGGGTTCGCGGTGGGCCGTTATCGACGCTCTGAGACCCGCGAGGCGAGGGCCGCTCACGGTGAGAGGTTTGACGCCGCTCAAGGTCAGGCACCATTTTCGTTCGAGACGCTCCAGGGCCTCCGCATAGGCAAGATTGGCAATTGAACTCCGGTGAATGCGGACAAAGTGGTCAGGCAGCCGCTCTCCGAGCCGATCCAGCCGAGCGGCATGCAGGAGTCGGCGTCCACTGGACAGGTGAAGCTCGACGTAGTCGTCGGCACCCGTGATGGCGACGATGTCAGAGATGAGGACAAGCTCCACGCGTCCCGCGGCGACGACGGCGATCCTGTCTGCAGGGGTCGCGGCGCGTGTCAGGGCCTCTTCCCGCTGCCGGTCGTCGCGCCCCAGCCGCACCACCTCAAGCATCAGCAGGGGCAGGAGCAGCTGGGCCGCGAAGAGGAAGTGGGAGAAGTCTACGAAGGTGGCTGGAGCCGCCAGGGCGAGGATGATGAAGATCGTCAGATAGGCCAGGGTCCAACGGGCCCGGACGTCGCGAAGGGCGAAGGCCAGCACCCCACACGACAGACCCAGCCCGACGAGAAGGGCACCGACCGTCTTCAGGTCGAATCCGGGAGCGAGCGATGTCAGACCGATCGCCATCGCCGCAGAAAGGATGAGCGTGGGGGTGGTCCGCCTGCGGAACCGGTGAGCGATGAAGACCACCAAGAGCAGTGCGAAGGTCGCCGCCAACACCCAGATCGCGCCCAGCCGCCAGACATGGAGCGGATAGGGATATGCGACAAACGCCCGAAGGCTCTCCACCAGCGCCTGGGCTGCAGCCGTCCCCGCCATGCCGGCCAGCACAAGACTGGAGCTGGTGCGGCGCAGCGCATGGATCACGGTGAATCCGAACGCCGCGGCTAGCAGCGCGCCACCGAGAGCGAGGGTGACAGCCGTCGAGACCGACATCGGGGCCCGACGCTGCGTCTCGAGCGATATCCGGCCTATCGGGGCCGAAAGGCGCATACCGCCATGGAACGAAGACAGACGGACGATGATGACGTTTCCGACGGGGCGCCAGGCCTCCGAGGGAATGCCGTAGGCCACCTCATACAGCCCGGGTCGTTCTGTGGTGGCGTCGAAGCCGGGCATTCCGTTGGTGCCCAGACGAACGCCATTCAACCAGGTTTCTGACGAGGCGACGCCGACGAGGCGCAGCGTCGCACCGGTCGTCGTCTGTAGTCGGGGGACTTCGGCCCGGATCCATATCTCTCGACCCTGCGGATCAATGGGGCCGTCGAGGGGACGACACTCGGAAATTTCCGGCGACGTCGCCCGCAGGCTGCCGGTGCAGATTTCCCAGGCCATTCCCTGAGAGTGCGCCATGCCGGGGAGCAGGATAAGCGACAGAGACAGGAGCAGGCCACGGATCATCGGCGGACCTTAGCGGATGACGGCGCGACGCGACGTCGGTTTCGCCGATCTTCGGGCGGACTTCGCCGAAGTCAGGATGGAGCTCGACGGTCGGGATCGCATTTCTTCCGGCATGATCACTTCAGCACTTCATCGCCGCGCCTTCCTCGCCGGAGCCGGGCTCACGGTCGCGGCCTGCAGTTCACCAGGGCGCGCCTCGGGTGCGCTCGACCTCGACACGACGTTTACCTTTGCTGGCTGGCAGGGGCAGGAGGTTCAGGCAGAGCGGCACTTCTTTGAGGTGCCCGAGGATCGCCGCGATCCGCGCTCGCGGAGCATCCGTCTCGGCTACGTGCGGTTCCGCTCGACGGCCAGCCGACCCGGAGCGCCGATCGTCTATCTGGCGGGCGGTCCCGGTGGAGCCGGAACGGCCGCGGCGGTGGGGCCGAGGTTTCCGATCTTCATGGCCCTGAGAGACATCGCCGACGTCATCGCCTTCGACCAGCGGGGCACCGGCCTCTCGCGCCAAATCCCGGACCTGTCACCGTCAACGGCCGAGTTCCCGCCGCTGACACGCGACGGCATGACGCGCTACATGCGCGCCGAGATCCAGAGGGCCTGGTCGGAGTGGACGGCTCAGGGCGTGTCGCTCGCGGGATACAATACCGAGCAGAGCGCCGACGACGTGGACGCTCTGCGCCGACATCTGGGGGCCGGCAGGATCGATCTCTGGGGCATCAGCTACGGCAGCCACCTGGCCCTGTCGGTGCTCAAGCGCCATGGACGTCGCATCGGCCGGGTGGCCCTCGCCAGTCTGGAGGGCCAGGATCAGACGGTGAAGCTGCCGTCCCGTATGGACGCCTATCTGAATCGCATTGATGCTCTGATCAGCACTGATCCTGAGCTTCGCGCCGCCGTTCCGAACCTGCCCGGCCTGATGCGTCGCGTGCACGCGCGTCTTGAAGCGGACCCGGTCGCGATGACGTTGCCCGTTGCGGGAACGCCGACGCCCGTTCGCGTCGGGGGCTTCGCAGTCCAGATTCTGGCCGGAGGGCTCATCGCCAACCCGGACACACTGGGCCTGCTTCCGGCCCTGTACGCCGCGCTCGATGCCGGCCAGACCGACATCCTTGACTACTTCATGCGCGACGCCGGAGCGTGGCTCCGAGTGTCCGGGATGACGGAAGCCATGGACCTTGCGTCCGGCATCTCGACGGCCCGCCTGAGCCGGGTCGAGGCGGAGGTGCCGGTCGGCGTTCTCGGTGACGCACTGAACTTCCCCATGCCGCACATAGCCGGGGCTGTGCCGGGCGTCGATCTAGGGGACGCGTTCCGGTCTCCGATCTCCGTGGACCATCCGGCGCTACTGATCTCAGGATCCCTCGACGGGCGAACCCCCCTGGAAGAACAGGAGGACGTTGCAAAGCAGTTCGTTCGTCAGCAGCGTCTGCTGGTCGAGAACGCGGGCCACAACGTCCTTGAAGTGCACCCCGACGTGCAGGCCCGCATCGTGTCCTTTTTCCGGGGAGAGGATGGAGCCGACGCGGCACTCGCGGTTCAACCGCCTACGTTCCGCCGCTTCTGACCGACGTCGCCGTAAGGAGCCGAGATTCCGCGAGAGCTTCTCAAGGATGCCGGCGCGCCACCATGAAGGGCCTGCGAACCTTTCCTCTGGTGGAATGATCTTCGATAGCGAGCACCTCGAACCCCGCCGAGCGGATCTGCGCGTCCAGCTCGACCTCCCGCAGCACGTTCACGTGCGGCGCTCGACCCAGGGCATGCATGACGGGCAGCAGAATACCGCCGATGAGCGGGTTCATGTCGCCGAGACACGGCGTCTTGGAGACGAACATGCCGCCTGGCTTCACCAGACGGTGGATGCGGCGCAAGGTGTCTGGAATATCCCGGACCAGGTGCAGATAGTTGAAGCCGAGAACGACGTCGAACGCCCCAGCCTCGAGCGTCGGAGCCTCAGCCGTGGCGACCTCGAAGGCCAGCGCCGGAATGTTCGCCGCCGCCCGCTTCTCATCGGCGATCCGGATCATCGCCGTGGAAACGTCGGTGCCCAGATAGCTCTGAACATGTGTCGCAAGGCGCAGCGCCGTGCTGCCCGTCCCGCATCCGAGCTCCAGCACCCGGTCTTCGCGGTTCAGCACCTCCAGAGTGCGTTGGAGGCTGTGCTCGTAGCCTGCCGGATCCGCAATGGGCTCCCGGGCGTATTTTCGCGCGTTGCGATCCCAGAACCTCGCGTCGCTTTCCGTTCCCATATCAGGTCGATCTCGGTCTGTGGTGGAGGATGGATCAGAAGGGAGGGGCGCCGCGTCCGGCCCGAACCACGGTCAGTAATAGTCGTACTGGATGATGACCCTCTCGACGCCGCCCTCAAGCGTCAGGCGAAGCGGCGTGCCCTCCGGCGCAGTGACGGCCGGTTCGGGGGACGTAGAGTAAGACCCCGCCGGTCTGCCGTCGACGGCGAGAATGCGGTCGCCCACCGTAAGCCCGGCTTTATCGGCCGGTCCGCCGGGCACGACAACCACGACTTCCCGATGGTCGCCCCGCGGCTCCGCAAGATATCCGCTTCGGTCACGGTAGAAGGGTTCGGTGACGTCGCGCCGGCGCAGCCAAAGCCTTCCTCGGGTGAAATCCGTCGTGACCCGGAACTGCCGAATGAGTTCAATCCCCAGGTTGGCGTGCGGCCCGTTCCGTCGACCGATCGCCCAGCCGTCGGGTACGCTGGCGGGCACGGCGCTGAAGGCCGCCCCGGCTAGGTTCACTCCGCCGACGGTCAGAAAGCGGGCGTCCGACCAGCCTTCCACGCCCAGAAACCGCGCGGTCGCGCTCTCGCGACGCCGAAGTCCCCGGTGGCGCGAAACGAAATGAGGCGAGAGCGTCAGGGCGTCGTTCGCGCCGAGGTCGAAGCGCGCGAGGACGGGGCGGCTGCCTTCGACGGCCAGAGGTATGTTCGGAAGATCGTCCGATCGCGTGACCCGCAGCCCACGCATCTCCGGCGGCGGCGGCGACCGTCGAGGATCGCGAAAGGCGATCCGTTCGCGGTCGAAGTCGAGATCCACCATGACCTGATCGAACAGATCCCGACCCAGGATCATGCGCACGGGTCTGCCCGCGGGCCCGGTGAAGAGTGCGAGATCCACCATGGCGATCCAGTTCGTGGTCAGAACCAGTCCGTCGAGATCGATCACAGCGTTCTGGAACGACATGCCGAGGCCCGCCGCCGTTCCGCTCAAACCTTCCACGTTGAGCGGTCCGTCGCCGGTCAGGCCGACCTCAGCCGCGAACATGCCGTCGACGACGCTGGATTCCGCGCCGCTGTCGAGCAGGAGCTCGACAGGATGACCGTTGAAGGCACCGGTCAGAAAAATCTGCGTCCGGCGCCAGAAATCGAAGGGTCGCCAGGACGTCTCCCTGACCCCACCGGCGAAAGCGTAGTTTCGCCGGTGGACGGGGACCTGGGCGAGCGCGGGCACAGCGGAAAGGGCGCTCAGGGCGCCGAAAACGAAGGCGCGTCGACTGGGCGTCGCGCTCAGCTCGTACACGTCCTGGCTCACCGGGGCCAGATCCCGTTCCTGTCGAACACGACCAGCCGGAAGCAGGGCCGTGGATAGGTTGGGGCGTCGTGCTCCGAGCACGCTTCGACGCGGCCCGAGTCGCGGCGCACGAAGTGGTCGGTCCAGCCTTGTGGGTCGTTGAACTGGAGCATCTGATAGCGACCGTCCTCCGTGTCCCGCTGAAGGACCACGAAGTAGGGTCGGTCAATAATCTGGGGATGACAGGAGGCGCTGGGCTCGGGAAAGAGCGCGCGTTCCATGCAGAGCGTAGTGGCTGCTGCGGCAGCTTCCTGGGGCGTGGCGTGACCCAGCGTCAGCACCATGTCGTGGACCGGATTGTCGCCGTTCTCTTCCTGCGAGACGACGAAACTCATGAAGCCCCCGTAAGTCGGCCGCCAGCCGCGAGGGGGCTCCGGGAGCCGGCCCCCGATGTAGACGCCGCCCAACGGGTCGAAGCCGCCTTCGCCACCATCCGAACCTCCCTCCGCCGATCCCGACCGGGGCGCGGGACGGCTCACGCAGATGGGCACGGTGACCGGCCCCTGCATGGTCACGCCGACCTGCTGTTCGTTCGGCCCGCCGGAACATTGAAACGTGCCCTGGGCGGAGGCCGGGCCGGCCGGCCAGAGCATCATGGCCACCACCACTGCCGAAGCGAGCTGGAGACCCTTGCCGGAGATGAACTCCAAGCAGCGTCCCGGAGCCTCCCCGACCGAAACGTGGGGCGCCTGGTCCGCGATCACTCTCCGTCGAGAGCCGGAACAGCGCAATGGTCGCCGCCCGGGAGCTGCTGGGAGCGGCCGGCCAAGTAGCGGAACTCGACGTGCGAGGTGTTTGGAAAGGCGAGAGATCATCATGCTGGTCGTCTGAGTGGGAGGCGGGTTCAGCGGCGACGGCCGGTGTCAGCGGTCTCGATCTCGCCTTTGAGGAGTTGTCTATGCGGCTGTCCGCAGCGATCAGGGGCAAGACCAGACTCGAAGCAGTAGTCCAGGCCACCGGATCCGTCGGGGCTTGCGCCCTGCGGACCCGGCCGGCTTCCGCTGTAGACTTCGTACTGGCCGCGCCTGCTGCCCCAGTAGGGATCGTCGGGATAATAGACCACGGACACGAAGGGCAGCCGGATCAGGGTACCGTCGCCGTTGCAGTCAATCTCGGGCCGCAGCAAATCGGAGCGCGCCAAGCAGTCCGCTCGCAGTCCGTCGCGGGCGTGCTCGGGGCTCGGGTGACCCATGGAGATGATATAGTCGTAGACGACCCCCCCGGTCTCAGGGTGCGTGCCGATCGCCACGTTGCGAAATAGGCCGTAGGACTGCCGCCAGCCCTGCGGCAGGCCCACCGTGCCGTCGCCCGTATAGTATCGGGCGCGGTCAGACCGTTCCCTGCGAGTGCCGCCTGCGCTGGAAGCTGCCGGACGACTGACGCAAAGCGGGACCGTCACGGGGCCCTGCATGGTCACCCCGACCTGCTCCTCGTTCGGACCTCCGGAACATTGGAACGTGGTCTGGGCCGACGCCGGGCCTGCACTCATCAACGACACAGCCATGGATCCGACTGTCGCCGGCACGGACAGCAGGCGTCGGAGCCTTGACCCACAACATCCGACATCCGAGTGTCGCTCCATCGTTCTAGTGATCATCTCACCAGCTCCGGATGTGATCGGGAAAACCCGGAGCAGTCGCCGCCCAAGCGCTGCACGAAAGGACCGGCGGAATAGCCCAGCTCGGCGTGATCGTCTTTCGCGATCAGGTAGGTCGTCGTCCGGCCGCTGCCGTCGCCGGCCTCCAGAATCCAGGCGTCGACCAGTCCGCTCGGGGTCTCGAGCGCGCGGTCGCCGACGACGGCGACGCTGAACTGACCGAACCCCTTGTCGTAATGCCAGAACGGCAGCGTGTGGCGGACACCCTCACGCAGATCCAGACCGCTGAACGTCAGGCCCCAGAGGTTTCCTTCCAGCACGGACCCTTCGAGCCGCGCCTCGATCGGCGTGACCGTTTCGCCCACCGTCTTCGAGCCCGAAAGATAATCCTCGCCATAAGAGATGCGGATGCTCTGGGCGGGGGCGCGGGCGCTGGCCTCGCGGTCGCTCTCATAACGGATCGCGCCGAGGTCGCCCCGATCCACGAGGAAGGCGTCGCGCACCTCGAACTGCATGGCCGGGAGACGCTGGTGGATCTCGATGCGCCAGGCCCGGCGCCCCTCGTGCTCGATCTCGCGGACCACCTGGCGCGTCGCGCCCAGGACCTGTCCGTTCACCTCGACGGCGTAACAGGTTTCGCCGGCGGTGAGACGGGAGCCGTCCGGGTCGGACCGCGCCTCCGTCGCTCCGATGAGGCCGAAAGTGAGAGCAAGGTAAGCTGTGAGCACAGTGTCCACGTCCCGGAACGCTGAGTGAAGAGGGTCGCCCGAGCTCGATCGAACCACGCGACCGAAGCATCCTCCACAGGGGACCTGTCCGGATCGCCGGCTGATCGGTCAACCACTCCGCAGGATCGGCGAACGGCGTGCCGTGCCGGCCACCGGCGCGCTAAAGTGGTGGAATGAGAGTCCTGAGTCTGATCCTGCTTCTGGCGCAGTCGCTGATCGCCGCCCCCGCCCTCGCCCAGACTTATGCCTGGCAGGTCTGCGAGGGTGCCTTGGGCCGGTCGGGCCCCGTGCTTTCCGACTGTCGCCCCCTTATTGGCCACATCGACCCCCAGGGGCGAGACCTCTGGATCACCACCACGGCGTCGCCCCCTGCCGTTGCGCAGGGGCAGGTTCTGCGCATCACCGGCGTGGCGTCCTCAGAGGCTTGGCTGAACGACGTCTTCCTCGGAGCCAACGGACGGCCCGGCGGCGACGCGCGCTCAGAACGTCCCGGTCGCTACGAGGTGGAGTTCGCGATACCGTCTTCGGCTTGGAGACCCGAGCGATCCGTGCTCACGCTCAGGCTCTCGTCGTTTCACGCCGGCGCGCGTCTCGCCCAGCCGATTGGCGCCATCAAGGTCGTCCCCGCCCGAGACGGGCTTCTGCGCCGCCAGATCGCGGTCAATCTGACGCTGGTGGGGGTGCTCGCCGCGTCGGCCTTTGGGTTCGGGGTGATCCATCGGCTGAGAAGGACGACATCCAGCCTCCTGCTCATGGGAATGGCGGCGAGCGCCGCGCTTCTCGCTGGGCTTGAAGTCCTGCCGTTCCTCCTCGACTACGCCTACCCCTTACACATCTGGCGGTTGGCCGGGCTCTGGCTGCTGACGGTGGCGTTCGCTATCCTGCTGGTTGTCTATTCCACGAGCGGCGTCCGTGACCCTACCCGGCGGCGGCTGAGATGGACCGCGGCGATCGCTGTCGGCTTGGCCGGCATGCTCGCCAGCTATGATCTAAAGATCCTCGGAACCCTTGCGGCGTCGGTGGTCGTCGCGATCGCCGCCTGGGCTTTCGGGCCCCGGCCGCGCCTGTCGCGAGGCGCGGGGCTCTATCTCGCGTCGGCGGTCATTCTGGCGGCGGCGTCACTGGCTTTCTTCGCCGAGGTCTTTCACTTGCTGCTGATCGCCTCGCTCCTAGTGCCGATGCTGATGCTTCATGTGACGCGTCTCGCGCGCGACGACCTGTCCCGCGAGCGCGCCCTGGCCCGGGCCGCGTCTCCGCCCGACCGTCTCGCGGTGACCACGGGTCGCCGGGTGACCCTCGTCGAGCTTTCCGACGTGGTCGCGATCTGCGGCGCGGACGACTATGTGGAAGTGGCGCTGCTCGACGGTCGCCGACTGCTTCACGCGAGCCGGCTCGATCACCTCCAGACCGAACTGCCGTCGACGTTCGTCAGAGTGCATCGCTCGGCCATTGCCAATCTTAAGCATGCCGAGGGGCTCGATCGCGACGGCTCCAACTGGCGTTTGCTGGTCCGGTCCTATGGACCTGTGCGGATCAGTCGTGCGCGGATCGCCGAGATCAGATCGGCGCTGCTGCCGACCTCATGATGAGGCCAGGGTTCGATTGCTTGGAACGCTGACCGAGAATCGCGACCTCTGCGATGAACGACGCACTTCGGCACGGATGAGAATGGTGCCGCCGCTGCTCGCCATGATGGCCGGCTTCGCCGTGGTGATGCTCGGTCTGCTGGCGACGACGGATCTGCGAGGCTGGCCACCGTCGACGGACGGCCTACCCAAAGCGGTGCTGAAGGCCACTCCGGAAGGATCCGGTGACTTTCGGCTGACGGACTGTCGCCGGGAACCGTCGAACCGCATGCCGTACCGAGAGGCGAGGAAGCCGCTGGAACTGCTACCCTCAGCGTTCTCGCGTGCCGGTCGACGTCGTGGGTCCTGCTGGCCTTCGTCCTCTATTGGGCCGCTGCGGTCGGGGCGCTGGCGATCCTGCCGTCGCTCGCTCCAGCTCGCCGCAGCGAGGCAGCTCGCAGTGAGAGAGCCCGTGATGACAAGGACGACCTGCAGTGGGATCCAGATGACGAGCATCGAAGGGAACAGCGGGCCGTCGAGCCCACCGCTCTGCCGGATACGGGAGCGACTGCGGCGGACTGAAGGTTCGCTTTGCGCCCACAAGCGGAGGACTGCTTCTGGCGCACAGCGGCCCTCCGCTCCCCGCTCTTGAGTGCGTTTGTCGTGATCTGCACTGTGAGCACCGTCAACCGTGTGCTCTTGATCTGCCGGGGCCAGTCTGCTGCTCCACCCACTGTATTTGACGCGAGCTACTCTTTGAACTTGCAGCCCCCCTCTGCCGCGCTGAGCGGTTCGGTTCACGGCGTCGATTTCTGTCGTAGCGACGACGACGGTGATGCGAGCCTCTGCACCTAGCACTCAAAAGAGTCGGTTCGACCGCAGATCTCACAGCACGCTTGCTTACTTTGGCCGCGTCGCTCCCCCTTTGCGTCGTCCAAAGCGGACCAGAGAAAAACACGGAGCGCCAGATGCACGGCCAATCTCAACCTCAGCGCGCTGCACAATATCTGCGTATGTCTACCGACCGGCAGGAGAGCTCGATCGGTCACCAGATCGCGACGATCGCTGCGTATGCGAGAGCACACGGTTACGACATCAGCAGAACCTATATCGACGAGGGAATCAGCGGCCTGCTCATTGACGAGCGCAGTGGTCTGAAGAGCTTGCTAGCGGATGTCCTATCGGGAGCACCAGCCTTCGACGTCATACTCGTCTACGACGTCAGCCGTTGGGGGCGGTTTCAGAACCCGGACCAAGCTGCGCACTACGAGTTCATCTGCGTTGAAGCGGGTGTTCGCGTGGAATACTGCGCCGAAATGTTCGCCAACGACGGCAGCTTAACCGCTACGGTTTTGAAGAGCCTTAAACGCGTTATGGCGGCGGAGTACAGTCGCGAGCTTTCGGCTAAAGTGGTGGTCGCGAAAGATCGCCTTGGGGCGGCCGGCTTTTGGCAAGGCGGACAGCCTGGGTACGGTCTGAGGCGCCAGCAGATTCTCTCCGACGGTAGCTCAGGTCGTGTGATGGAGCGTGGAGACTGCAAGGGACCGCACAATGGTCGCACTCGCCTTGTTCCAGGCCCTCCCCATGAGGTCGCTGTCATTCGCAGTATATTTCGCATGTTCGTTAGAGAGCGCCAGGGGCTAACCGCGATCGTAGATCGCTTAAATCAAAACGGTATAAATCGAGAAGCAGGTCGACGATGGAACACCCACTACGTGCACCACGTGCTCACCAGCCCGCGCTATGCCGGTGTAAACGTGGTTGGAAAAACTCAGCGTCGAATGAAGTCCAAGACACGTGAGTATCGACCGCAAGAGGGGTGGCTTTATGTCGACGGGGCTTTTGAGCCCCTTGTGGACCGCCGGATGTTTGACGCAGCCCAAGCGCTCTTTCTACGTCGTCGCACACCACTGACAGAACGACAGATGCTTGACGGCCTCACGCGCCTCCGTCGGCGGCATGGACGGCTCAGCACAGCGCTGATCAACGCCGCCCCCGACGTCCCTCATTCTAGCCGCTACATTCGCAAGTTCGGTTCGATGGCGGTTGCCTATGAACGGATCGGCTACAAGCCGTCCGCCAAGCAGAAGGCCTTGTCCGAAGCTCTCAAGGCGCGGCGGCAGAAGTCGGCCCTGCCGGGCATTGAAGCGTTGGGTGCCGAGGGCGTCATTTGCCACCTTCGAGAGTTGCTCGCTGAGCACGGTCGTTTATCGCTAGAGATCATCAACGACAGCCTCGGCACAGGGGCGTATCAGCAAGCAGCGTCAAAGTTCGGTGGCGGTCGACGGCTCTATGCACTCGCTGGTTACCAGCCGAACAAGCGACAGGCTGCCATGTTCGACCGAAGCTGGGAGCAGAGTCTGACTGAGCAAGAGGCGGAGGCTCTGCGTGTGCGAGTTGTCAGTGGTGATTACGTTCAGCTGACTTGGTAAGCTCAATCGCTCCTCTCAGGCCGAGCAGCCGGCACAATGCGTTTGTGCTGGTGTGCACTGAGCAGCGAAAGCGGGCCGAGGCTGGATAGGACCTAGATCCTTCGGCCGGCCAGCGGCCCGATCGGCGAGGGCGAACCCGGCGGGGTCAATGACGCCATCCGGCCCAGCGCGGCCTCGGCCTCGGGGCGGGTCTCGAAGGTCAGACCGCCCGGACCGCTCAGCTCGAACCGGGTCTCGCACACCTCGCCGTCCGGACCGAACAGATCCGCCTGGATCAGCACCCAGTCATGCAGACGGGCCAGATGAGTGCGTTTCTTCATGGCGCGCCCCGATAGCCCCCAAGCGGCGACGGCCAAAACCTTGCACGGCATTAACCCTTCGGCAACCGACGTTCGCCTGGCAGGCGACGGTCAAATGAAAGGCCCCGCCGCGATCGTTCGCGGCGGGGCCCGAGGACAGCAGACGCGAGACGACTAGTCCTGCGGTCGCAGCTCGACGTGGGCCGGGTTCGGTGTCAGGTCCAGCATGGCGCCGGTGCCGGCATCCACGCCCGCGCCGATGATCCCGCCGAGGATGACGTTGCCGGCCATGGCCACTCCGCCTTCGGTGGCGACACGGTTCGTCACCGTCACCGTCGCGGGCTGATGCCCCTCAAGCGTCAGGGTGGCGACGAACTCCGACCGGCGCGGCATGCGGATCGAGCAGGGCGTCGCCCGGCACTGAAAGCCGTTGGACGTTTCGACACGCGCGCCCGGCGGTGTCGATGTCACTTCCCAGGCGGTATTGGTTCCCCGCGTGACAGTCGCGCAGGCAGGAACGGTCAGGACGACGCCGAGCGCCGCCATCAATCGGATTAGCATAGAAGTCTCCCTCGCTCCCCCCAAACGAGAGCGTCACGTGACATAGCGAGTGACTCTGGCGTGTGTCGAGAGGAGCGGCGCATTCTGCCGGGCCACCGCTCCAGCAGCCGGCTCTGCGACTCCACAAGCCGCGGGGGCCGTGTCAGGTTCCCGCCGGCGACCAGTCTTGGCCGGGGTACCGAGGACCGCTCACGACCCATTGCGAACCAAAAACACGTCATTTTGACAAGCGATTTGGCCGTCGTTGTCGCACCATCTACGGTCTAGGCCGGTCCTTCGCGTCATGGCTGGCGGCGCGAGGCGCTGATCGAGTCTGGCGGGTCTGCCTGCGTACGAGCTTCGGCTTGCTCGCCTGGTTAGCTGGCTTCACTGGGCGGTCCACAGGCCGAGAACGGCGGTGCCGGACAAGGAAAAAGACGACGAGCCATTGAAACGCGATAATGGGCCAAAGCTGTCGCCACGGGTCGGGCAGAAAAGGCAGGAAGTTGCCGGCGAAGGCCGCCCAGACCGCGCCGTACGCCCCCAACATCTTGACCAGATGCTCATGAAGCCAGAGGCGAGGATAGAACGGAAACGCTACCGGAAAGGAAAACCGATATAGGTCGTAACCGGAGAACAAGAGTGACGACGCAATCAGGCTGATCACTACAGCTTGAGGCCCCTCAAGCTGGCCGGCGAGCGATAGGCCCAAGAGGACGAGGCCGATGGCGAAAATCGTTGTCGTGACGATCCAGTCCAGCGGTCGAGCGCGTTGGGCCATTTCGAGGTCCGGCCGCTTTCTCAGTAGGACCCGCGCGCCCGAGAAAACCTGCATGGTGGCGGCGGCCGACAGAGCGGCAAAGTAGGGTTGGAAGTCGACAATGGTCAGCGCCCATGCGGCGGCCAGCAATACCGTCATGACGATTACGAACCACCGACCTGACTTGCGGTGCATCTTGCCGCCCTTGCGAGTGAGCATGGGCAGGACACCTAGCGAAACCAAAATAAAGCCGGTGCCAATGTGTATGAACAAAAGTAGCTGGGACATATGGGCCATGCATCACCGTGTAGACTGCTGATGATCGAACCAATGCCGCCTTCGCCGCTCGGCGAGATAGTAGGTCGGGACGGATCCCAGCTCGGTGGGACGGCGGTGGCTCCGCCCCGCCGCTGGTGGAAATCGGATAGTGTCCTGGCTGCAGGGCTCGCTGCCTACGCGTATTCCGTCACCGTATTGTGCGCCGCTGCCTACCACTCAGCATGGAACCCTAACGACGCTAAGATAAGCTTCGGCGGGGCGGTGATTTGGCAAGGCGTCGTCTATGGGCTCTGGGTGCCCTTGGGCATGGGCTTGCTCAACGCCCTGGAACGATGCCGCACGATCCGCCGCGGCCTGCTCTTACTTGGGCTGACGACGGCTCCAAGCGTTGCGCTACACACTGTGCTTGCGTCTTGGGCGGACGTGGCGTTTTCCCCGACGCTTGAGTGGCGAAATTTTCCGGCTTTGGTTGGCGCTAGGTTGCCGATCGATATCGCGATCTGGACAATGATAGCTGCTTCGCTGTTCGCGCTGATCTGGCGTAAGCGGGCCGCAGCCGAAACGGATCAGGTGCGTCGGCTTAAGGTTGCGCTGGCCGATACGCGTCAGACAGCGGGTGACCTGAGCAGCGGGTCTTCTCGGATTTCGGTCTCAGCAGGCCGCCGCAAGGTTCTTGTCGATCTCAAAGAGATTGAACGCTTTGGATCGGCAGCCAACTATGTAGTCGTTCATTGGCAGGATCGAGAAGGCTTGCTTCGGGAGCCTTTAAAACAGCTTGAGCAACGACTGGACTCTCGGGTGTTTATGCGGGTCCACCGCTCCAGCGTCGTTAATCTGGCGCACGTCGTCGATGCAGCACCCTTGGCAGACGGATCGTGGCGCCTTTGTATGACGAGTGGAGCGGAGGTGATCCTGAGCCGAAGCTACAGAGAGCCATTTTTGCAGCGGGTAGGAATGCGGCGCTGCGACTCTTCGACTGACATTGCGTCGAACGCGAGAACTGATTGCCGACTCAAAAGGCCATGACCGGATCGAGAACGATCCGGCCACCAGACTGTTATGAACCGGCGTGCGGGACAGCGGCGCCGGGATCGATCTTGGTTACGGTCTCATGCTCCAGAACCTCGACCCAGTGGCCGCCACGCAAGACGTAAACGCCGGAGGCCAGGCCATGGAAGGCGGGACCCTCGCCGCCCGGATAGGCACGCCATCTGAAGTCGACGATCACAGTTTCCTCGCCAACCTGACGGGCGCTGAGCTCTTCGATTTCCATTCTTGCGGCGGGATATCCGGCGAAGGTTTGCACGAAACGCTCACGCACAGCGGCCTTGCCGCGCAGCCAACCCGTCGGAGTGTACATTTCGACGTCGTCGCCGAACTGGCGAAGGAAGACTTCGAGGTCTTGGCGGTTAAAGGCTTCGATGCCGTCCATATAGACGGCACGGACAGCCGCCTCGGCGGCCGTCTGGGCTGAAGCGGAGACAGGGATGAGCGTCAGGGCGCTGGACATGACTAGAGCGCCTACGGCGGCGAAAACGGAGCGGTTCAAACGGGTCATAGGTATCTCCTGTGATGACCGATCCAACCTGATGCCTGCTTTGGCGAATGTCCGCCTGATTGGGACGAGTTGCAGCTCTCCGGGATTGGACGTTCCGCTTCGTCGGACAGACCCACCTAAGGCGGCGCCCGCGACCGCCTGGATGCACCTGTAAGACGAGCGCGGTTTAAGATGTCCGCTAGTCGATGACCAATCGGCGTCCGCTTCCCACCCTCAGCAGACGTTGAGAAGGTCCGCTCTATAGACGGCTCCAACTTCGCCGTGACAACGTCCGCCCATGTGCAACCTCTACCGCGTCCGCTCTGGCCCCGGCGACATCCTCGCCCTGACGCGCGCCTTGGCGAACCAGGCAGGCAATCTGGAGCCGCGCGACATCTACCCCGACTATGCCGCGCCGATCGTCCGGCACGATGACGAGGCGGGCGGCCCGATCCTGACCACGGCTCGCTGGGGCATGCCGTCGTCGCGGAAGGCCCTGCTGGAGAACACGACGAAACGGGTCGAGAAGCTGCGCGCCAAGGGCCAGGTCGTCGATGACGAGGCCTTCAAGCGCTACCTGGAGCTGGAGCCCGACAGCGGAACGACGAACGTTCGGAACACCAGCTCGTCGCACTGGCGGCCCTGGCTGACCCCCGAGCACCGCTGCCTCGTCCCGTTCGACGCCTTCAGCGAGCCCGGCCGCGACGCCGAGGGCCGCTATCGCCCGGTCTGGTTCGCCTTCCCCGGCGACGCCCCACTGTCGACCTTCGCCGGCATCCACCTGCGCGGCTGGAACGGGGTGCGAAAGATCAAGACGGGCGTCGAGACCGCCGACCTGTTCGCCTTCCTGACGACCGAGCCGTCCGAGCCGGTGGCGTCGGTCCATCCCAAGGCCATGCCGGTGATCCTGACGACGGCCGAGGAGCGCGATGTCTGGATGCGCGCGCCGTGGGATGAGGCGAAGGCGCTGCAGCGGGCGCTGCCGGATTCGACCCTAGCCCAATGCTGACCCACATTCTGCGAGACGCTGCGTGACCCCGCGACACCCGCTTTTGGCCAAGAAGCCCTCCCTCGAAACCCGTCGATCGATCGATCAGATGGTTCAGGCCCGAGGCCGGTGCATTAGCGGCTACGCGCAGGTCGAGTTTCTCATGGCCGACTTCGTATTGAAGGCTTCGCGCTTGCCTGATTACTCGGAGTTTGGATCGCCGTTTCCCTTGCACTTCTCCACGCGACTGAAGCGCGTCCAGGATATTGCGAACGCACCCGGTCAACTCAGGAAGCACGCAGACGATCTTCGAGCGCTCACCAAAGCAATCGCGACTTGGGAGGCGAAGCGACACACTCTCGTTCACGGGTGGCTAGAAGTCGCCGACAGAAGATCGCGGCCTCTACTATTCCGCATGAGGCGCTTCAGCCCCGAGAAGGGCAACGAGCGAAATGTTCTGGTCTCAGAGTTCACACTGACTGAAATCAAGGAAGCCGGGAAACGGCTCACTGTGCTAGCCGATAAGGCCGTCATGCTCTTCTACGACATATACCACGAACATCGTCTCGAGCACGACTAGCCAACGAAACGGCGCGTGCAACTAGCCGGGATCAGGACGTCGCTCCCGCCCCTTGGCCTGCCGGTCGATCAACCCCCGCTCCGCCTGCAACGTCTCGACCGCCAGCCGCCGAGCCGCATCGCAGGCCGCGATCTGCGCCCCGCGCGTCATGTATCCGATCTCGAGATCCGCGAGCGTCGGGGTCTCTGGCAGCCGATGCAGGGCGCACGGCCGACTGGCGAGCTCAGGGAGCGTCAAGCGCGGGGCTGCAGCCGGCGAGGTCGGGGGCGGTTCGGCACAGCTCGCCATCGTGATGGCGCAGGCGATCGGCGCGGGCAGGGTCCAGCGGGGTGTCGGCATCGGGGGCGCTCCGGGCGGCGGCCGAGGCGGCGGCCGTCTCGGTCTGGATGGTCAGGATCTGGTGGGCATAGGTGTCGATGCGGCGGACCTGGTCGGCCTGTCCCTCGGCCTCCAGCTCGGCCGACAGGGCTCGGTCCTCGGCGACGTCGGCGCGGGTTTCGGCGCGGTCGGCCCGGCGCTCGTCCGACCACGGCAGCCAGGCCCACATCCGGTCCCACGCCGAGGCCAGGAAGCCGACGGCGATCAGCACCGCCACCCCGGCGATCAGCCAGCCCAGCGGCGCGAGCGGCCCGATCGGGCGGGTAAGGAAGCCGCGGATCACGTGATCGGCCCTTCCAGCAGTACATAGGTGATCGTCTCGCCCTTCCAGTCGGCGCCGTATGCACGCTTGGCCTGGTCCTGGGCGGTGGCGATGAAGGCGGGCCACTGGTCCGGCGGGATCGTCTGGCATCCCTCGCTCGACGTCGTGCGCACGCCGCCGCGATGGATGTTGATGCCGAACATGCCGGTGTCCTCATAGGGCGGGTTGCCGTCGCGCGTGACGGTCACCCGGCCGGCCCTCTGGCACAGGGCCAGATACTTCCCGCTGTGCAGGTCGAACCGATAGACGGGCCACAGGCCGGGGTTCAGGCTGGCCATCCCCTTGCCCGCCCCGCGCCCGGACCCGGCGCGATAGCCGCTCGGATCGGTGTTGCCGTTGAACGCCACGAAGGCGTCGTCCGAGACCAGGAACAGGGCGTCGTCATAGATGGCCCGGTCGTTCCGGCCGACCGCGCCCAGGGTGTCGCGATAGTAGCCGCGCACGCCGACGACGGTCAGGCGGCCCCGGAAGTCATGGGCGGGATGGGCCGCTTTCACGGCGGCCACGATCTGGGAACGCGACGCGCGGGGGCGCGACGCCGGACGGGCGACGGTCATGGTCTGTCTCCAGGTTGTCAGGGGTCTTGGCGAACGGCGTGCGCCGGTGTCAGGGTGGAACGATGCAGTCGCTGCTGTTTTCGCCCGAGGTTCAGGCCATCTCCGGCGCGCTGGGGATCAGCTTCGCGCTGTGGAGCATTCAGCGCCGACGGGAGGGCAAGGCGATGCACCCCGACGCCGCCCGGTCGGACCGTTGGCTTTTGGTCTTCAGTGTCCCGATGCTGCTGATCGGCCTGTGGCGCTGGCATGAAGCGTGGACCGCCACGATCTCGGCGGTGGCCCCCGCATGACGATCGACGGCCCTCGCCGTATGCACCGCCGGGCGCTGTTTCGGATCATCCGGAGCCAGCCCTCTCGCACGCCGCTCGAGCGAGAAGCGGAGCTTCGAGTCCTGAAATGGATGCAGCTGATCAGTTCGACGTCCCTGATCCTCGCCCTGATCATCTGGATGGTCTGGCTGGGCGAGCGATGATGTCGACCCTTGTTGTCCGGGGGCTGGCGCGGGTCGTTGGCCGGTATAGGATCGAGCTCGCCGCACGGGCCCCACTCTGCGGCACGCGGCCCGGCGCGCGCCCGACCCTGTCCCGCAGACTGGAGCGCCGGGCCGCATCCGGCTTCAGGGAGTAGGGATGGGCGTTCGCAAAGAGAACAAGGCGCAGACGCGGACGAAGGTCCTGGACGCGGCGCGGGGCCTGTTTTCCGAACTGGGCTATCACCCGGTCACGATGCGCCTGATCGCGGCCAAGGCGGGCCTCACGACCGGGGCCGTCTTCTATCACTTCGAGCACAAGGCGGGGGCGTGGCGGGCCGCCATGGGATGCGAGCCGCCGGAGGATCGGGTCAACGCCCGCTTTGCGGCCAAACTGGCCGGCACCCTTGAGGATCTGGTCAGCGCTTGCCGCTCGAATGACCCGACCGCCACCGAGGCGGTCCTGGTGAAGGCCGAGGCCCTGCTCGCCCGGCTGGATCAGAAGGCATAGTAACGCCGGGCGGTCGCCACCGGCACCACCCGGCGCTCGATGTTGTCCAGAACCCAGGCGTCATCGACGACCCATACCCGATCCAGCCCCCGGGCCTCCGTCGCCCAGGTGAACAGGGCCACCGCCCCGACCACGGCCAGCAGGTGGATCACGATCTGATAGGCCAGATCGCGCTTGCGCCACACGGTCCAGGGAGCGTTTCTCATGGCCGCCCGGATAGCACGGTTCCGCTTCGGGATCACGCGGGCGGTCGTGGTCGCGTGAACAGTCACAGCGGCTCTGTCAGCCCAAACTGATTGCCGGTGCTCACCGGGGTGCCTAGCCTCACGGGCATGGCCAAATCCACCAATCCGTTCCGCTACTTCGACAGCTCGCCAGAGGTGATCCGGACGGTGGTGATGATGTACGTGAAGTACCCGCTGTCGCTCCGGAACGTGGAGGACCTGCTGGCCGAGCGGGGCATCGACATCTGCCACGAGACGGTGCGGCTATGGTGGAACCGGTTTGGCCCCATGTTCGCCGCGGAGATCCGTCGAAAGCGCGTCCAGCGGATGCGCTCGTTCACCCACTGGCGATGGCACCTCGACGAGGTCTACGTGAAGATCAATGGCGAGATGCACTACCTCTGGCGGGCCGTGGATCAGGAAGGCGAGGTGCTGGAATCCTTTGCCAGCAAGACCCGGAACAAAGCGACAGCTCTCACCTTCATGAAGAAGCTGATGAAGCGGCATGGACGCGCCAGGGCGATCACCACAGACGGACTGCGCTCCTACAAGGCTGCCATGAAGGACCTCGGGAACGCCGCCAAACAGGAGGTCGGCCGGTGGGCCAACAACAGGGTGGAGAACTCACACCTGCCCTTCCGACGACGAGAGCGAGCCATGCTGAGGTTCCGGCAAATGAAGACCCTGCAGAAGTTCAGCTCCGTCCACGCCGCCTTCCACAACCACTTCAATCAGGACCGTCACCTTGTCAGCAGAACGACATACAAGGCCCGACGCTCAGCCGCCCTGGCTGAGTGGCAGACGCTCGCCGCATAGAGCTCGCCGCCCCTGCCCTAGCGGCGCTCAGTGGAGACAACTTCGCGTTGGACTGACAGCACCGGTAAACGGGATATCCCGTGCCGCTGAAGGCACCGGTGAAGCGCCGACCGGGTCAGATGCGGGATCGTTGGCTGCAAGGCGTAGAGGCAGTCGTCGAGCGGAAGCAACGTATGGTGCCGAAACGCAACCACCATCCCCTCCTCAGACTCGCTCAGGGTCGTCGAGCGCGGGGCCGTCGGGCCGGTCTTCAGATCCTCAACCGTCGCCCGCTTGCGCCACTTGGCAACTGTCTTGGGGTTGATCTCCAGCTCCCGGCTTAGCGTCGAAAGTGAAGCTTGCGATCGCTGTATTGCTGCTCGAACGGCGTGCGTGGTCGTGGCGCTCCCGTGAAGAACCTGGCCCATATGGCTTCCTTCCATTCCATCGAATGGATCACACCATCAAACCGTGGGATCAAACAGTAACGCCGAGCGGCGCACCGTGATGATCGACGCGACCTATCTGAAGGCACACCGTACGGCTTCGAGCCTGCGGGTAAAAAAGGGGGTCCCGGGCGGCTCATTGGACGCACCAAAGGCGGCATGAACACCAAGCTGCACGCCGTAACCGACGCCAACGGACGGCCGATCAGCCTG
>NZ_LJHU01000115.1 GCF_001295975.1 Brevundimonas sp. AAP58 | reverse complement strand
CCGCCTCTTTAATCCCACCCACGCCACCCCCGCGCCGCTCCCGTTGGTCGCGGCGAAAGGATTGAACATCAAGGATTTGCAGAACGCGCCGCCACCGGCGGCGCGTTCTGGAGTAAAATGAATGAAGGGGAACGAGCGACGGGGGCCGCTTGCGATTCGATCACTATCTGACCGACATCTTCAATCAGGCCGTCGGCCTCGCCTGGCGCGAGACCAATCAGGACACGCGCACCCTGATCACCGAGCCCCCTGCCCTGCCTAGGTCACCCAAAAGCCCGTCCACCCCAAGCTGCTAGCAGGGCCGAGCGCTCATACCCCTGCGAGCCAGTAGTTCCCGGTCAGGCGTCCACAAGGGTTAAGGGGCGTCGCTCATACGATTCGGTTGAAATCGAAGGCGCACACGACCGCGATCGCAGCGAACAGGCTCGTTGACGGAAAGCGCAGCGGGTTTATCCCGCCACGCATGGCTACGCCTGCGCTCAGAACCGATAGGACGAGGCTCAACGCCCCGAAGAATACCAGCGCTGGACCGAGTACCGCCGGTTGCGGTTTCAGCGCCAACCACGCGAAGGCTCCGGTCATGAAGGCCAGCAGGACTGTGGCAATGTGCCAACAGAAGTAGTTCAGCCATTTCGAGGCTTTGGGCAGGCTTGTATCCGCCAACAGCGGTGCCGCGACACGCGGCCCCCCGATGAAGGTGTGAATGAGAAAGGTGGTTGCCGCCAGGATGCAGATCGCCCAGGTCATATCAGCAGGAGCCCTTTGCCGGAAAAGGTCGCATGTCTGTTGTTGCAGATTGCGACGATGAAGGCGCGACAGCGCCGCGTTTCTCAGTCACCGCCCGATCCCCATGCGGCTAAGCAGCCGGTCTTTCAAAACGACGTGGTGATAAAGAGCGGCCGACACATGCAACGCGATCAGGACGGCCGCGCCGCGCGCCAGAACGGCGTGGGCATAGCGCGGTGGAAAGTCCCAGAAATCGGGCAACGCCTGTGGCGGTCCTCCGAACACAATAGGAGCCGCCCCCGATAGGGCGAAAAGGGCAATGCCCGATGCCGCCAAGCCCAGGGTGACGAAAATCAGGCCAACGTGCGTAGCCTTGGCCAAGCGGACGCGCCAGGCGGGCTCTCCGGGCTTCGGCCGGGGTTTGCGGTCACCAAGCGCCCACCACAAAAGACGAGCCAGTGTCAGCAGGAGCACCAGAACGCCGAGCGGCGCGTGCAGGCGCAATACCAGCGCCTTCGTCGCGGGATCGTCGACATTGGCGGCAGCGAAGCCCGCAGCCATCAGGCCGATGATCAAGGCCGCACTCGTCCAGTGAATAGCTATCGCAACGAGACCGTATCGGTCAGGCTGACTTTTCCAGGTCATGACCGCCTCCCAGTGGCCTGAGTTCGTTGAGCAGGGGGTAAGGCATGGCCCGCAAAGCAGGATGGGCCATATCGGCGTCATTCGCGGTCAGGCGCTCGCTCAGCCTGCGAACTGACCGAATGAGCCGGATTGTAGCGGCGGCATAGCTTGCCTCACCCTGCAGGGTCATAAGCACACGCCGGGTTTGCGGGCGCTGCGCGTTCGTGGACAGCGTGAGAAGCTGGTCCCAGACCATCTCCTTGACGATCCGCTGAACGCTCGGTCGCGCCTCGCCGAGGTTGCGGGCAAGGTCCGTAACCGAGATCGGTTCGGCTGCAGAGTAGACGACGTCCAGAACCTGCCATCGATCGGGCGTCAGTCCCAAATCGCTGGCGACGCTGGCTCCGACAGCAAAGCGCCGTTGGTCGGGGCAGCAGAGGGAGAGTTTTTTTGATGCGGCTTTCATGGCTGATCGGGCCCACTCGAAGGATCCTGACGGACCACAGTGTACAGGGCCGGTGAGAAGCGGAGGCCTGCCACGGGCGGCATGATGGCCTCAGAAACCATCCGCTCAGACGCGCTTCTGAAGGCCTCTGGACTGCTCCAGACGGCGACGTTGATGAGTTCGAAGCGCGCGTCTGGCGTGATTGACCTGTGAAGCGTGGTGGAAACGTACCCGGGTTGCTGACTCAGGAAGCTTCTCGCCACCTCCCAAGCTTCGATCGTTTCCTCGACCTGGCCTTCCGGCACCTCGAAGACGTTGATGAGGATCACCTCCTGAGCGCGGGCGACCGAGCTCGTCACGATCCCCAGCCCTAGCATCATGGCAAAAATCACCAGTCGCATGATAACCTCCGTTGGATGTAAGTACATAGTATGCTATCCGTATATGAATAGCAAGCTATGTTTTAGGAGCGCGATTTGGGATTTCAGAAGGATCAGTCGGCCGGCTATCTGACCAATCATTTGGCCCGGCTATTTGCCCATCGCCTGCACGACGCCATAGCGCCAATCGGCCTCGCGCCAGCTCAATTCATGACCCTCATCGAGCTATGGAATGACGACGGCCTGACACAGGCGCAGCTGGTGGAGAGGCTGGACGTCGAGCAGGCGACGCTCGCGAACACGCTCAAGAGGATGGAAAGGGACGGCCTGATCGAACGCTCTCCCCATCCATCGGATGGACGCTCTCAGATCATTTGCTTGACCGAGAAGGCCCGCTTCCTTGAGGTCCCAGCTACCAGTGCTGCTCGTGAGATAAGTGAGGATGCGCTCATGCGCCTCCGACCGGCCGACCGTCAGAGCTTGATCCGCCTCATGCAGCAGCTTCTTGATACCATGCGGGAAGAAAAGAAGCCGGCTCGGGACGCCTAGTACCCAGTGCCTTCATGGTTCCCGAATCTGAATCAGGCTTGCGTGCTATCCACTTCGGGTACCGTCCATCAGCTCCCTGTTCCACTGAAGCGTTTGGCGAAGTGGGACATGAAGCCTTAGCGTTTCAGCCAGCATCAAGGAATGCAGGCTCCGCATTGTCCGGGGGGGAGGCAGGCCCATCGGGAGCTTGTGTCCGCAGCCATTGAAGAGTCTTTCTTACCGCCGCCGAGGTTTGTTCTGACCCAACGGCGACGAGGCGGCCCCCATCCGGAACAAAGCCCCAAGGAGCCACAAGCTCTCCGTTCTGAACCGCTTCCGAGACCAGAACCCAAGGCAGAACGGCACTTCCGAGCCCTGACATGGCCGCATCGATGACGTGATGCAGGTGGGAGAGAGATCGCGTCCTGTTATGGGGGATCGCGAGACCCGTAATCCGTTCCCAGTCCACCCAACCTCGCAAGTGGCTGGCGGCCACCAGCCGTGGCAGTTCCGCCAACCTATCTCCGAGCCCTTCCGCAAAAACGACGCCGATGTGGTTCTCCGCCAGGGGATGCACATCGGGCTCAAGGAGCCTTGGGCCGTCCAGCAAACGAACCACAAGATCAGCCTGCCGCGCCCTTACAGCCTCGACAGGCAGGTCACTCAGCTCGAGCGTCAGGCGGGTGTTCTCGCGTTCAAAGTCCCCCAACCGTGGAATCAGCCACTTCACGGCCAGGCTGTTGTGGATAGCGATCGTGACGCTATCGCGCACGCGGACACGACGAACGGCTTCGCTGAGTGCATCAAAACCCGGCGTTAGCCCCGCAAGCAGTTCACCACCTGCACTGGTCAGCCGGAGTGCTGACTTGGGTCCCTCAAAGAGCCGCACGCCCAAGGACGCCTCCAGTGCCTTGACCTGCCGACTGACGGCGCTGTGTGTGACGTTCAACTCCGCCGCAGCGCGAGTGGCGCCTCCCAATCGCGCCATCGCCTCAAACGCTCTCAGGGCGTTGAGAGAGGGCAGGCCTCTCGGCGCTGTGAGATTTTCGAACATGTTGGGCTCGATAAGTCGCTTCCCGATCGGTCACAAGCAGGCGACTGCGCGTTATGCGCAATCGGCTTCTCGTTCCGACGCTCGGCCTCGGCCAAATGGTCGCCTTCGCGTCGAGCTACTATCTCCTGGGGGTCCTCGCCGATCCCATGGCGCGCGCGACAGGAGGACAACCGGCCGACCTCTTCGCCGCGCTCTCCGCAGCCTTTCTCCTTTCGGCCGTCCTCACGCCCTTCGCAGGCCGCGCAATAGAGCGCCGTGGCGGACGCACGGTGCTGGCATCGGCGCATGTCGCCTTCGCCGTGGCGCTTCTGGTCATGTGCACGGCTGGGTCTCCAATCCAACTCTGGCTCGGCATCACGCTGTTGGGCGTCGGCATGGGCTCCGGTCTCTACGGGACGGCATTCGCCATCCTGGTGGACCTTCGAGGGACCGAGGCGCGCCGTGGGATCACCGCCGTATCCCTGATCGGAGCGCTCGGAGGAGGGCTCGGGTGGCCGATCAGCCGGGCATTACTGGAGGCGGGAGACTGGCGTCTCGCCTGCGGTTCATGGGCGCTGGCTCATCTCCTGCTTTGCACGCCCCTCACCCTCGCCCTCGTGCCGCGCCGGCGAAAGGACGGCGGCGGCGGCATCTCTACTGAAGCCGCTAAGCCTGATCGTATCGTGTGGGACCGAAGGATGTTTCAGATCGCCGGCCTGTTCGCGGGGGCGTGGCTGGTCTCGACGGCTATGGCGGCGCACCTTCCGCGCATCCTGGCGGGCCTCGGCATGACAGCCACGGAGGCAGCCTGGGCTGCAGGGCTGATGGCGATCAGCGCGATTGTGGCCCGTGTCGTTGATCTCGTCGTTCTCCAGAAGTCCCACCCGTTGACGACCGTGCGCATCGCCTGCCTGCTGCACCCGGCGGGGGCCTTTGCAGCCCTGATCGGGGCGGGGAAGGCCGTAGTCTTGCTGCCCATAGGCCAGGGTCTCGGAAACGGTTTGCTGTCCGTCGCGTCAGGGGTCCTTCCTCTCCAGATCTATGGCCCGGACCGCTATGCTGTCCGGCAGGCGATGGCGCTGACCCCGGCCCGTTACCTTCAAGCCGTCGCGCCAGCGGCGTTCGCACTCGCCCTGGACGCCTCGGTCGCCACCACGCTCGCGCTCTCGAGCACAATTTGTCTCGCAATGTTGCTGCTGACTCTTAGGCTGACGCCTAAGGCTTAGCGGCCATCAGATCTGAATCAGAAGCGCGGTCTCAGGCAGGGCCGACAAGCAGTTCGCATGGCTCCAATAGCCCCGCAGCGGTTATAGAGGCCAGAGAGCGCGCGCCGCTCGGCCGCCATCCAGGGGCACAGTCGCCGCCTCCCCCATCCTGACCAGATCGTTCGCCAACTCTTCGAGTCGGCGTCACCAAGGCGGTATCCCTAGACCGGCTCGGCCGTCTGCTCTTTCGCCTCGCCACTCCTCGCTGGCCTCGCTCCGGGCGTCGGTTTCGGCGTGGGCAAAGCTCTTGTCGGCCCATCAGATCCCAGCCAGACCGTCTCGTCGACCGTCAGACGCTCGACCGTCCCGCGAATGCGGGCCTTGCGCCCCGCCTTGTGGCGAAGCAGCTCGTCGAGGACGGCATCCTGCTCCGCCGGGGTCTTCTTGCGCCAGCCCACCCGGTAGCCGGAGATCGCCCCCCTCACCCGTCCCAGCGGACGGATCGGCTCGATCTCGACCACGAAGTCCGTCAAGGCATTCACCTCTTCGACCGCTGGCGTGATGACCGACTGGTTCAGGTGGGTGAACTTCTCATATTGGCCGGGCGCTACGGCCAGCAGCTCGCGCAGGCCGTCCTCCGTGAAGTCCTGGCTCACCATCTCCCGGTTAATGCGCAGCGCCACGGCCTGATAGAGCCGATAGGCATACTTGGACGAGAGCGCATAGGAGATGTGCGACTTGATCCGGCCCCAATAGTTGGAGTTTTGCAGCACCCGCAGGAGCTGGGGCGAGAAGGAATAGACGATCTCTCCCGTCGGATCGTTCTCGTCCTCCGTCGTCACCGTCCCCGCGATCAACGTCGTTTGCAGCACCTTCCGCTTGCCGTCCGTCTCATCCAGAAACGGCACCGTCAGCATCGTATTCATCAGCCGCGCCACGCTGTCGCGCACCCGCTCAGAGCCCCGATGCGTCGGCCCGCGCACCATGTGGATCGGGCAGCGGAATTCGGTCTGCGACTTGATTGTCGGCCAAGCGTGCTCGATCAGCCGGTCGAAGATGCGCCCGTCCTGGAGTGTCAGCAGATGAGACTGCTTGATCTCGATCAGCTCCCCGGCCTTGACCATGCCCTGGAGATTGTTCTTCTGATCGAGTGTCTTAGACGCCTTCGCCATCCCGGCCCTCACTGGCGGGTTTACCTCTGGCCGACTCGGCCAACCGGGAAAATCATGGCATAAGACAAGGCGGGAGCGCAACACGCACTGCCTTGTGTGCAAGGCGCGACCCTGTTAGCCCTTGTCTAGTTTGTGACCAAGGCAGGGCGGCAAGGCCCCCCAATCCCTTGTCATAATGATTCGCGGCCTCGATCGAGGGGCGATCCATCGCCCCGATCCCTTGCACTCATTGGAGAATAGCGCCGTCCAGACCCCCCAATTTCTTGCCTTAATGCGCTCTACAGGCCTCTTTGCGGGCCAATCGAGCCCGCCAGCAGGGCAGTCGCCCGCTCCCGCCCCTCGTCTGTCCAGGCCCCCCAATCCCTTGTCCTATTCGGCAGGGCAGATCGGCCCCGCCGACCGCCCGAGCCTTGTGGATAAGTCGATTGCCCGATGCGCTGGAGGCCCCCCATTTCCTTGTCAAACTCCCCCCGATCCCTTGCCTAAAGGCCCCCCATTCCCTTGCACTAAGCCCCCGTTTCCTTGTGCTAATGACCACTAAACCCTTGCACAGCCACGATATTCGCGACCGGAATCTAAGAACTTATAGATTCAGAAAATAAGAAGAGGGGCAGCGGCCTTCGGCCTCGCCCCGAAATCGGACAACAGGGCTTGCCCTGTTGGCTCGTTGCCCCGGTCCGCCTTCGGCGGATGTATTTCGACAACACGCCCCGATTCCAGACATCAGAGAAGCGGAACCAAAGAGGCTTGGCGAGGAAGGGGTGGGGCGAGGGCGGTGCCCGAAGACCCCACCAGAGGGGGAGCGGAGAGGCAGGAAGGGGTTTGAGGTCCGTTTCGGCCCCCTCCCCTACCCCGACGGCCGAGGCCGCTCAGAGAGGCTCTAATGGCTTCGGCCGAATTCGGACTGCGCTGATCAGACGTCGCGGGCGTCGGGACTTGAGCCCGATCCGTGCGCCGGGCGGATAAATCGGCTGCCGCGCACGGCCCGGCGGGCCGCTTCGTCGGTCCATTCGAGCCGGGCCGCCTCGCCGCGCGTGATCGTCGTGG
Organism: Brevundimonas sp. AAP58; assembly: GCF_001295975.1. Classification (GTDB taxonomy): domain Bacteria; phylum Pseudomonadota; class Alphaproteobacteria; order Caulobacterales; family Caulobacteraceae; genus Brevundimonas. The sequence continues at coordinate 17,148 of NZ_LJHU01000115.1, read as the reverse complement.
CCTTCCGGCGCATTTCCTGGCCCGTTTTGAGCTGATCCTCCGGCCGGGAATCAGCCAATAAGGTGCAGCCACGCACCAACAAGATCATCCAGCCGTCAGCATCAGGCCCGTCGATGACCTCCGCCACCACCTCACGGTCGCCGACTTTGCGGGGCTTGGCCCCTTTCGGTCCCCGGCGTTCCCAGATCGGCTCGCGCCACCGGATAACATCGGCGGCAATGATGTCAGCACCACAGGCAATCCATACCGTCATATCTCCCCCTGATCCGGCGGCCATTCGAATCGTCTCCTGGGACCGCCTCCCCCAATTATCCCATGACGTCGGCTTGGGTTCGGTTAACAACAGCTACCAAGTAGCTATCCGGTATCAAAGGATAGCCGGTAGCTACCAAGTAGCCGAGAGGTATCGGGTAGCTATCCGATTGACAGCGGCTATCCGGTAGCTACTATGGTAGCTATCTAGTAACGCCGCTTGAGGGGGTGCCCATGCCAACCATCGTTTTCGTCAGTCCCAAGGGGGGCGTCGGCAAAACGACGGCGGCGCTCGTCCTCGCCACTCAGATCGCCAAGGCCGCGCGGGTCACGGTCATCGACGCGGACCCCAACCATCCCATCGCCGCCTGGTCCAAAGAGGCCGAGCTGCCCGATAACCTCAGCGTCGTCGCCGACGCCGATGAGGACAACATCATCGAGAAGATCGAGGAGGCGGCATCCGCGTCCCCCTTCGTGATCGTTGATCTCGAAGGCACCGCCGCGAAAATCGTCTTGCTGGCGGTCAGCCAAGCCGACTTTGTGGTCATCCCGACCCAAGGCTCGCAGCTCGACGCCGAACAGGCCAGCCGCGCCATTCGCGTCGTCAAACAGCAAGAGAAAATGTCCGGCCGGGCGACGCCCTTCGGCGTGCTCCTGACCCGGACCAGCCCCATCATCCGCACGCGCACAATGGGCCACATCCAGCACGGCCTTGAAGATGCGGGCATCCCCGTCCTCAAAGCCCAGCTTCACGAGCGCGAAGCCTTCCGCGCCATGTTCTCATTCCGCCGGACGCTGGAGACCCTGAATCCGAAAGACGTGCCGAACCTCGACAAGGCCGTCGCCAACGCCGCCCAGATCGCCGCCGAAATCATCGAGAAGCTGCGCGAGGGGAGGGGGGGCACCTCCACTCGGACTAAAGAGGTGGCGGCATGAGCACCGACCGCGCCAATCCATTCGGTGATCTCAGCGACTTCGAGCCCCAGATCAAGCCGCCGCCACCCGCCGCCGCGATCGAGCAGATCGCCGAGGCCGCAGGCTTTCCCAGCCGCAAGGCCCGATCCACTGAAAAGGCCCCAGCCGCACCGGTCACGAAGGCCCGGCGGCGCTACACGACCGGCCGCAATCAGCAGATCAATGTGAAGGCAACCGCCGAGACGATTGACAGGCTTTACCGCATCGCCGACGACTTGAAACAACCCTTGGGTGCCGTCCTCGATCTCGCGCTGGACGCCCTCGAATCTCAGCACACCGGCAAGAAGCGGTAACAGCCACAGGACCGTTTAACGGGTGCCCAGAACGCTCCTGACACTTCTGGGAATCGTGGTCCTGGCGTTGGCCGTGAGCCTGTCAGCTCGCGCTCAAGATACGCGGGAGTGGCTAACTAACACGCTCGCAAGTCGCTTGATCGATGTGGACCTCATAGAGGCCGAGCGACGCCGCGACGGCGTCCCGGCCGATTTTTCAGAGCGCACTCTTCAAGGAGCCAAAGAGGGCATTGTTGAATTCGGCGAGCGGGCCGATGCAATAGGGCAGGGGGCCGCCGTGCGCCGAGATGCCGCCCGGCAAGCACGCCGCGTCCTGACGAGCTCGCGACGCACCCCCTACCTCAATGGCTTTCCTGATCCGTTGAGAGTGAGGGCGGACATCGAGGAATCTTCGGCCGAAGAAGGTGAAACGGTTGTCCTCGGTCGTCAGGCCGGGCGAATGCTGATGTTGAATAGGGCGCTTGAGCGCCTTTCGTCGATCCGTCCCGAGGATCGGCCGCCGGACGTGCGGCGGCTTCAGAAGCTCTATGTCGCCTACTATCACGACCTGGTTGATAGGGCGCGGTTGGAGGAAATCGGTGCCTGCCCGAGGTTCGGGCGGTGTCGCCGCCGTGATTTTTATGGGGCGGAGGGCGAGTTCAACTATAGCCAGTCCCGCGCGGAGGAAGTCGCAGCGCTCTATCTTCCATCCGCCATCCGCGAGCAGTTTGTAGAAATCACCGGTCCGACCCGCAGCCGGACGCAACACGCAGCGGACATCGCGGTTGCAAAGGCGAAGAAGGCTGAGGCCAGGTCAGACACCGACCTCGGATGGCTGCTTTGGCTCGTTGGCTTGGTCGCTTTCGGCGTTCTCGCTACGCTGTTCGTGAAATGGCTGAAATCGCTTGAGACACCCGTAGAGACGAGCGGCAATTTCGGTACGGCGGACTATGCGCCGTTCCGCAACAGGATGAATGAGCCCCGTGGGCTCAACCAGGGCGTCTACCTCGGCATGAGCGCCTATCCGGGCCTCGGCGGCGTGGTGAAGGGTGCGCCGATCCTGAGCACGCCTGAAACACACACCTTGATCGTCGCTCCGAGCGGGACCGGAAAAGGCAGAACGGTCATTGTGCCGACGCTCCTGCTCTACCAGAGCTCAATCATCGTCATTGACCCGAAGGGCGAGAACGCAGCGATCACCGCCCGCTTTCGGCGCGACCACCTCCATCAGTCCGTTCACATCATCAATCCCTGGGGGGTGCTCGCCGAAAACTATGCTGCCGCCGGTTTCACGGCGGCCACGTTCAACCCCCTCGATGTTCTGAGAGCCGACGACCCGAACGTGGTCTCGATCGCCCGCAGCATGGCGGAGCAAATCGCCATCAGCGGCCCTTCGGCCGATCCCTTCTGGCAGCGCAGCGCGGCCTCCATGCTGACCGCGCTCCTGCTTTGGGTCACCGACCAGGGTGGGCCGGACAAGACGCTTGGCGGCATCGCCGACCTCCTCAGCGGCGGCGAGAAAATGGAGGATCTTCGCGAGACGCTGTTCAAGGACATGGCGGGCAGCACCGCCTATGACGGTGCCATGCGAAAGCAGATCGCACAGTTCATGACGATGGGGGATCGTCAGTATGGCAGCGTGATCAGCCAGCTCGCCGACGCCCTGCAGTTTGCCGCCGATCCGCTGCTCGTCAGGGCAACCAACCGCTCGTCGTTTCCGCTCAGCAGCATCGTCGATGGGAAGACGACTGTCTTCATCGTCATCCCCGACGAGCAGATGCAGCCACAGGCCGCCTGGCTTCGGCTGCTCCTCGCCGCCGTCACCGAGACGTTCAAACGGGAAAGGCCCGCCGCCAAGGGCATACGCGGGATGTTCCTGATCGACGAGTTTCCGGCCTTGGGGCGGGTTGACCGCTTCGTCCGGGACATTGCGGTCATGCGCGGGGCGGGGCTCGACTACACTATCGCCATCCAGAGCCTTAGCCAGCTTCGCGACATTTACGGGACCGCTGCCGACACCCTGATCGGCAATTGCAGATGGAAGTGGTTTTGTAACGTCAACGACCTCGCCACGGCTGAGTATCTCAGCCGCGCCATCGGACAGATGACCGTGCAGACGGTTAGCCGGACCGTCAGTGCAGGCCAGGGAGGGGAGGGGAGGAGCTTTGGCGAGACCGGTCGCGCCCGCCTTTTCCCCGACGAGATCATGGCGCTTGGCCCAGGCATCGCCTTCGCCTTCAACCCGACCGAACGCCCTCACTACCTGACCCCGGTGATATACGAGGCACTTGAAGACCACATCCGGCCGCACGCCGTCGCCCACGGCATCGAGATACCGGACCTGACCGCAGTGGATGACAACCCCTATCATCAGAGGGAGGAGAGCCGACGGGAAGGGAAGGGCGGCGAGACCGGCGGCCCGGGCAAGGATCAACGCGGCAAGTCCGGGGGACGACGACCACCCCCTCCACCGCCGCCGCCCATGAGCAAGGCCGACGCCCTGGACATCCTCGGGCTGAAAGAGGGGGCGTCCCCAGCGGAGATCGCGGCGGCCTACATGACCCGGATCAAGCAGCTCCACCCGGATCGGCCCGGCGGATCGACCCGGCTCGTCCAGCAAGTCAATCAGGCGAGGGACCTGCTGCTGCCCAAAAGGGGTTAACCAATCCTTGGCGTCTTTCTGCTATTCTGAAAATGCGTTTGCGTGAGATGCAAGCCATGTGCGGACTGACCGTCCACACGCTTGGCAAGGGGTGCTTCGCCCCCGTTGCATCCCCGACCAAGGAGGGCCTTCGCGCCCCCCTGTGGAACCCCCAGAGCAGGAGCCGTCCCGCCCCTGCACCCTGGATCAGGGCCCCGCCCTGAACCCGCCATTGGAGATTTCATTCTCCCTTGGAACCCATGACCGCCGATCGCAGCGGCACCGACCAAAGAGCCTTCGCGCCCTTTGGAAACCTGACGGGAGGCGACCGCGCCCCTCGACCCCCTCGCCAGGACTCTTGTGTCCCGGCACCCACGCACGGGCATCCGCCCGCAGTGACAGGAGGCACGGCATGACGGTTGAACCGACGCCCCGGAACAAGTCCGAGAAGCGTCAGCGCACCGAGACCCTCTATGCCCGCGTCACTCCTGAAGAGAAGGCTGCCGTCATCAACCGTGCCGACAAGGCGGGCATGGCCGTCGCAGCCTTCATGCGGGCCGCCGCCCTCGGCAATGCCGGGCCGCGTGCCCAGCGTCGTCCGCCCGTCGATCATGTTGCGCTGCGCCAGTTGCTCGGAGAGCTTGGGCGCGTGGGCAACAACATCAACCAGATCGCCAGAACCGTGAACGCTGGCGAGGCTCCCGACGTGCCCGAGTTGCGCGAGGCCTTGCAGGCCTACCTTCAGCTCCGCGATTCCATCTTCGACGCCCTCCGCATGGAGCCTTCCGGTGATTATCAAGGGCGCAAGCCGGGCAGGGCCTAAAACCCTCTCCCGACACCTGACGCGCACGGACACCAACGAGCGCGTGAAGGTGCTGGAGCTGCAATCGCCGACCGGCTCCCTGCATGAGGCTTTTCGGGATTGGCAGGCCCTGGCCGACGGAACACGCGGAACCAAGGGCCTCTATCATGCCAATATCGATCCCGACGCCCGATACGCCATGACCCCGGAGCAGTGGTCGCGGGCCGTCGAGATCCTGGAGCAGGAGCTCGGCTTACAGGGCCAGCCCCGCGCCGTGGTCCTGCATGAGAAGAACGACCGCCAGCACATTCATGTGGTCTGGCAGCGCACCGACATCGACACGATGACCCTGCGCAGCGACAGCCAGAATTATCAGGCCCACGAACGCGCCAGCCGCCGTCTGGAGGAAGAGTTCGGCCATGAGCCCGTTCCCGGCAAACACGCCAAGCGTGACCGGGAGGCCCAGCCCGAGCCGCCATCGTCCAAGATAACCCACGCCGAATGGCAGCAGTCCGAACGCACCGGGATCGACCCTCGCGCCCGCAAGGACCAGATCACTGGCCTATATGAGGCGAGCGACACTGGCCCAGCCTTCAAGGCCGCCCTGGAGGAGGGCGGCTATATCCTCGCCAAGGGTGACCGGCGCGACTTTGTCCTGATCGACCCCGAGGGCGAGGTCCTCAGTCTTCGCCGTCAGATCGCAGGCGTCACCGCCAAAGACCTCCGCGCCTTCATGGGAGACATTCAGGCGCAGGATCTTCCCAGCGTCGCCGAGGCCCGCGCAGCGATCCGCGAGCGCGGGGAAGGGGAGGCCACGCCCGAGACGGCCCCCGAGCCGTCTGCCGCTCCCGTTGACGACGAGAAGGTGCGCGAGCGCATCGCAAAGCTCGTTGAGACCATTGAGGCCCGCCACGCCGAGCAGATGCGCGAGCAGGAGCTTCGCCACAGCCAGGAGGTCGACGCTCTCCAGCAGGCCCAGAATGAGGGTGCCTATGCCGCCTTCGATGCCTTCGCCAAGGAGCAGGCCCGCCGCGCCGAGGCGGATCGACCTCCGGAGCCGGGGACTTTTGAGCGCCTGTGGCAGTCCCTTCGCGAAGCCGTCTCCGAGGATGCCCGATTGGCGCGAGAGGCGAGGGAGAATGACCGCATCGCCGATGCGGACGCCGCCCGCGAGGACGCCGCCCGACTTCTCGTGTCAGGGCTGGAATTCCAGCACCGGACGGAACTGAACGATCTCGTCGATCGTCAGGGACAGGAGAGGGCGGACCTGTTGCGCACCCAGGCCGACGACAAGGCCCGCCGCCTCGCCGATGACGAACGCGCCCGTCAGATCGCGCGTGAATACGAAGAACGCCGTCAGGACGCCTTGACCCGAAACCGCGAAGGCCCGGAGCGTGACGACCGCGCACGCTGACAGGCTCGCGTTTCCTGCAACCCACACCGAGCCTGCAACCCCGAGAGGTTGCCATCTTCGCCCCGGCATCGCGCTTTGTCCGAGACATTGCACTCGTTCTCCTGCCGAGCCTCGTTTCGAGATTCATGTCGGTCGCCGTGCGGGCACGATCGGCGGCCACCGGCAAGGCCTCTGGCAGCGACAGTGAAGCTCCGCCCAGCTTCTTTGCCCGAGGTGGGACGACAACCGATCAGGACACCGGGAAGCCTGTTTCAATCTTTCTGACGCCGGGCACGACCGCGGCCCAGCCGTCGCCGCGGGGTTCCCGTCGAAGCCTGAGAGCGCGTTTTCGCTCCCGCTTTTTTGCCCGCATCTTCAAGCCCCGCTGAGGCGGTGATGCTGCGCCTGTCCTCTGGCGTTGCCCCCTGAATGGGATCGTGGGCCGTTTGCCGGAGTCGGTCGCTCCTGGCGTCAACAGGAAGCCTCGGCTCCCCCTGAAGGTCCCCCCAATTTTCCTGTCTGACGCCGCGCCCTGACCCCGGCGGGCCGTCCTCACCCTTCGGGGAATTCAACGCGAACCAAGAGGACAGACACATGAAAATCATCACCAAAGAGCAGCAGGCCAAGATGCTGGAGCAGGGCAGGGCGAATGCGGCTCGCGCAGGCGGCATCGACTTCAAACCCGTGGTCAAACTGTTCACCCCCGACGCCAACGCCACATGGCTTTTGACAGAGCTGGACCCCGAAAATCCTGATCTCGCCTTCGGTCTTTGCGACCTCGGCCACCCCGAGCTGGGCTGGGTATCCCTCACTGAAATCACCAGCGTCAGAGGCCCGCTGGGCCTGCCGATCGAGCGCGACCGGCATTTCACGCCGGCGCATCCGATCTCGGTCTACGCCGAGGCGGCGCGTCACGCCGGGAGCATCGTCGAGAACGCGCAGAGCCTGGAGGAGGCGAAAGCGGCCCTTGAGGCCAAGCGCACCGAAGGCGGTGCGGCATGAGCTGGGAAGTTCTCACCCGCACCGAAAGCGGCGGCCTGATCAACACCTGGACCGTGTCGGAGCACGGCCAGGAGCCCCGCCCGGAGATCTTCGCCACGCGCGAAGACGCCGAGCAGGCCCTCGCCAAGTTCCTCGACGAAGGCACCCTCGCCGCAGCGGCGGGGGCGCTCGAAACCGCCCCCGATCCCGAAGACTATGTGATCAAGAGCGCCTTTCCCTATCAGGTCCATCGCCTGACCTGGACCGGCATCGAGATCGAGGTCCGCTATGCCCCGGCATGGCTGGGCATGACCGGCCCCGGTCGGGACGTCGCCCATCTGGAGATCGAGACGATCCAGCCCCAGCGTGCGCCGCTGCCGATCACCGAAACCGGCTATCGGTCCCACTTCACCAGCAAGGCCGCCGTCGAGAGCTACGGCGGGCCGCTGGACTTTGCCAAGGCTTGGATCGAGGACGAGGCGGCGAGCCCGGAATGGCAGGCCCACCAAGCCGCGCACCGTCAGATGAGCCTCTTCTAGCGAGGACGCGCCGCCGGCATCGCCGGCGGCGCTTCTCCTCAGCCGAAACGCTGCATCAAGGACAGGGAGATCATGTCGATCGCCGCTCTCGCCAGACGCTGCTCCGGTGATCCTGTGGGCGCGGCATAGAGGCGCTCGTGCGCGTCGCGCATCATGAAATTGAGTTCGTTCGTGCTGCGGGTTTCCAAAGCGATGATGTGTTGCATGGTGTTCCTCCTGTCGGTGAGAACCGCGCCGATCGCGGCCTTCCTGCACTCGGCAAGGCGGGCGTCGGGACGCCACGCACCCGAAGGGCTGCAACGCCAGAGGAAGAGCCGTCAGGCTTGCGAGGAATAGTCCCGATCCTGCCAGAGCTGCGGAAATGAAGGCCTGTCGGCCTGGTTCACGCCGGGGGAAGCGCCCCGGCAATGCCCCTGTCCCCGCCTTTGGCTAGCCCGCATTTTCCGGAAGATACATTATCCGACCTCGCCAGAGCATCGTCCGCCCGGGATTCAAGAGCCCGGCCGGGATCGTCCAGATGCCCCTTCCGAGGCCTCGGCCGAGGTGGAGCGGTGTCGTCGGCACGGTCGCCCCCAGCGGGCACCTTTCGAGCAGCCACAGCCCTCGCGACCCTATTTGCGGATCCTCTCTGGCGCAGCCAGGTCTAGCGTCAATCGCGTGCGCTTCCGCGCCGCCTGCGTGCCTTGGCGGCTTGTGCAGCTTCCCCGTTCGGGTGGCCCTTCGGCCAGCATGACCCTGCGCCCCTTGAGCCGCGCCTGCCTCTCCACAGAGGCCGCAGCGGTTGTGGCCCAGAACCCGAAAGGAGCATTCACATGGCGACCGAAACCACCAACTCCCCCGCCTTCATCCTCTATCGCGTCGAAGGCAGCGGCCAGCAGGCCAACTGGACGAAGATCGGAGCGGCCTGGCCGAACCGTGACGGCAAGGGCTTCAGCATCAAGTGCGAGGCCGTGCCGCTGCAAGGCCGGATCATCATGCGGGCCTATCAGCCCAAGCCCAAGGCTGAGGGAGTCGGGGGGCACTAGCCCCCCGGCGCTCGCGCCTTCAACGCCCGATACAAGGTCGAACGGCTAACGCTCAGGCTGGCCGCGACCGCTCCGGGGCTTTCGCCCCCGTCGATCAGGGCCCGTGCATGGCGCACTTGTGCGGCCGTCAGAGCGATCGGCCGCCCCATGTGCTTGCCGCGCTTTTTCGCCGCCTCTATCCCGGCGCGTGTCCGTTCGACGATCAGCGCCCGCTCGAATTCGGCAATCGCGCCCATCAGGTGAAAGACAAGGCGACCCCCCGCCGTCGTCGTGTCGATGTTCTCCGAAAGAGAGACGAAGCCGACGTCGCGCTTGCCGAGCTGCTGGATCACGTCGATCAGGTGGGACAGCGACCGGCCCAGCCGGTCGAGACGCCAGACCACGAGCACGTCACCCGCGCTACACCGCGCAAGGGCCTCGTCGAGGCCAGGCCGACGGCTCGCGGTGCCGGAGACCTGATCGGTGAAGATATCCATGCACCCGGCGCCGGAGAGCGCCCGCCGCTGGAGGTCGAGGTTCTGATCGTCTGTTGAGACGCGGGCGTAGCCGATTTTCATCATCGACTTTTGAAACGGACTTATGAGACGCGCAACCCGTTGAAATCCTGGAGGCGGGAGGGCGGCGTCAAAAGGGAAGGCTTTTGACGCTAACTGCCGATACGAAAAGGCCTCTTGGACAGAATGTGCATGATGAGTGCCACCGCAAAGAATGCGTCGCGCTCCAGAATCTCCAGGAAATGCGTCTTTTCATTCAGAGACCGCCGGTCAACGTGTGTCGGGTCGTCGAGGCTCCGATAGTGGGCCAGAGGATTTCGGAGATTGGCGAGCTTCTTCAGAGCCTCACAATCTGGTCTTGTGACATATCCTTTGGCTTCACAGAGACGCAGTGTCTCGGCGAAGGCCACCCGGTTCGGGACCTCTGTTCCGTCAAGGCGCACAGCGGCGGCGAGCAGATTTTCTGCCATAGCCTGGCATAGAATAATCGTGGCAGCGTAGTTGCCATTCACGAACGAAGATCTTGCTTCCGTGTAAGCATTGTAGGCCGGTGAGCCGCCTACAATCATTGCACCAGCTGATCCCAAAGTGCCCGCCTGATCGGCGAGATAACGCAATCTGGTGATACGCCCCGGAAGGTCGTCGTGAAAATCGCGTAGCAAGAGCTGTAGGAATTCAGTTTCGGTCAGTGGCGACAACAAGTCGCCTTCCCCGTCGTCGAAGTCCTGGTCTCCGTGCATCATTCGAGTGCTGTCCGACGAATCTCCACAAGTGAAAGCACCGCATCGTAAATTCGCTCTCGGTCGAGGTCCAAGCCGAAGGCTGATATGATCGCATCGTCAAAAGCGTGACGATCAGCCTGTTCCAGTTCGTCGGCCACATTGAGCACGTCGCGGGCCAGGAGGGGCGTAAAGGCGTCCTTGATCGCCTTGATTCCAGCTTGATCGAGGCGTGCTGGATCGAGGATTTGCATATAGTTTTCGATACGATCCTTATTCAGGTCGAGAGCGCCAAGCCCTCTGCCAAAGCCCATACCTTCGATGATGAACATCGAGATTGTGGAGTTGAGCAGAGCGTGGGCAAGGTCGATGTCTACTGCACCTTTGGGCTCCAACCTCACTAGCCGTTGGTCGGCGAAAGCTGGCGGGTCGACCCGTCCCACGAACAATCGGTCACCGTAGTTGATGAACATCACCAAATCGGTGAGCGCGTCCGCTTTCATCTCATACCAAAGCAGTCCGGTAGTCCCGAGCTTTTCTATGTTTTCCGGCGTCTTGAAGCGTCTGATCCAGTTGAGCGCTCCGGTGTGACCAAGCGCAGCGAGCTCCTCTTCTGTGCGTGAGCATGAAAATGCCTCCTTGGCTGCCGGGCAGCGCAGGCGCGAAAAGTCGGTGGGGCTCTTGGCCAGGGGCTTGATGTAATCCGCCTCGATACCGTGGCCGGGTCGAGGGTAGAACAGGGTGTTCATGCCGCGCCGCTCGCCACGCCGCACGGTAAAGAGGTCCTTGAGCGGGGTCAGAGGAAGGCTCAGAACCCAATCGCAGTCGGAGAACTGCGCGTTGCCGCCGAGCCCGAGCCGTCGGAAACGTGCCAGATCAGCAGGACTGATCGCCCGGATGGTCATGGTGTCGTTTTGCGTCTGGCCCAGCTCGATTTGGGCGGCCGCAATCTGCACGGCGTCTTCGTCGGCCAGCTCCTCTAATGGCCGAGTCAGCACGATAAACTTGATATCGCCGTTCTCTTGGGCGGGATCAGCCTTTTTCTCCATCACCAGAATGTTGGTGACTACCTCACTATTCTGGAACCAACGTCCCGCACCTGATGTCACAACTGCCTTTAGATCATAGTAGCGACCAAGCAGATTATAGAAAGCGTCGCCCCAGTCGGTGCCGAGCCAAGCGTTTGTGATGATGATGCCAAGCCGCCCACCTTCGACGAGCAGCGGGTGTAAAGAGAAGGGGAGATAAGCAGCGACGTCGGCTCGGCGGGTGAATCGTTCGCCCTCTTCACCCATCCCAGCAGCGACGCGATCGAGTGCATTGCCATACTGTTTCCTGCCCTCTTGAGCGACGAAGGGCAAATTGCTCGTGATCGCGTCGAAGTTCCCCAACGCCTCGGTGAAAACTGTGCCGTCGGTCGGATTGCGAAAGTCGATCGCGGTTGTTGGTTCCAAGGTGAAAGCATCACGTTGGAAGATCCGCAGCGGCATATGCATGAGACTCGGTTTCGCCAGCGCGAAAGTGGCGATCTGAACTGCCTGGGGATCTTGGTCGCCTGCGAACACCGTCTCAGCTACGCGATCTAACCCAACCCCGGCCGTTAGCTTTTGCTCCAGCGCGGCGCGCGCGATTGTTCCGCTGCCGCAGCACGGATCGAGCACTCTGTCATCGACCGTATCGCGGACGCAGAGATGCACCAGAAGCCGGGCGAGCTCGATGGGCGTCGGATATTGGCCACGTAGTTTGCGCACAGCCACTTCCACGGTCGCTTCAAGCACACCTGAAAGCTGCCCTTGATCAACTGACCCCACGCGCAGATCGGAAAGGAGCTTGTTAAACTGCTTGAGCTGACCCCAGACTACATCTGGGATCACGGCGAGGCCGATGCTGTCCGAGAAAATCGTCCAGAAGTTACAATCTTCGGAAAGCTGCCTGAAGAGAGCGAGAGCTTCCTCCGGAGTCGTTTCATCACCGATCGCAGCCACTCGCTGGGCGCGGGTGTCTTTTTCTCGCAAGATATGGCCGAAGAGAATCTTGCCGATCCAGTTAGAAATGACCGCTTGAGCCAGCACTTGCTCCATCGTGCCGCCCGCGTATTCTGCTCTAGATCGATCCCACCAGAGCGTCATCTCGGCGCGTAAACGCGCATCTCTCCGGGCGGCTATGATCAGCGCCTCAGCGACTGAACCAGCATTCTCCATGATCAGGGAAGTCACACCGCCGCTTCTGTAGGCGTCTATGAACTGGCGACCCTGGAGTGAGCCTCGGTCGAAAAGATCATTCAAATGATGGAAGATTTCTCCGGCCAGCGCCTCCCAGCGCTTACGGTTGCTGACGACCGCTGTTCGCGTCGTGATATCAGCAAGATCGTCCCAAGCCTGGCGACGAACAAATTCGTCGGTCGGAGCGTCGCGAATATATAAATGGGCGTGAGACACGTTCCATAGGAGAAAGCTGTCCAAGCCCAAGGCTCGCGCTTTGGTTTCCGCGTTATCCCGGAACTCGAAGTCGTCGATGCCCGTATCGGGCATCTTCAATTCCCAGCCCTGCAAAATGCGAGCGGTTGCGCGATCTCCGAACAGTAGGACATCGGGGAACAGGCTCCCGCCTTCCGCTTTGACGGTCTGCTCCCCGCCCGCATCCTTGACCGAGCGATTGTTCGACGTTGCCAGATGCTTCAGGTGACCAATCAGGTCGATGGCCCAAGACCGCTCGTTGTAGGTTGCGGCACCGCCACTCATACCGCTTGCCTTTCAGCATCACGGATCACCGCGTCAACATCGACCATTCCTCGCCTATTCGGCTGACCCGCCCGAGCTGCGGGCTGTAGAGCAGAGAACAGTGGCGGTGGAGGCTGCTTTGCCTTCATAGCGGCTTCCACTTCAGCAAGCCGCTCTTTTGCGACTTTGATATAGTCGATACGCTTCTCTTTGAAGAGGTGAACTTCCTCGTTCTTCTCGATACCGATAAATCGTCGACCTTCCAAAGCTGCCGCGACCAGGAAGCTACCGCTCCCGAAAGCATTGTCGAGGACGACATCGCCTTCCCCCGTGAACATACGAATGAGATAGCGGCCTAGCGCAACCGGCTTCTGCGTAGGGTGCCAGACCCTTCCTCCCGCCTCGCTTTCAGCGGTTTTGCAATAGAGAGTGTCAGTTGGAAATCTCTCTCCATCACTCTTGACCTGTACAGGCCGAAAGTCGCCGTAGCTTCCGGTGTATTGCGCTTTCCGTGTTCCCTTATCGTAGGGCTCACCTTTCGACATTACCGGTCTATAATTCGGCTGCTTGCCGTAAAAAACGCAGATGTCTTCGTGTTGGCGTAGAGGCTGGCGTCGAGCGTTCAGGAAATTAGTAGGCTTGCTCTTAACCCATACGAACTTGTATCGGAACCAGTCAGCATTGCTCAAGATGAGTCGTGCTGTGAATATTCCCTGCGAGCTTAGAGCGATTACACCTTTCGGCTTGATTATCCGTTGGTATTCATCCCACAACTCTTCGAGAGGTATGATGCTGTCCCATTTGTTTTGGGTGGTGCCGTAAGGCAAGTCGCAAAGAATCATGTCAACGGATGCGTCGTCAAGTCGCCGCATGACGTCTAGGCAGTCACCCTTGAATATCTGCCCACCAAGATATTTCATCGTGCGGGTTGCCTTGCCGAAGAGCTCACTACTGCGAGCTCGGCTAGTAATGGCGCAGAATCGCGCTCTTGCTGTTCGATAAAATCGACGATCGCCCTGCGCCCAACCCAAGCGAGAGAACGGTCGGCACCCTCGGCAATGCGCTGAAGGGCAGCATATTCAGCTTCTTCGAGATTTACCGTGATGCGGTGCTTGGCCGTCATTTTCGACCTCCCCAGGTGAGCGTGCATCATAGTGCAGCACTCTGAGGCAGCAGACAAGGCGAAAAGAACACAAGGCGAACCGCGTGGCGTGTCGGCTCGACTCCGTAAAACGGGCCTGCCCTTGTGGATCGGAAACCGAAGGCTTCGGCCCGTGACTATCACCTTGGGCACACGTCGCGGTGCGGAGGTCACTACGTGACGTCAGAAAGCCGCGTGGCTTCCCATTCTTTGTAGGTTGTGGCCTGGCCCTGGACCCTCCATTCCAACGTCCCGTTGGAAGGACGGCCGCAAACGACGGCGGCTGCCCCGCTCGCGCTGCCGAAGGCATAGTCGGAGGTGAAGACGCTGACGTCTCCCTGCGGAACCAGCACGCCGGTCCGGCACAGCTCGCCGTGCAGCTGGGCATAGCCCGAGGCCTCAGTGCCGATGCCGGACCATTCGCGCCGGGCCGTCGATCCCGCCTGGACGACAAACTCTCCGTCCCGGAGGACCGCTCGCGCGGTGATGCCGTGTTTGCGGAGATTCAGCTCGAAGCTCACGCCCGGGCTTTCGGCCGAGGGAGCCGCCACGGCGGCGCGAAGCGTCCGCCGACTGCTCAGGAACATATCGATCCTGAGGGCGGGCAGGACCATCAGGAGATAGTCGAGGAAGGACTCCATGTTCGCCTGGCCGGCCTCGGACAGGCTGGAGCGTGCAGGCGTGTTCCCGTTCTCCAGCGGCACCTTGCCGATCGACCGGGCGATCTCGACCAGGCGGGCTTCAAGATACTTCACATGGGCCTTGTTGAGGTTGTTCGCGGCCGACGTGATGAGCACAGCCGTCGTCCACCACTCGCGTCTGGCATCATGCGACCTGATCCGGTCGCTGATGTCCTCCGCCTCGCCGATATAGGCGTAGGGCTCCCCCTCTTTGTCGCCCAGGAGGACATAGACGCCCGTGTAGCGGGCCTCCTTACGTGCGAGGGCCTCAGCGATCTGGGTGCGGGGCGTCATCAGGACGTGGCCGGTCCAGTTAAAGACCTCAGCCGTCAGCATCCCGTCGGGCTTGCCGTCGATGAAATACAGTTCGAGTGAGCGCCCCGTCATTCAGCCCCCTCAAATCATCGCGGGCTGGGGATCGAGCGGCTTGCCCTTGAAGGGCGCGACCTTGATCTCCCCTTCCCGGCTGCGGGCCTGGGCGATGTCGTAGCTGTTCTGCATCCGCATCAGCGTATCCATCGACACGCCGAAGGCCTTTTCAATCCGCAAGGCCATCTCCGGAGACAGGTGCGCCCGCTCATTGAGCAGCGTCGAAAGCGTCGCCCGCGTCACCCCCAGCACCTCGGCCGCCGCAGTGACCGACAGCCCCAGAGGCTCAATGATCTCGTGCTTCACAAAGCCGCCCGGATGGGCAGGGTTCTTCAAGCGGAAACCAGAAATCGCGTTCATAGCCACCTCCTAGTGGTAATCCTCGTAGTCCAGGTCGATGATCTCGATCTCGTCCTGATCGATCCGAAACGTCATCCGCCAGTTCTTAGTGACGAACAGGCTCCATGTGCCTTTGCGGTCGCCGGTCAGCATATGGGCCTTCCAACTCGGCACCGTCCGCAGCTCGTCCTCTCGCTCCATGTCCTGGAGGAAAGTCACCATGCGGCGGATCTTGGACACGACGGCGGGCTGCAACCCGCTGGCATCATCGCTTTCGATGAAACGTCGCAATCCCTTGTGGACCACGTTCCTGATCTTCATAGCCTAGGCTATCAAAACAGGTGTGCGGTGTCAAGTGACACCATACGGACCGCTTCTCGCCGAGCCCCTGCCGCCGACAGGCGGCGAACGCCGCTTCGCGGCGTAAAGGTAGTGGCAATCCGGGCGTCCCCCTGACGGGTCGGGCTCTATCGCTGGCGCGACCGAACCCCCTCCCCTCGATCAAGCCGAGGGCCGGGGTTTCGGCCCAGCCGGGTCACGATCCCTGACGCATGAGGCGCTGGCCTATGGCCGCGCCGATCGAGCTCCGGTGCCACCGGGCGCACCTTGAACCCCCAAGACAGTGGGAAGGAAGAAGGCTCTGCCTCTCCCTCCCCCGCAAGGCCTTCTTTGCTGGCCGAGGCTCGCCTTCGTCTGCGCCCGCACCACCCAGCGGCACAAGGCCCTGGCCCCCCTCCCTCTCCGCCCCTCGCCGGGTCGGCAGGGGTCATGCGCGGCGCATGACCCGCTGCGCGGATCAGAAGGAGCAAGGAGCCATGACCACAACCGACAAACCCCAAGACCCCTACACCCGTATCACCGACCGCATTCTGGCCGAGCTGGACCAAGGCGTCCGCCCTTGGCTCAAGCCTTGGAGCAGTGACGCCCTCGCAGGGCGTGTGACCCGCCCCCTGCGAGCGACAGGTGAACCCTATCGCGGCATCAACGTCATTCTGCTTTGGATGGAGGCCGTCGCATCCGGCTACGCCTCGGCGACATGGATGACCTACCGCCAAGCCCAAAGCCTTGGCGCTCAGGTGCGCAAGGGCGAAAAAGGTGCCCCCGTCGTCTATTACGGCAGCAGCACCACCACCAAGCCGGACGAACAGACCGGAGAGGACCGCGAAGACGGCTTCCGCTTCCTCAAATCCTATACCGTCTTCAACATCGAGCAGATCGAGGGCTTGCCGGAACGCTTCACCCCGGCCCCCATCGAGGCCCCTGCCCCCGCCTTCGACAGGATCGAACAGGCCGAAGCGTTCTTTTCAGGCATCCCCGCCGAGGTGCGCCACGGCGGCAACCGGGCCTTTTACAGCGTCACCGACGACCGCATCCAGCTTCCCCCGTTTGAGGCTTTCCACGACGCCGAAGGCTACTATGCCACCCGAGGGCACGAGACGATCCACTGGACCCGCCACGAAACCCGCCTCGACCGCAGTTTCGGTCGCAAGACCTGGGGCGATGAAGGCTATGCCCGCGAAGAACTGGTCGCCGAACTTGGCGCGGCCTTTCTCGCCGCCGACCTGGGCCTCGCCATCGAGCCCCGACCCGATCATGCCGCTTATATCGGCAGCTGGATTCAGGTGCTCCAGAACGACAAACGTGCGATCACACAGGCCGCCGCCCATGCCGAACGCGCCGTCGCCTACCTTCACCAGACCGCCAACAGCGCAACCCTACAGGAGGCCGCCTGAGAGCGGCCGGTCATGAGGCCGCCCCGGAGCCGGGGCGGCCGCCTCTTTAATCCCACCCACGCCACCCCCGCGC
>NZ_LJHU01000114.1 GCF_001295975.1 Brevundimonas sp. AAP58 | reverse complement strand
CGCCGCGACAAGCTCGCAAGGCCTTGCGCCCTTCCCAAGCGACGGAACCGAGGGGGAGGGTAACACACCCGGATATGAGGGCGCGTTCAGCGCGTCTCAAACGAGAGGGGCGCTGATCCGTAACGCGGAATCCCGGCGTCGTTGGATGATTGAGAAAAACAGCGCGTTTCTCTCCCTCCCCTTCATGGGGAGGGACCGCGAGCGTCGGCGAGCGCGGGTGGGGTCCGTCTGTGCGGAGTGCGATGTCCTGTTCGCACCCCACCCTGGCTCCCCCCGGGTCAAGCCCGGGGTCCGCCGTCCCTCCCCATGAAGGGGAGGGAGAAGGGTCATCGCAGGAACGGCCCCACCTTCTTCTTCAGCAGGGCGACCAGTTCGGGCTGCATGAAGGCGTAGTCGTCGGGGATGTCGAGGCAGACGACGCGGGCGGACTTCAGGCTCTTTCGGAACCGCGTCTGCAGCCGGGCGCGGTGGGCGCGCTCCATGACGAAGATGATGTCGGCCCATTCGATGAGCTCGGAGGTCGCGGGCTCGTCCGCATCGGGCGCCAGCCCCGCCGACGCCGTCTCCACCCCAGGCCAGTCGGCGAAAACCCGCTCGGCCGTCGGCGAGCGGAGGCGGTTGCGGGAGCAGAGGAAGAGGAGGTTGGTCACCCTAAGCAGCTACCATCGCGAAGGCATCGCCGATATGGACAAAACCATGCCCATGTCCTTCATCTGTTCGACTTGCGGTCAAACCCATGAGGGCTTTCCTGCCCTGGCCTTCAAGGCACCCGCGCCCTGGGATTGGGCGAGCGAAGAAGAGCGAGCCGCGAACTGGAAACTCCAGAGCGACTTTTGCCGCTTCAAGGACACCGACTTCTATGTTCGGGCCGTGCTGGCGCTCCCCATTATCGGCAGCGACCAGACACTGGAGTTCGGCGTCTGGTCCACCCTGAGCAGAACGAACTTCGACCGCTATTGGGACAGCTTCGAAGACGACGACCAGTCGAAGCTGGGGCCGATGTTCGGTTGGTTCTCAAACGCCCTGCCCGGCTATCCGGAGACTATGGGGCTCAAATGCCAAGTTCTGCCGCAAGATCACCGACAGCGCCCCGAGGTTGAACTTGAGCCCACCGACCACCCTTTGGCGATCCATCAGCGGGAGGGCATCACTCTGGACGAAGCGGCAGAGTACTATCACGCACATGTGGCAGGCTGAGCGACTTGCCATTTCGAGGGGGGAACCCGCCAACGCCGTCTCCACCCCCGGCCAGTCGGCGAACACCCGCTCGGCCGTCGGCGAGCGGAGGCGGTTGCGGGAGCAGAGGAAGAGGAGGTTGGTCAGGCTGCGAGCATCAACGCTTCAGCGGATACAGAACGCATTCAACGATGCGCCACTCCCCGTCCACCCGCTCGAAAAGGCAGTCGTCCTGCATCCAGCGATAGGGCACAAAGCTCCAAGCGTATCCGCCCATAGCGAAACGGCCATCCGCCGAAAACATCGGTTCGCCTAGACTGATCCGGGGAAACTGGAGCGCATCCTGATCGTCCAGCAGACCTTCGCGCGAAACAGCGGCAGGTGTCACTCGCAGGCCGGGGAACTCGCACCTCATGGCCGTTGATGTGCCAGTCTCGAAATACGAGGCAAACTCATCAAGATGAGGCGTAATCGCCTGCAGTTCATCGGGATCTAAAGCGCCGAAGAGCTCAGCGACAAAGGCCGCGTCCGCTACCACCGGTGTCGTCCCGTCGCTTTCCAAGAAGATGGGCCGCTCACGGGTTTGCTGATCAAGGTAGAAAGTCTCTTTGGTGCCCGGTGCCTCCAGCGGCCACTGTGCGACGAGAACAGCGCGAAGGAACTCGCATCTATCCGGGACCGGGTTCGCTTGAGCCAAGCCCAAGGCGCCGACAACAACGAGAGAAGCGATCATGCCTGACTTCCCTAAAGCGGAATGTTATCGTGCTTCTTCCACGGATTGCTCTGCTGCTTCCCCTTCAGCGTCCGTAGCGCCTTGATCAGGCGGCGCCGCGTACCGTGGGGCATGATCACGTCGTCGATGTAACCCAGGCCCGCCGCCACGAACGGATTGGCGAAGCGTTCCTTGTATTCCGCCTCGCGCGCCGCCAGGGCCTCGGGGTCGCCGGCCTCCTTGCGGAAGATGATCTCGACGGCGCCCTTGGCACCCATGACGGCGATCTCGGCCGAGGGCCAGGCGTAGTTGACGTCGCCGCGCAGGTGTTTGGAGCTCATGACGTCATAGGCGCCGCCGTAGGCCTTGCGCGTGATCACGGTCAGCTTGGGCACCGTGGCCTCGGCATAGGCGAACAGCAGCTTGGCGCCGTGCTTGATCAGGCCACCGTACTCCTGGCGCGTGCCGGGCATGAAGCCGGGCACGTCCACGAAGGTCACCAGAGGAATGCCGAAGGCGTCGCAGAAGCGGACGAAGCGGGCGGCCTTGCGGCTGCTGTCGATGTCGAGCACGCCCGCCAGCACCTGGGGCTGGTTGGCGACCACGCCGACGGGCTGGCCGTCCAGCCGGCCGAAGCCGCAGACGATGTTCTTGGCGAAATCCGCACCGATCTCGAAGAAGTCGGCCTCGTCGACCGTCTTCAGGATCAACTCCTTCATGTCATAGGGCTGGTTCGGATTGGCGGGGACCAGGGTGTCGAGGCTGTCCTCGTCTCGCTCGGGGTCGTCGTAGCTGTCGCGGACGGGGGGCTTCTCGCGGTTGGACAGGGGCAAAAAGCCGATCAGGCGGCGGACCTCCATCAGGGCCTCGATGTCGTTCTCGAAGGCCCCGTCGGCGACGCCGGACTTGCCCGCGTGGACGCGCGCGCCGCCCAGGTCCTCGTGACTGACGACCTCGTTGGTGACCGTCTTCACCACGTCCGGGCCGGTCACGTACATGTAGGAGGTGTCCTTCACCATGAAGATGAAGTCGGTGATGGCGGGCGAATAGACGTCGCCGCCCGCGCAGGGGCCCATGATGACGCTGATCTGGGGGATGACGCCCGAGGCCAGGGTGTTCTGGAGGAAGATGTCGGCGTAGCCGGCCAGGCTCTCGACGCCCTCCTGGATGCGGGCGCCGCCGGCGTCATACAGGCCGATGATCGGGGCGCCGTTGGTGAGCGCCATGCCCATCAGCTTGACGATCTTGGCCGCGTGGGCGCCGCTAAGAGAGCCGCCGAAGACCGTGAAATCCTTGGAGAAGACATAGACCAGACGGCCGCCGATGGTGCCGCGACCGGTGACGACGCCGTCGCCGGGGACGCGCTGCTTCTCCATGCCGAACTGGTGGGAGCGGTGCTCCACGAACATGTCGGTCTCTTCAAAGCTGCCCTCGTCCAGAAGGACCTCGATGCGTTCGCGGGCGGTCAGCTTGCCCTTGGCGTGCTGGGCGGCGATGCGGGCGTCGCCTCCCCCCAGACGGGCGGCGGCGCGGCGGGCTTCGAGCTGTTCGAGAATGGCGTGCATGGGCGAGACTCCTTGGGGGGAGGCTTAAGGAGGGGCCGCGCGCGAGTAAATCCTCCCCCGTTGGGGGAGGTGGATCCGGAGCGCAGCGGAGGAGACGGAGGGGGCCTGACGGGCGCTCAAACCCAGCCTATCGTCCACAAATGGAAGCCCCAAAGCTGACCATCAACCGCGCCAGGGAGCTTCGGCGCAAACTCACCCTCCCGGAGGTGATCCTGTGGACGGCGGTTCGCGGGCGCCGCGTCGCAAGAGCCCGGTTTCGGCGACAACATCCTCTCGGACCCTACATTCTGGACTTCTATTGCGATGAAGCCCGGCTGGCGCTTGAGATCAACGGCGATGGACACCTGCATCCCGATCAGGCAACGCATGATCTGCGTCGGACCGTCTGGTTGGAGGCGAGAGGGATAGCGGTCTACCGGATCGCGGCTCGAGACGTTCTGTCGAATCTGGAGGGCCTTATCGCGAGCATCGCAGAGCGAGTGCGTGGCCGGCCCCCTCCACCGCTTCGCGGTCCCCCTCCCCCTACGGGTGAGGATTAAGGGCCCGGATCCACCGCTCAAGAAGGACCGCCTCGCCTCGCCGGGCGGCGGTGCGGTCGGCGGCTTCCTCGTCGACGCCCCAGCGGCTTTCCTGGAAGGCTTCGTCGAGGCGGGAGAGCTCGAAGGCGGCCTCGCCGGTCAGGGCGCCGCGCTGGAGGGCCAGTGCGAGGACGGCGCTGCCCAGGAGCGGCGTGGCCATGGCGAGGGCGGACAGGGCGAAATCGTCGAGCGACAGGGCCAGGTCGCGGACGCGGGCGACGGCCTGCGGCGACTGGGGGCGGTGGATGATGCCTTCGACGGGTTCCAGCGAGACGCCGAGTTCGGACGCGGCCCAGTCGCGCCAGGGGGTCCACTGGCGGGCCTGCTGCTCGACCAGGGATGTCGGGTCCTCGGCGAGGTAACAGAGGAGATCGGAGCCGGCGTAGGTCGCGATCTCCCCGGCGACGGCCTCGCGGGCCTGGGAGACGCGGTCGATCGCGGTGGCGGCCAGGCGGGTGGCGAACATGGTCGCAGGCTCGATGAACTCGCCTTGCGCCGCCCATTCGTCGGCGACGAGGCGGGCGAGTGGCTCGGTCGGGAGGGCGTATGGCGCTCCGGCCGGGGTCTTCGGCGCGCGACCGTCCAGCAGGACCGTGAAGCCTGCGTCGCGGGGTTCGACGGTGACGTCTGTCCAGAAGCGCTTCTGGCGCTCCTCGGACTCGCGAAAGCCCTTCCGGGCGGCGACGTTAGGGTCGAGGTTGGGGATGTGGCTCATGCGCCGCCGATAGTCGCAAACCGGGGCCAGATGAAGGGGCACCCGACGGAAGGGGCACGCCCAAGCGTTCGACAGCCAGCAACCGGGAGGAGATGATGCGACCTGCGGTGACGGCTGCGACCCTGGCGGCGGGACTGGCGCTGCTGTGCGCCGGATGCGGCGGTGGTGGTGGTGGCGATGGAGGGACGTCCGGCCCGACGACTCCGCCGACACAGCCGCCTCCTCCACCGCCTCCGCCGCCGCCGCCCCCTCCGTCAGGCGTCCCCTACCCTGCGGGCCTGTCCTCCCACACCCTGACGGTTGGCGGGGTATCCCGGGGATTTCTGGTGCATGTGCCGCCCGCCCTGACCCAGGCCCGCGCCCTGATCGTGGTCCTGCATGGCGGCACGGGATCGGCCCTGTCGTCCTCCCGTCTGGGGGTCCAGCCCCTGTCGGTGTTCCGCACCATCGCGGATCGGGAGGGGCTGGTGGTGGTCTATCCGGATGGCCTGTCCAACCGCTGGAACGACTGTCGCGGGGACACGACTTAGAACGGCGAGGCCGATGACGTCGGCTTCCTCGACGCCCTGCTGACCCGGCTGGAGGGCGAACTGAGGATCAACAACACACGGGTGTTCATGACAGGCACCTCGAACGGTGGACTGATGACCTTCCGCTATGCCATCGAACGGTCCAATCGCGTGGCTGGAGTGGCGATCAGCGCGGCCAACCTGCCCGCCAATCCCTTGCCCGGTCCCTGCAGCGGGCCCCCGTCGCGGGTCGTGCCGATCCTGATGCAGCATGGGACAGCGGATCCCCTCATGCCCTACGACGGCGGCCCGGTCGGGGTCGGCACGGGCGGACGGGTGATCGGGGCCGAGGGGACGCGAGACCGCTGGCTGATCTACAACGGCCTGACCTCGGTCACGCCGCAGACCGAGACCGTCGAGATCGACCCGAACGACGGCGGCAGCGCGGTGCTGGTGCGCTATGTCGGGATCGCGCCGCTCTACTGGTCGCGGCTGAACGGCGGGGGACATGCGTCGTCCAGCCGGGTTGCGCTTGTCTCGGAGCCGGCCTTCGGTCCCCAGAACCGGGATGTCGAGTTCGCCGAACTGGCCTGGGAGTTGTTCAGGACGCAGCTGCCGCCAGCGTGACCTCGCCGACAAGGGCGCGATGGAGGGCCGCTTCGAGCGCATCGAAGTCAGGAGCCACATCGATCGCGCCCGCTGACCACAGTTCCTCGGCCGTATGGAAGCCCCAGGCGACCCCCTGGGGACGGACGCCGGCGTTGATGGCCATGACGATGTCGTGGGTGGTGTCGCCGATCATGATGGCGCTGGCGGGCTCGCAGGCGGCGGCGGCGAGGGCGGCGTTCAGCATGGCGGGGTGCGGCTTGCCCGGGCCGTCCTCGGCGCAGTGGGAGGAGACGAAGAGGTCGGCCCAGCCCTCGCGGGCGAGGTTCCGGGCCACGCCCTTGCGGTTCTGGCCGGTCGCCAGCGACAGACGCCAGCCGTCGCGGTGCAGGCGGCGCAGCAGCCAGGTCGCGCCGGGGTAGAGCGGCTCCTCGTGACCCTCGGCGTAGAGGCGGTGGAAGCACTGGCGGAAGCCCTCGACGAAGCGGTCGAGCTCGGGCGGGGTCAGGTCGGGTTCGAGGGTGGCCAGGGCCTCGGGCAGGCTGAGGCCCACGATGCGGCGGACGCGGTCGTAGTCGGGCTCGGGCAGGCCCAGCGCGCGGGCGGCCTCGGTGGCGGCCTGGAAGATGGAGGCGCGGCTGTCGACCAGGGTGCCGTCGATGTCGAAGATGGCGAGGGGGCGCATCGCTATAATCCTCCCCCGTTGGGGGAGGTGGCTCCGTAGCGCAGCGGAGGAGACGGA